>JAIPCC010000082.1 GCA_021738405.1 Crocinitomicaceae bacterium | reverse complement strand
AATCATGGAATTTACTGCAGCGCAGATTGCTGGTTTATTAAACGGAGAAGTCATCGGTAATCCCGACGCCACCGTTAGCGCTTTAGCCAAAATTGAAGAAGGCCAAGAAGGCGCGCTTAGTTTTCTTTCCAACCCCAAATACGAGCCTTTCATTTACACCACGGGCTCGAGTATTTGCATTGTCAACAACACATTTACAGCTCTAAAAGCGCTCCCTGCTGCGCTCACACTCATCAAAGTGGCCAACGCTTACGCATGTTTTGCGCAATTGCTAGCGCTCTACGACAGCATGAATAAAAAAGAGGCCGTCATTGAACAACCTTGCTTTATTCACGACAGCGCGCAAATCGGAGCAAACGTCTACATCGGCGCTTTTGCTTACATCGGTGCCAACGTCAAAATTGCCGACAACTGTCAAATTCATCCTCATGTTGTCCTTCAAGAAAATGTGACGGTTGGCGAACACACAACCATCTACCCATCGGTAAACGTTTACAAAGAATGTCATATCGGGGCGCGCTGCATTATCCATGCCGGTGCTGTTATTGGTTCAGACGGCTTTGGTTTTGCCCCCGACGCAAACGGCGTGTACAGCAAAATTCCACAAATTGGCAATGTGGTCATCGAAGACGACGTCGAAATCGGCTCCAACTGCAGCATAGACCGCGCCACCATGGGCTCTACCTTCATTCGCAAAGGGGTCAAAATAGACAACCTTTGTCAGATTGCGCACAACGTAGATGTCGATCAGCACACCGCAATGGCTGCTCAGGTCGGTATAGCTGGTTCTGCTAAAATCGGTAAGCACGTCATGATCGGCGGCCAAACGGGTATCGCAGGGCACCTCACGATAGCAGACCACACCAAAATTGTGGCCCAATCAGGTATTCCATCAACAGTCAAAAAAGCCGACACCCTCATGGGCACGCCGGCTATTCCGATAAACGACTACAAGCGCTCTCATATTGGCTTTCGCAAATTGCCTGGGCTCATTACCAAAATACAAGATTTAGAAAACAAACTCAAAGAGCTGCTCAAAAACAAAGAAGCATGACAGAACAACAACGCACCATCAAAGATTCCCTCGTATTTGAAGGAGTCGGTTTACATACCGGTGAAAAAGTACGCTTAGAAATTTGCCCTGCACCAGCCAATCACGGCTATAAATTTCAACGCACCGACCTCGACAACCAACCCATTATCAAAGCAGACGTCGACTACGTCGTTGCTACAGACCGCGGCACAACCCTAGAACAACACGGCGCGCGCGTCTACACCACAGAACACGTGCTTGCAGCGCTTTACGGTTGCCAAGTAGACAACGCGCTCATCAAGCTAGACGGCCCCGAAATTCCAATCATGGATGGCAGTGCTTTGCCTTTCGTGCAGGCAATAGAAGCCATGGGCTACCAAGATCAAGACGCTGTTCGCGACTACTTTGAACTCAGCGAAAACATTCCTTGGGAAGACCTCGACAAAGGCATTGAATTCCTGGCCATTCCAGACAAAGAATACCGCCTCACCGTCATGGTCGATTACAACTCACCCGTACTCGGCACCCAACACGCCAGCATGTACAACATCGGCGAATTCAACAAAGAAATTGCACATTGCCGCACCTTTGTATTCCTTCGAGAGCTCGAATATCTTGCCAAAAACAACCTCATCAAAGGAGGCGACCTCGACAACGCTATTGTCCTCGTAGACCGCCCAGACATCAACCAAAAAGAACTCGATGAACTCGCAGAGCTTTTGGGCAAGGAAAAACTACAAGTGAGCCCCGATAGCATTGGCGTACTGAACTCCAGTAAGTTACAATGCGAAAACGAACCTGCTCGCCACAAACTACTCGATATCGTCGGCGACCTCGCGCTCGTTGGCAAACCCATCAAGGCACACATTTTAGCCGCAAGACCCGGCCACTCAGGAAACGTACGTTTTGCCAAAGTACTCAAGGATCAAATCAAGAAACAACAACTTTCAGGTCGCGTGTTTGACCTTACCAAAGATCCGCTCTACACCACCCAAGACATCGAGCAAATGCTGCCGCATCGTTACCCTTTCTTGATGGTTGACAAAATCATGGAAATCCATCCGACTTCCATCATTGGCGTCAAGAACATCACCATGAACGAGCCTATTTTCACTGGGCATTTTCCTGGTAACCCAGTATTCCCAGGCGTTTTGCAAATTGAAGCAATGGCGCAGGTGGGTGGAATCTATGCGCTTTCTCAGGTCGAAGAACCACACTTGTACTCTACTTATTTCATGAAAATCGACAACGTCCGCTTCAAGCAAAAAGTTGTCCCGGGCGATACAGTGGTATTTGAACTCGTTCTCAACTCACCTATTCGCCGCGGCCTCGTCGAAATGAGCGGCACAGCCTACGTGAACGGCAAGGTCGTTTCGGAAGCGAGTATGCTTGCACAAATCATCAAAGACAAAGCCGAATGATTTCCAACCTCGCCTCTGTCTCTCTAGATGCGCAAATTGGGCAAAATGTGCGCATTGACCCTTTTGCCGTGATTCATCCGGACGTCATCATTGGCAACGGCTGTCACATCCACTCTAACGCGGTGCTGTACCCCGGTACGCGTATTGGCGAAGACTGCGATGTGTTCCCTGGCGCTAGCGTTGGCGTGATTCCACAAGACCTCAAGTTCGGCAACGAATACACGACTGTAGAAATCGGTAATCATACCAAAATCCGCGAGTGCGTCACCATTCACCGCGGCACCAACGACAAACTCAAAACCACCATCGGCGACAACTGCCTACTCATGACTTACGTGCACATCGCCCACGATTGCCAAATTGGCAACAACGTGATTTTAGCGAGCTACACCGGTCTTTCTGGCCACGTCACCATAGACGACTGGGCCATTCTAGAAGGCAAAGCCGCAGCCCAGCAATTTACACACATTGGCAAGCACGCTTTTATTGGCGGTGCCTCCCTGATCCGAAAAGACGTTCCGCCCTATGTGAAGGCAGCGAGAGAACCGCTATCTTATGCGGGTGTCAATTCCGTAGGTCTGAGAAGACGCGGCTTTAGCGAAGAACAAGTTCGCGAAATCGAAGACATCTATCGCATCCTTTACGTGCAAAACAGCAACGTGTCAAAAGGCATCAAAATCGTTGAAGACACCATGTCAGAAAGCCCGCTTCGGGCAGAAATCATCGGATTTATACAAACAGCAGAAAACGGCGTTATTCGCGGCATGATATGATCTTACAACGCGCTCAAGAAATCGACCTTCAGATAGTAGATTACGCATTTGGAGGGCGAGGCATCGCTCGAATTCAGACAGACAAAGGTCCTTTTGTCATTTTTGTAGACAACGCCTTTCCGGGCCAGCTCGTTCGGGCTAAAATCGAAACCAAGCGCAAAACTTTTGCAGAAGCCAAATTGCTAGAGGTGCTCCAGCGTGCCGATAGCGAAACCATCTCCAATTTTCAAGAAATTTCTGGAGGCCCGTACATTCATGTACCAGTGGCCATCCAAGAAGCGTATAAGCAAGAAAGTACCCTAACAACATTTGCTAAACTCAGTGGGCTCAGCGACGTCAAAGCAAAATTTGATACGTTCATTTCGTCGCCTCAGCACTACCACTACCGCAACAAAATGGAGTACAGCTTTTCTTGTATTGAGCACGACCTCACCACCAATGAAGAACTCGACGACGCCTTTGCACTAGGCTTCAAACGCCGCGGAACCTGGTGGAAAGTCGAGAGCCTCAATAAAGCAAGCGGACTTTTTGACGAACAATGGGAAACCCAACTCAAAGAACTGCGCAGCTTTCTCCAAAAAACGGGCCTTCCCGCTTGGCATCCACCTCAAAAAAAGGGCTTCTTTCGCCATATTGTGGTGCGCAAGTCCTTTCTCAACGACCAACTGCTCATCAACTTAGTCACTTCAAATGAAGGAATTGAACACTTTGATGTACAAGCTTTTGCAACTTTCTTGCAGGCCCTACATCCTGGCAGAATAGCCGGGCTCTGGCACACCATCAACGACAACGTCGCCGACCGCGCGAAAATAGAGAACGGTCATTCACAACTCATTTTTGGGCAAGCAGTCATTGAAGAAGAACTCGCTGGTTTGCGTTTTCAGATCAGTATGGAAAGTTTTTTTCAGACCAATCCATCTTGCGCAGAACTCCTCTACGACAAAGCCCTAGACTATCTATTCGAAGACGCTTTTGAGCCTGGAGACATCGCTATGGACTTATTTTGCGGCACCGGCACTATTGGCCAACTGATGGCCAAACGCAACCCCGATGTACGCATTATTGGCGTAGATATCGTCGAAAAAGCCATCGAAGACGCCAAGCAAAATGCAGCCAAAAACGGCATCCACAGCGTGGAGTTTTTTGCTGCAGACGTCGGTAAATTCCTTAAAGAATATCCCGATTTTCAAGGTAAAATCAAGCGCATTATGCTCGATCCGCCGCGCGCTGGCATTGCACCCAAAACCCTCCAGAAAGTCATTGCACTCGATGCAGATAGCATTGTGTACATCAGCTGCAACCCGTCTACTCAAGCCCGAGATGCCAATACCCTTGCCGAAGCGGGTTACGTGCTCGAAAAATATGCGCTCGTCGATCAATTTCCGCACACCGGCCACATAGAAGCCATTGCCAAATTCAAAAAAGCATGAAAGTAGAAGTACTTGCCATTGGCGACGAATTACTCATCGGACAAACCATCAATACAAATGCTGCCTGGATCGGACAAGAAATGGCCAACCGAGGATTTCGCGTACAGCGCAGCCTCACCATTGCCGACGAACCTCAAGCCATAGTTGCCGCTTTAGAGGGCATCATGCCCAACACCAACTGCGTGATCATCACCGGTGGTCTCGGCCCCACCAAAGACGACCTCACCAAATATACTTTGGCCAGCTATTTTGACAGCCCGCTAGAAATACATCAGGCCACACTTACACAAATTGAAGGTTTCTTTGCGAGCCGCAATAAACCGATGCTAGAGGTCAATGTGCAACAAGCGGCTTTGCCCACGAAAGCTACCATCCTCAAAAACCGCCGCGGCACTGCTGCAGGCATGTGGTTTGAGCACAATAAGGTCATTTTCATTTCTTTGCCAGGCGTGCCCTACGAAATGAAAACCATCATGACCGAAGAAGCCTTTCCTTTACTTGAAAAGCTTTTTGTAGGGGCAACACTCTACCACAAAACCATGCATACGCAAGGCATTGGAGAGTCCTTTTTAGCCGATCAAATTGCCGATTGGGAAGACCGCGTGAGGGCTGCCGGCTTGGGCTTGGCCTATCTTCCCGCACCGGGAATCGTAAAGCTGCGCCTGAGTTCCTACACTGGCGACGAAAACGCTGCGCTCATCGATCGCTTTTTTGCTGAGTTAGAAGAGCGCATTCCGGCGCATATTTTTGGCTACGGCGAAACCACACTTGAAGCAGCACTTGGACAACAACTTTTAGCGAAAAACGCCACTATAGGCACCGTAGAGAGCTGTACCGCAGGTTTATTGGCGCAGCATATCGCGCGCATTTCTGGCGCATCGGCCTATTACCAAGGAGCACTACTTACCTATTCAAACGAACTCAAAGTCAAGATTGCAGAAGTAAATGCCCAGGTGTTGGAGCAACATGGCGCCGTCAGTGAAGCAGTTGCACTAGAAATGGCAGCCAACGGACGCTGGCTTTTGGGCGTTGATTATTGTCTATCTACAACCGGTGTAGCTGGGCCAACAGGCGGGAGTACTGAAAAACCTGTCGGTTTGGTCTGGATTGGTTTGAGTGGCCCCAACGGAACAGTTGCACAGCGCTTTCAGTTTGGCGACAACCGCGAACGCAACTTGGAAATGACCACATTGAGCGCCATGAATTGGCTGCGTCACTACCTCAAGTCCAACTAAGGCACATAAATTTTTGCACCAGTTCCAGCGCAACGGATGATATAGAATCCGGAAGGAAGAGTCGTTCCGTTGATTTGTGAAACAGTCGTTTGTTGCAGCAACTGACCAGACAACTTATAAATTTCCACAACTTCTTGAGGGGCGGAACCTTCAATCAATACCAGCTTATTTTCATCGAGAGAGATTAGAAGTCCTTGATTTTCATTTTGAGCACCCATTCCGACAAGATTATATATCAATTCAACGTCGTCAATCAACACCTCATCATTGGCACTGCCGCCGCCGGGAATATGATTAGTGGTGAAAGTCAACAGGATGAATTTAGGCGCCAGACCTGTATTGACCGTGTAGTTGAAGGGAACGGAGAAGCGCGTCCAAGTGTTGTTAGTTGGCGAAAACTGAAAATCGGCGTCGGCAACCACGAATGGTTCTGAGGCCGCGTTAATCGGGTCTTGGACTGCAAATTGATCGTGAATTACGGCGTGCATGCCTGCTTTTTGCGTGGCTGCAGCGGTGTAACGCGCCCAAAAAACGATGGAGTCGGGAGCAAGTGTGAGTGCCTCTGAGAAAGCAGCGTCGTTCAATACCGTATAATTATAGTTGTCTGGGCTGCTTAAGTTTGAGCTCCCCATGTTCATGCGACCAGTTGTGACGACACCATTAGCCACAATTCCCAAAGTGCTCTTGGACCAAATTCTAGCACAATAGCTACCTGTAGCGCCCGGGCGCACATTGCTTGAACGCTCGACTTGCTTGGATGCAAACGTCGCAAAACTACCTGTTGCCGTCTTGAAAGAAGACCAATTGGTGGGCTCTTCTTGATTTGAACCGAGGTTGTCCCAGTTTTCGAATCCGGCATTACCGATTTGCTGTGCATGTAGGGTGGTAGTCAGTAAGATTACGGATAGTAGGTGTGCTTTCATGCGAATGATTTACAACAAATTTAACATTTTAGGTAACTTTACCAAATGATACAACAGTCAACTTTGCCCGTCATGGAACACTTCTACACCCTGCAAGGCGAAGGAAGTCACAGCGGAAGAGCAGCCTATTTCATCCGTTTAGCAGGTTGTGATGTCGGCTGCGTGTGGTGCGATGTCAAAGAAAGTTGGGACATCTCACCCAATCAATACCTCACCATTGAGAACATCGTCGCAGCTGTAGGGCAAACGCCTACTGATTTTGTCGTCATTACCGGTGGTGAGCCCACCATGCACAACCTCACCGAACTCACTAGCGCCCTACAT
>JAIPCC010000081.1 GCA_021738405.1 Crocinitomicaceae bacterium | reverse complement strand
GCTGTGGGATTAGAAGCCAGAAGCATTGGCTACCATAATCCTTTCGACGGAGAGCCGCCTATTTTGTTGGCCAATCGCAGTATTTAAAGAGCAAGTCATTCATCTATCATTTCGCACATGCGCGTACACTCTTGTTTCAGTTTAGGCTATGGCATACTCAAGCCCGAAGAATTGGTGCTGTGGGCCCAGCAAAATGGCCATGCGCAATTGCTGCTCACCGACATCAATCATACGGGTTCGGGCTTGGCTTTTGCGCGCGCTGCGCAAGCTGCGGGGCTACAGCCGCTCTTGGGCTTAGAGCTGCGCCACAGCCTGCAGCACCTTGCCACGATTATTGCGCGCAGCAACACCGGTTTCCAAGAGCTCAATACCTTTCTTAGCGAACACCTGCTGCAGGCCAAGCCTTTTGCACTGCCGCTGCCTGCGTTTGCAGATTGCTGGGTGTGGTATCCTTTTGAACAACAACCCGCACACTTGCGCGCACACGAATTCATTGCTGTTCAGCCCCAGCAAATCTTTCAATGGCAGCGGCAGCCGGCGCGTTTTGAAGCCCACAAATACGTCGCAGACCACCCCATGACCTTCCGCCACAAACGCGACCACAACACCCATCGCTTGCTGCGCGCTATCGCCAGTAATTGCCTCTTGTCTAAATTGCCAGCACAAGACCAAGCGCCGCCAACCGAACGCCTACTGTCTGCTGCACAGTGTAAGGAGGCTTTTGCGGCGGCGCCTGAGTTGTATGCCAACACCCAACAACAATTCGCCGCCTGCCACATCTCCTTTACTTTTGGTGAAGAAGCTCCGCCGCAGCAACCCAGACACCTCCACGGCTCCAAAGCCTTAGACTTACAGCACTTAAGAGAACTTTGCGCCGAAGGATTGGCTTATCGCTACAGCACAATCACCGACGAAATCATCGCGCGCATCGAGATGGAACTCGATATCATCGCCGAGAAAAACTACCTCTCTTATTTTCTCATCACCCATGACTTCACTTCCTATGCGCGGGCCAAAGGCTATTTTTACGTAGGGCGGGGCAGTGGCGCCAACAGCATTGTGGCTTATCTCTTGCGCATTACAGACGTCGACCCACTCGAACTCGACCTCTATTTTGAGCGCTTCATCAATCTTTACCGCAAAAATCCGCCCGATTTCGACATCGACTTCTCCTGGAAAGACCGCGACGACGTCATTCGCTACATCTTTGAGCGCTACCCAAACGCCGCTTGGCTCTGCACCTACAGCACCTTTCAATACCGCGCTTGCGTCCACGAACTCAGTAAGGTTTTTGGCCTGCCCGCTGGCGCCAGCAAAATACTCAGTAGGGGCAGTGGCAGCATCTCGGAGTTCACCGAACTCGGGGCGCTCATTTTGCGCTATGCCAAATACATCGAAGGACTGCCTGCGCACCTGAGCGTACATGCCGGCGGCATTGTCATTAGCGAGCAACCGCTCGCCGCATTTGCCGCCTGTTTCTTGCCACCAAAAGGCTATCCCTGCACCCAATTCTCGATGCTAGAAGCAGAAGACGTCGGGCTCTATAAATTCGATGTCTTGAGCCAGCGCGGCTTGGGCAAAATCTCCGAAGCACTGGATATCATTCGGCAAAGCCAGCCCACACAAGAACTGCCAGACATCCACAATATTGCCGGCTTAAAGCAAGATCCAAAAATTGCACAATTCCTGCGCAACGGTTGGGCTCTAGGTTGTTTTTACGTAGAGTCTCCGGCCATGCGCATGCTGCTCATCAAGCTACAGGTAGACAACTACCTCGCCCTCGTGGCCGCGAGCTCGATTATCCGGCCAGGCGTCGCGCAATCTGGCATGATGCGCCAATATGTCTTGCGCCACCGCGAGCCCGAGCGCCGCAAAGAAATCCATCCGCTGCTCTTGGCGATCATGCCCGAAACCTATGGCGTTATGGTTTACCAAGAAGACGTCATCAAAGTAGCGCATTACCTCGCGGGGCTGAGCTTGGCCGAGGCCGATGTCTTGCGCCGCGGGATGTCCGGCAAGTTTCGCTCGCGCGCCGAATTTTTACAAGTCAAGGCCCGCTTTTTAGAGGCCTGCGCACAGCGGGGCCACGACACCCAATTTGCTTCAGATATTTGGCGACAAATCGAAAGCTTTGCAGGTTACGCTTTCTCCAAAGGCCACTCCGCCTCTTATGCCGTAGAAAGCTACCAAAGCTTGTACCTCAAAGCACACCATCCGTTGGCTTACCTCACGGCCTGCATCAATAACTTTGGCGGCTATTACCGCACCGAAATCTACGTGCACGAAGCCCGGCGCTTTGGCGCACACATAGAAGCGCCCTGCATCAATGAAGGCGCCTACAGTTGTACTTTAAAAGAAAAACGACTGATCCTCGGATTCAACTTAGTGCTGGGTATAGAAGCCGCCCTCATTGAAAAACTCCTTGTAGAACGCGTGCAAAATGGCATTTTCTTCAGCCTCGAAAACCTCCTCAAAAGGATCGCTATTCCGCTTGAACAACTGAGCCTCCTGATCCGAATAGACGCACTGCGCAGTTTTCAAAAAGCACGCAAACCCCTCTTATGGCAAGCTTATTTCTACCACAACAAAGCTTTTAAAGGGCAGCAAAAACCAGCCTTGTTTGAAGTCGTGCAAAAGCAACAGCACTTGCCCGAACTCGAAGAACACCCCCTCGAAATCACCTTTGAGCAATTCGAACTACTCGGCTTTCCGCTCTGCGACCCTTTTTCTATTTTAAAAGAAAAAATCCAAGGCCCCTTCAGCTATGCCAAAGATTTCTGCCAATACACAGGTCAAATCGTGCTGAGTTATGGGTATTTAGTCAGCATCAAGCAAACCAAGACCAGCAAAGGAGACACCATGAATTTCGGAACCTTCCTAGACCCCAATGGCGACTTCATCGACACCGTTCATTTTCCACAAATTGTCTTGGCTTATCCGTTTTACGGCAAGGGCATTTACCGCATCGAAGGCAAAATTACTGCCGAATACGACTATTATACTTTAGAGGTCAGGAGCATGAGCAAGTTGCCTTTTATGGAAGACATCCGCATCAGTTTAAATCAAGAAGATACCCAGCGAAAAGCACCTCAAGAAGCGCCGACATGAACACCTGCAGCAAGCGCAATCGGGTAGTGCAGCGCAGTACTGCCAAATTGGTTCTGATAAGCCGAAAAAATAGGGGGAAGGGCACTTGAAGGCTCAAATTCAGCACTTGCCAAAACCAACAAACAACCGCCAAAACCACCGCCCATCATGCGTGCGCCATAAACCCCAGGAGACTTAGTGATTTGGTCTTGGAGAAAATCTAATTCGGTACAGCTCACTTCGTAAAGAACGCTAAGCCCCATATGCGTCTGCGTCAAGCAAGCGCCTAATTGCTCAAGCCATTCTTCGTGTTTAACTGATAAATCTGCTGCGGCCAAAGCACTCGCTAGTTTTTGCACCGCTTCTACGCGCTTGATTTCCTCCAAAACATACTGCAAACGCTTTTGCGTTTCGGCATCTAATTTTTCAAAAAGAGGTAGGGCGTTTTCAGAAGGGAGGTCACGCCAATGCTGCAAATTGGGGTCTAAAGATTGAGCTATGGACCAAGCCTGCTCCATACTTGCTCTTCTTTGGTTGTAAGCAGACTCCGCGAGGTTGTGCTTGACTTTTGAATCGATCAAAAAGAGCTGTGCACCGTGCAAAGGCAATTCAAAAGGTGTGATGTCATGACTTATGCAATCAAAAGCGAGCAGGTGGTTTGCTTTTCCAAACAAAGAGGCGACCTGATCCATGAGCCCACACTTCACTCCCGCAAATTGGTGTTCGGTTTGTTGGGCAAGTAAGGCCAGTTCTTGGCGTGTTTTGCCAAGGTCGTAAAATTCATTGAGACCAAAAGCCAAGCCACAGCAAAGCGCAGCAGAAGAAGAAAGCCCAGCGCCAATGGGAATATTGCTAGTGAAGCGAATGTGCAGACCTGCAGGTTGGTGGGAATCTAGGCCCATTAGAAGCAAAACACCTTTCACGTAGTTTTTCCAACCACTTGTTGTTGAACTACTTAGTTCAGCCCATAAAAACTCCCACTGCTCATTTAAGTCCAGTGCTTCGATCAAGATCAATGGAGACTGACGCGCCTGGATTTCAAATTCAAAATGGCGGTCAATAGCAGCAGGAAGCACAATGCCATGATTGTAGTCGAGGTGCTCGCCCAATAAATTGATACGACCCGGGGCTATGACGCGCAGTCGCTTTAGGGTTGGGGTTTCCAAATTAGCGTTTCTTTGAGGTTCAAATCGGGAATGCTTACCTTTATTTGAATGGGGTGCGTCGGCGCTTCGGTACGCAAGAGCGCACTGGCAATACCTGCTTCAAAAAGCTGTATAGCTGGCGAAACCAAACCTGCATCTTCGGCCAAACAGCTAAAGGTAGCTTTGTAATTGTTTGTCGGGACTACCGTGCCGTTGGCATCGAGTAAGGTAGCTCGGATAAAAATCAAATCTGCTTGCTGTTGGTCAATACCCATGTTTAAGGTGTCTAATTCCAATACAACTTGAGTAGGTTTTCCTGGGGTCTGAACTTGAGCAGTAGCAACACGAATTTGACGCTGATCGAGGCCATATGCAGTGAGTTTACCCGGCTCAAATTGAGGAATTACAAAGGTATAAGGAGGCGCAGTTAAATGCGTAGACGCCTCTATCTTGGACTGTTTTTGCAGGGAGATTTGCTTGTCATTTAAAAACAAAGACACACTTGGGCAATTGGAGTAAATCGTAACGGTAGTACTTGAATTGGCGTCCCAACGAGAGGCAATCGATACATACGTTTGTTTTGAAAACGAAAGACCTTGGCTTTTATAAAAGTCTGTTGCATACTTTGGCAAACGCGTGATGTCGTATATTCCCGATGCTTCTAAATCAGGGCTATAGCCGCGGTTATAGTCGAAACAAACCCAATTGGCTTCTCCGATGCTATTTGCTCCTTTGCGGTTAGAATTAGAAGCCTCTTGAAAGTTGTAGGCTTGTTGCAAGAGCGCTTGTTCGGAGGCACCCCGCAAATGCCTTGAGTTTCTTTCGCTTGGGGCCAAATCGGCAAATTGCGTTTGATTGAAACCTGCGTTTTGCGCATAATATTCCCAGTCTCCGTATTCAGCAATGAACAGCGCTTTTGCTTTGGGCTTGTAGTTAGCCCAATAATCTGGCGCCTTAGCGTGCTGGCGAGCAGGCATGAAAACATCGTAGCTTGGGTGGTCGAGCCAACCAGCAGAAAAACCATTGGAGCCGATTTGCGCTTTTAAAATGAGGTTCATATCCAGCATGAATTCCTCAGGCATGGCGGTTTCATTGAGTGAGTTTTCCCAAAAAATGACACTAGGGTGGTTGCGGTCTCTAAAAGTCAAAGCATATAGGTCATTTTTACATCTTTGCGTAAAAATCGATGACGTATTGAAATATTGCCAACCAGGAATGGCATCCATGACAATGATGCCAAGTTCGTCGCAGGCCTCGTAAAAAGCGGGTGCTTGCGGATAATGCGAAAGCCGGACAAAATTAAAACCTGCTTCTTTGATCAGCTGTGCGTCTCGTTTTTGTGCGTTGTCAGGTACTGCATTGCCAACATACGGATACTCCTGATGCCTGTTGGTTCCATTCAAAAAAAGTTTGGTGCCGTTCAAGTAAAAACCGTCGGGCTTGAGTTCAGCTTTGCGGATGCCCACTTTTAAAACTTGCCTTGCAATGGTGTCTTGTGCATAAATGACAGCAATCTTCAAGTCATATAGATTAGGATCGGATGGCGACCACAATTGAGGTGTTTTCAGGTTAATTTGACCGGTATAGGAAATGACATTTGTAGAATCTATGAATGATTCATTGGTGAGTTTGAATGTAGCTGCTCCCAATCTTGCCTCCACTTGAAGCGGTAAGCGGATCCAATCGGGTTGATACTTTAACTCGAAATCCAGTTGAAGTGTAGCCGATGAAGCATTGGCGTCTATGGTTTGAAAATAAGGATTGAGTACCTCGACACCCCCAATTTCTTGCAGCCAAACATTGCGGTAAATGCCGGCATGGTAATAGAAATCAAGGTCTTTGAGTGGCTTTCCGGGTGGAATAGTGGGGTCCTCGCGGTTGTCTAAAAATACCTCAAGTACATTTGCTGAATCTCGCAGTTCTTCGCTTAAGTCCACCTCAAAAGGCAAGTAACCACCCACATGGCTACCGATAATTTGACCATTCAAAGCGACGCTTGCCGTATGCATGGCACCTTCAAAATGCAGCAAAAGCCGTCGGCCCTTTTGCAACTGATAATCGAATCTTTTGCGGTAGACGACCTCGCCGATAAATTGATCATTCATCACCAAAGGTTCTAATTTGGGCGTATGTGGCAACGAAACTATGGAAACGGGGTCGGAGGGCTTTGCTTGAAATTCCCAATTGTCGTTGAAAAGGGTTCGCTTCAGTTGCCCAAAGGAAAACGAACAAAACAGAATAAAAATGAAAGAAAAAAGAATGTTTTTCATGAGCACCAAGGAAAGAACTTAGTATAAAAATGCATCGAGGGCAGGCGAGGGGCGGCCGTTGTCTTGCCAACAATTAAGTTGGTAGCCACTCCAAGGTTTGGCACCTTGTGGTTCCCAGTAAAAAACACCCAAGCAGCCGTTGTCAGGCACATATTTGGCCGCGCCGATGGTTGCAATTAGGAGGTCTTTAGAATTCTCGACCTGCCAGTAGTCGCCACCGACTTCAACTACCATTACGGGTTTGTTGTAGCGCGTAACCATGTCTTTGAGGTTGAGGCCGAGATCGGCAATTGTAACGGTGTAGTCTGTGCCCAACCAATGCGGATAATACGAAGCGCCTATGATGTCAAACTGCGCACCGTTTTGCGTCATGAGGTCGTAGAACCAACGAAAGCGGCCGTTGTCATTGCCTTGATCGATGTGAACAATCGTTTGAATATTCGTGTCGATGTCCTTCACGGCCTGATGCCCTTTGTTGATCAGTTGCGCAAGTTGCTGCGGATTGTCTATGTGACCTTGTGGCCAGAGCATTCCGCTCGGAATTTCGTTGCCAATTTGCACCCACTTTGGCGTAACGCCAGCTTGCTTGAGCAAATTGAGCGTGTATTGGGTGTGCGCATACACGGAATCTTGGAGTGCGGCGAAAGAAACATTGGCCCAGGTCGCTGGCTTGGTTTGGTGCGCGGGGTCGGCCCAAGTGTCTGAGTAATGGAAGTCGATCAAGACGTCGAGCCC
>JAIPCC010000017.1 GCA_021738405.1 Crocinitomicaceae bacterium | reverse complement strand
GGGTACATTGAGTTCTTTGGCGATTTCTTTGATCGAACGAGAGATAGTAGAGATTTCTTGCTCGCGGTTGCCGCCACTTTTGGAGTCTTTGGCGCTCATGAGCTGTAGGTAGTCGATGATGATCAGCTCGATGTTGTGCTGGGCCTTGAGCCTGCGGCATTTGGCTCTAAAGTCAAAGATATTGATACCTGGGGTGTCGTCGATAAAAATAGGCGCTTCGGCTAACTTGCCAATGCGGGAGTGGAGTTGTTGAAATTCGTGTTCTTTGAGGTCTCCTTTTCTCAATTTTTCGGCAGAAATTCTGGATTCTGAGGCAATAAGTCGTTTG
Organism: Crocinitomicaceae bacterium; assembly: GCA_021738405.1. Taxonomy (GTDB): domain Bacteria; phylum Bacteroidota; class Bacteroidia; order Flavobacteriales_D; family Crocinitomicaceae; genus UBA952. Next base: position 35,438 of record JAIPCC010000017.1, on the reverse strand, counting down.
ACCAACTGCACCGAAGACATCTCTAACGAGAAAACCGCTACGCCTTTACCGTAATCTACGGCGGTGTTGCGTGCCATTGAAAGTACAAAAGCCGTTTTACCCATACCTGGGCGAGCGGCGAGTACGATCATGTCCGAGCGCTGCCAGCCAGAAGTGACTTTGTCGAGGTCGTGAAAACCAGTAGGAATACCCGAAACGCCATCGGTGTTTTTGGAAGCGAGTTCGATTTCCTGGATGGCTTCCTGAACAATATAAGACATCGAGCCCACTTGCTTGGACATGTTGTTCTCGGCAATGCTGAAGAGGTCAGACTCTGCATCGTTGAGCAAATCAAAGACATCGCGGGTGTCGTCGTAGGCATCGCGGATGATTTTTGAACTGACGTTGATGAGCTCTCTTTTGATGAACTTTTCTGCCAAGATGCGCGCGTGGTGCTGCACGTGGGCTGCGCTCGCTACGCGGGTAGTCAGGGAACTCACATACGAGGCGCCGCCTGCGAGTTCGAGCTCACCACTTTTTTGAAGTTGGGAGCTCACCGTTACCAAGTCGATTGGATTGGTAGCTGCAAAAAGTGCGCGTATGGCTTTGAAAATATATTGGTGACGCACATCGTAGAAAGTCTTTTCGGAAAGAATATCGATGGTGTCGTTGATGGCACGGCTTTCGAGCATCATGGCGCCCAATACAACTTGTTCAATGTCAATTGCTTGAGGTGGTATTCTACCCAATTCAGCAAAGGGCTGAGCTTGGGTTTTGATGCGGGCAATAGGTTTTCGATTGTTGTCAGGTGCGTCCATTGAACAAATATAGCTAAAGGCTACTTCAAAGCGAAAAGCTTCGAGCGCTTAGTTATGAAAAAGTTGTAAAGGATGGTTATGAACAATTGTTGAAATCAACAAAGTTCTTTGAGGGCTTTGGCGGTGCCAATTTGTAGGGTCATGAAATCCTTTTCGCGTTTGGGGGAGCGGGCGGGGGAGTACTCGCGGCCATAAAAAATGATTTGCAAATGCAATTTGTTCCAGGTCGCCTCTGGAAACAATTTCTTGGCATCTAGCTCGGTTTGGACTACGTTTTTTCCGCTCGTGATGCCCCAGCGGGTAAGCAAGCGATGGATGTGCGTATCTACAGGGAAAGCCGCGAAGCCAAAAGCCTGCGACATCACTACCGACGCCGTTTTGTGTCCGACGCCCGGCAGGGTTTCAAGTGCCTCAAAACTTTGTGGCACAATACCATTGTACTTCTCCACTAATATTTGCGATAATTGCGAAATAGCAGCTGCTTTTTTGGGTGACAAACCACAAGGTCGAATGATTTGCTGGATTTTTTCGACAGGTTGCTTGGCCATATCAAAGGGGTTGTCTGCAAGTGCAAACAAACTTGGCGTAACCGTATTGACGCGCGCATCAGTACATTGCGCAGAGAGCAAAACAGCTACAAGAAGCGTGTACGGATCTTTGTGATCGAGCGGGATGGGCGTCTCTGGATAGAGTCTTTCGAGTGTCTCGATGATATATTTTGCCTTTTCTTTTTTGGTGCTCATAATTGCCCTAAACTTAGCAGGTGAATAAAACGGTTTTCGCTAAGCAAAAACCACAGCATGCAGCCGAGTATAGCATACCGCGACACAAAAGAACCCGCCACAAAAATGATATCGGCACTCGCAAAATACCAAGAAAGCAGTGGGATTAAAAATAGCAAGCTGAGCCAGATTTGCGCCCAATAAAAACTAAAATGAATGGGAACGCTCAGTTCATATAGTCCGTCGTGAAAAGTTAGTGCTTTCACCTGATGCAGCCATGGGGTTTCGATGCTGCGTAAATTTTGTGTTTTTTGCAAGTTTTGGCTCAGGTAATCGGCCACCCAAAATGCGCGCTCATCTGTGCTTTTGAACAATTGCACCAGGTGGCCATCAACGCTGCTGTAAGTATGAAGGCCATAAGCTGCCGCACGAATTGGCGTTTGTTTTTCAGGCAAGAAAAAATCGGTCCAAAGCACCACAAAAAGCAGGGCGCCTAAGCAAGCAACAGCGCGGTGCCAAAATCCAATTTTTCCGCTTTTGAGCTTTTGCAAATAGGCCATTTTGTAGGCTTCCTCATTTTGTTTGCGCTGCCTTATTTTTTCTCTGGCCGCCGCGCGTTGTTGCTTGTAGGCTTCGAGGTCTTGGTCGTATTGTGCTTGCCGCGCGCGGTAATGTTGCTCCACCGCATCAGGAGCTGCTGCATTTTGTCCTGAGCTCAGTTGCTCATATGCGGTCTGAACTGCGATAAACTGAGTGGCAGCTGAAGCCGAAGGATTGCGGTCGGGATGGTATTTTTTTACCAAGCGGCGATACGCACTCCGGATTTCATCCGGACTAGCGCCAACTTTCAATCCGAGTACTTTATAGGGGTCTCCAGTCTGCATCGGTAAGGGATTGGAGTATTTCTTGGCGCTTGATTTTTTGTGTTTCGGTGCGTTTAAAATGCGGCACGAGCGCATATTTTCGCGGTATTTCAGCAGCCTTGAGGCCTATTTGCTGAAAATCTGGAAATACAGGTTTTTCATTTGCTTCAATTGCAATGGCAACCATTTGACCCCATTTAGCATCGGGTAAGGAGGTGATGAAAAACGCTGCATCGAGGTGTTTGTCGAGTTGCGCTTCTAAAATTTCTGGAATAACCTTGAAACCGCCCGAATTGATCGCGTTGTCTGCACGTCCTAACCAGGTAAAAGTACTGGGGTTGTGGAGTTCAACAATGTCTTTGGTCACGAGCTCCTGGCTTTGGAGCGCTGGATAATAGATCGCCAAACAGTCGTTTTTGCTCGAAAAAGTAATGCCGGGCAGCGCGTTAAAAAAAGGTTCTTCAATAGGGCTCACTTTGCGCAGTGCCACATGAGACAGCGTTTCGGTCATGCCGTAACTTTGCCAGACCTCCAGTTGAGCACTTTGACAAGCTGCAATGAGTTCGCTGCTCATTTGGCCGCCACCCACTAAAATTTGTGCAATTCCTTTGAGTTGTTGGAGGTCGTGCTGTAAGCTTTGTTGTAATTGGGTGGGTACCATGGCTACAAAATCTATTTGTTGACGCAGGTTTTGTAGCGGCCTGGCACTCGGTAGCTGCAGTTGTACTTCAAAATTTCCAACCACAGACCGCGCCAACAACATGAGGCCACCAACGCTTGAAAGCGGCAAGCAGAGAAGCGATTGTGTTTGGGCATTTAATTGCAACGCTGTATTGCTAGCTAAGGCTGAATGCGTCAGCTGTGTTTTGTTGAAAGTATGCAACTGAGGTAGGCCAGTTGTGCCAGAACTTTTGATTTGAAAAGGCGCATTGGTGTTCCAGTTTTCTAGAAAGCGCGCGGCAGCTGCTTGTAGTTCTGCGTCTGAGTCCATGAAAAACCACTTGGCTTGCATCAGTAGTCTATGTCGAGATTGAAGCGGTTCTTGAGCGTATGAAGATTGGGGTTCTTGCGCGCCAAAGCCGCAAATTTGTCTTTGCCAGTGAGGAACTTGACTTCTTCTTCGTCGGGAGCAGCCTGGACCAAAACGATGTCTAAATAGAAGTTGTTGAGTTGCTTGCGCATGAATTCTTTGAAAGTGAGCAAGTGGGTTTGGATGTAGTTCTGCTGTACGAGGTTGTCTACGGTGAGCTCGAGGAGTTCGTCGCCTTTTAAAATAGGGTCGCGCTTGATCAGGGCATTGTAGAAGGTTTCCATTCCGTCTTCCTTGACTTGAAACGCAAATTGTTTCCAATACATTTTGACGTGATCGAGGTGAAAACCTTCGCGGGGGAGGTCTTCTTGACGCACCTGCTGGTTGCTGGCTTTGTCTTTTTCGAGGGTCTCGCGGATGGAGATGATGTTTGCCTTGACGTTGCCCTGAGGCTTGCTCAGTTGCGCAGCGGGTTCTTTGACAGGTAATTGTGGTGGGGCGCTTGGAGCTGCTGCTGCTTGATCTGCTGCAGGTTTATTGGTGTTGGTTTTGCGCAGCGTTTGTTTGGGCGACGGCAGGATGTCGATGCGCTCAGTTAGGCCTTTTTTTTTTCTTGCTCCTGCTTGAGTGAGCAGAGCTGCATGAGGGCTACCTCGATGAGCAGGCGTTGGTTTTTGGAGGCCTTATATTCGACGTCGGTTTTGGAGAGCACCTGAAGGCCGCGCAATAAGCGCTGGGCTTCAATTTCGTTGGCTTGTTGGGTAAAGCGCTGCTTGACGGTGTCTGGAGCTTCTAGTAAACTGGCTGTTCTGGGGTCTTTGCACACCAAGATATTGCGGAGGTGTTCGGCGAGCCCGATGACGAATTGATGGCCATCAAAGCCTTTTTCATAGATGTCGTTGAGGATGAGTAGGGCAGATGGGATGTCTTCCTTTTCAGTTGCCTCAATGACTTTGAAATAATATTCGTAGTCGAGGATGTGCAGGTTCTCGAGGACGTCTTTGTAGGTAAGTGTGTTGCCCGCAAAAGTGACCAATTGATCAAAGATAGAGAGGGCATCGCGCAAGGCGCCATCTGCTTTCAAGGCAATTTGGTGCAGTGCTTCTGGGTCTGCGGAAACACCTTCTTTGGTGGCAATTGTACCGAGGTGATCGGCGATGTCTTTGACGCGAATTCTTTGGAAGTCAAAAATCTGACACCTTGAAAGAATGGTTGGGATGATTTTATGCTTCTCGGTGGTGGCCAAGATGAAGATGGCATGTTTTGGCGGTTCTTCTAAGGTCTTGAGAAAGGCGTTAAAAGCGCTGGCGGAGAGCATGTGGACCTCATCGATGATATACACTTTGTGGCTGCCAAGTTGCGGCGCAATACGCACTTGATCGATGAGGTTGCGGATGTCGTCAACGGAGTTGTTGGAGGCGGCATCTAGCTCATAGATATTGAGAGAGTTTCCGGTATGAAAAGAAAGACAGGAATCGCATTGATCGCAGGCTTCAATGGCTGATGTAGGATTGAAGCAGTTGATGGTTTTGGCTAAAATACGCGCCGTGGTTGTTTTGCCGACACCTCTTGAACCGCAGAACAAAAAAGCCTGTGCGAGGTGTTTGTTTTGGATCGCATTTTTGAGTGTGTTGGTAATAGATTGCTGCCCCACAACCGTATCAAAGGTTTGCGGGCGGTATTTGCGAGCCGATACAACAAATTCACTCATGTTTCAAAGATACCGCTTATTTTTAAAAATACACCCCTAAGATATCAACAGAAAGTCTAATTTTTGATGAGTGGAAAGGTATATTGTTCAACCTTCAAAAAATAAGTGCCTACGCCATATTGAGAAAGGTCCAAATCATTTAGAAGTGTGCCTTTTTTCAGGATATGACCGTCCATCGCATATAGAACAAAAGGCAAGCCAATCATTTCCTGAGCAATATGGAAGATACCCTTACTCGGATTGGGGAAAACGGGGTCAAAAGTCGGGATGGGATTGGTATTGCTGGAGTTGCTCAATTGGTCAAAATGATTCAAAAATATTTTGAGGGTACCCTGGCGTACATCGCCCCAAATGGTGTAAAGTTGGTTGTTGCTGAATTGCACATTTAGAAAGTCATTGCCATTTTCGAGCAAGATGGAGTCGTGCGCCACCAACGGACTGATCAAAAATTCAGTGCCCCATGTTTGGTTGCTCTGGATGCGACAGAAAATCTGACTCGGGCTTTGGTAGGTGCCAGGTAGGCCATTGCGGCGGTCTCGCCAACAAACCGCTAAGTCGCCATCGGTGTCGTAATCGGACCAAATGAGATCTTGGATCACGCCGTTGCCCTGTGTATCTTGATTGAGGCGCGCCGGTGCAGACCAAACGCCGTTGCTCTTTTCGATATACGCGATATCGGGGTCTCCATAAACCTCACTTATAAAAGCGTAATTAGCGCGATTGGAATTGGCAGGGTCTAAGGAAAGGTGAGGCCCACTTTTGAGCGTGTCGTTTTGCGTGCCAAAACCAATCCCTTGAAACGCAATTTGGTAATTGTAAAAGGAAGAAACCACCGATTTATTGACCTCCACAATGCGCGGCAAAATACTTTGAGCGGGGTCGTAACTCGGATAAGCAGCCATAAAAAAGCCGTCATTGGCAAATGCAGGCGAGGGCATCGGTTGGGTAATGGCATTGCCAGCCAAATAAGGCGCGCTATCGAGTTCTTGTAAGCTAAAACTTGCGCCCTGATTGGCAGATATAGCCATGTACGGATGAAAAGGTGCCTGTACGAGACCCGGTTGGTTGGCATTCGTGCTCGTGATCACGACCCCACCGGTGAGCGGGTCTACGGCAATCCAAGGGCGGTCAATGCATAGTTTGTTTGGGCAAGAACTAATTGATCTGGCTACCACCGCCGCACCCCAGCTCAAGCCACCGTCGGTTGATTTTCTGCAAATCACGGCGCCGTTGCTGAAATTGACGTTGTCGTAATCGATATAAGCCATGTAGAGGTTGCCGTTGAGGTCAAAACCCAAAGACACATCGGCACTGCTATTGCCCGCCTGCTGATGCGCTTGCCAAATGGGCGCCGACCAGCTGCTGCCGCCGTCTGTGGATACCACACTCTTGATCACAATTTTTTGATTGAGCTGAAAGCCCATCCACGCCGCTACTAAATGATTGCTGTTCTGCGGATCGACAGCCAAATAAGGCTCTCCTTCAAAGAGATTTCCGGAAGAAACAAGGATGTTTTGTGCATTTGCGCGCACAGAAAACAATAGCAGTAGGAGACAAAGCAATTTCATCTTTTAAAAGTATAAAAAAAGCCACTCGAAAGTTGCTTGATTTTGAAGTTTTATTTGGATTAAAAATCTTCGGTGATAACCAATTTTGGGTTCACTGAAATGGTTTTAACCACCCCATTGAGCGTCATTTTTCCGACTGACATACTGAAGGCGTGTGCAAACGTGAAGCCATCTACTGCTTTGTAATCACTGTAATTGGTAGTGGTTTCTACGATTTCTTCATCCATTTTACGGATGTTTGTTGAACGCACCTTCATGAATGATTGGACGTTGTAGAAGTCATAGTTTTCAGCCATGCCATCGTTGGTGTACAACACGTAGCAATCTTGCCCATCGATGTTCTCAATACCTTTGAGCTCATAGTTCATGCCGTTTGCTTTGTAATTGAGTTCGGGAATAAAGCCACTCGCTTTTTGCTTGGCAGCGATTTCTTCGGCTTTGAGGTCTTCGCGGCCACCTTGCATGCTGAATGTATAACCTGATTTACCATCGTAATACGATTTTTGTAAAACCATACCCGGCATTTCCATTTTGCTCGCTTCGTTGCCACCATTCCAAAAATAGTCTGTGGAGGTGAGAACAAAAGGAATTTGAGCAGAACTCATTTCTGATTCACGCGAGTAAGATTTCAAGGTTTTTACCTTTTTCAAAAGTGCTTTTTTAGACGTTGTTCCGGTGATGGCCATTGCATACGCTTCGATGAGCTGGTCTGCAGTGATGTCAGCGTTTTTTGTTTCTTTAATTGGCGCACCAAATGCATCTAGCTTCTCGATTTTACCGTCGGTATCAAAAACCAAAAGCTTGGGTAGGATCTCTTCATTGCCCACCACAATAATGTGGCAGTTTTTGGCCGTAAAATATTGTTGGGCCGCACGCAAGACATCCTCTTTACTGATGGCTTCGAGCTGTTGAAGGTAGTTTTGGTAGTAGTCAGGAGCTAATTTTTGCTTGATGGTATTGAGGGCAAAACGCGCAACGGTCTGAGGGCGCTCTAAAGAACGCGCAAAACCACCCGCCATGTTATTTTTAGTGAGGCTGAGCTCTTCGTCGGTTACCTGCGCTTCAATAATATCCGCAAATTCTTTGAGGATTTCCGTGATAGCGGAGTCCGTTACCGCATTTTTGAAATTACCACCTGCCGACATCCAAGAGCCGTTTTCGGTGATGTTGAGCGAAGAATAACAACCATATGTAAAGGCTTTGTCTTCGCGGAGGTTTTGCATGAGGCGTGTGCCAAAGCCGCCGCCACCCAAAATGCCGTTCAATACATTGAGTGCGAGTTGGTCTTTGTGGCCAGCGCGGATATCAATCGGGAAGGTGACATAAACCACAGATTGAACAGCACCTGGTTTTTTGACAAAGATGACGCGGTTTCCTTTGTCAAATTGCCCTTTGCCAAGATCGCTTTGGTAAACGGGGCCACCTTGCCATGCAGCAAAATAACGCGTCACCATTGCTTCAGTTTGCGCTCTGGTGATGTCGCCAACCACAACCAGGTAACTGCCTTGTGGGGTGAAGTTCGATTTGTAATACTGTATGAGGTCTTCGCGAGATATATTTTGTAGCGTGGCTTCGGTCATGATTTCACCTAGCGGATGCCCAGGGAAGTTGACTGCTCTAGTTGCATTTGTTGCCATTTCACCTGCGTCTGCTTTGGTCGATTGCATGCCAGATAAGTTTTGCTTGCGGATGCGCTCGACTTCACTTTCTGGGAAATTGGCGTTGTACAAGACGTCAGTCATGAGGTCTAGGCCTTTGTCGAGATGCTTGGTGAGGCAGCTCAAGTACATGCTAGAAGAACCTGCTGAAAGGTTGGCGCCAATAAAGTCGATTTCGCGGTCGAGCTGATCTTTGGAGCGGGTAGCCGTACCAGACATCAATAAGGAACCAGCGAAATCTGCTAGGCCAGCTTTCTCGCCTTCTAGTCGTGGAGTAGATCCAAGGCTCATTTCGATAGATACCTTTGGTATTTTGTGATTTTCAGACAAAATAACCGTGATGCCGTTAGCGGTGGTGAATACCTGTGAGGCAGGGATGTTGATTTTCTGAGCCGCAGCCGCAGCTGGTCTTTGCGATCGATCTAGCTGTGCAAAAACACTGTTGGTCAGGATCAATATCAGGAGGAGATATAGACTTTTCATGAGGCTTATTTTTCTTTAGGTAAGTAATAAAGGATCACGCGCGCATCTTGAGTAAGGTAGGTGTTGGCTACTCTTAAGATGTCTTCTCTGGTCACTTTTTGGTAGTTGGAAAGCAGCGTATTGACGCGGTTGGCGTCTCCGTAATAGACATGGTTGTCTGCCAAGTTCTCGGCAATACCTGCAATACTTGAATTGCTAGAGGCAATGTCGTTTTCGAACTTATTTCGAACTTTCTGAAATTCTTCTTCGCTAATTAGAGCGCTTTTGATGGCTGCAATTTGTGAGTCTAGAGCGGCCAAAAGGGTATCCAAGGAAACTTCTTGCGGTGCAATTGCGGCCATGATACCAATTCCGGCGTCTTCGAGGCCGTAGTTGAAAGAGAACGCATATTGCGCCAACTGACGTTTTTCCACAATCTCTTTATTGATGCGCGAAGAGCTACCGCTCGACAATACTTCGTTCAAGAATTCAAGTGCATAGGTATCAGGATGCATTTGCGCTGGCATTTTGTATCCAATGAAAAGACCGGGTAACTGGATGTTGTCGTAGATGGTGTCTTTGATGAGTCCGGAAATGGCTTGGTTGTCTTTGCGCGGTCTTTCAATTTGGCAAGGCTGATTGAGGTAGGTCGCGAGCATTTTTTTGGCTGCTGGCGAGTTAGAAGCCATGAAGTTCTTTTGGTCAAATTCGCTTTTGGAGATGTTGTATCTAGCCTGAAAAGCGTCGTCGCTCAAGTTGATGAAGTCGCGGTAGAGGTTGATGGCTTGGCCTTTCGGGATAGAACCGAAATATTGCGCAATCCATTTTTTGGTTTGTTCGATGTTGATATCGCCAGCAATTGAAAGCGTGGCGTTAGAAGGGACGTAGAACGTTTTGTAAAAATTGACGTAGTCTTCTTCTTGCGCAGCATCGAGGTGTTCCATGCTGCCAATTGGCGCCCAATTGTACGGATGCGTTTCAAAAACACGCTTGAAAATCTCTGTGAAGAAAGACCCGTAAGGTTGGTTGTCTACGCGCTGTCTTTTTTCTTCTTTGACCACGCTGCGTTGCGTCTCGATGCCTTTGATGTCGACTTTGGCGTGGAGCATGCGCTCACTTTCGAGCCAAAGCCCTAACTCTAGCTGATTCGAAGGCAAAACTTCGTAATAATAAGTGCGGTCTTGGGAGGTGTTGGCGTTGAGCGTACCGCCATTTTTTTCGACGAGTTCGCTGTATTCGCCACGGCCAATGTTGGCAGATCCTTCAAACAACAAGTGTTCAAAAAAGTGTGCAAAACCCGTGCGGTTTGGGTTTTCGTTTTTCGAGCCAACGTGGTAGAGTACAGATACTGCTACAATAGGAGTGGCGTGTTCTTCATGCAAGATGACATGCAACCCGTTCGGGAGGTCATAAGCTTCATAGGTGATTTTTTGCTGTGCCCAAAAAGAGGTGCTTCCTAGCAAAAAAAGACCGCAAAAAATAGTTTTTTTCATAGTCAAATAGATAAGCGCCACGAAGATACATTTATTGGTCTAAATTTTGATAACTTTGGACAATGTCGTTCAAAAGAATTGCCTTTTTTCTTTGTCTAAGTTTGTCTGCACTCAGCGCTAGTGCGCAAGGAATTGTACCCACCCTAGACTTCAATAATTATTTTGTTTCTTTTCAGGACGGTTTTTTCAGACCCATTGAGATTCAACCAATTGTCAGTTACAAAGCCGGCGACGAAATCGTTGCTTACATCGATACGCGCGGCAACCTCAAAATTTACGACGGCAAGGAGCGCATAGACGTCACCACCCTCAACGTCGTTTACCAAGTGTCAGATCACCTCATGGCTTATCGCATTGCACAAGGTTTGCGCATGTGGGACGCAGGTAAATTCACGGTACTCACCAACTTTGGCCGCGAGTTTGTCGTCAAGGACAGCATTATTGTTTTTGAAGACATCCGCTACCAAGCACTCAACGTCTACTGGAATCAAAAAGTAGAGAGTTTGGTCACCATTACCAACGGCGTCTCGATGAATGCAAGTGTGGGTGAAAACTTAGTGGTGTACAAAGACAACAGCAACACCTATTTTGTGTATTGGCATGGTCAGAAGTTTGAAATCGGTACTTACAACGAAGAAGTCCTGGATTTTCAGCTCGGAACCGACGTCATGTGTTTCAAAGACCCCTACACACAATCGTTTTATGTTTTTGACCAAGGCAACTTTTTAGAGTTAGAGTCTTTTCCGATCAAAAAATACAAGGCAGGCCGAGGCTTTGTGGTCTACGAAGACATGAATGGCAATCTTTGGCACTATCAAAACGGTCAAAAAACGGCCCTTTCCAATTTTTCTTCCGAGCTCTGGGATGTCAAAGACGACATCTGTGTCTGGATGGAAAACTCTTATTTTTTCGCTTACACGAACGGCCAACGCGTCCAGGTTGCAACGTATCAACCGCAGGCTTATTTACTCAAGAACAATGTGTTGGTGTACCGCAATATCATCGGAGGCGTCAGTGCGCTCGTCGATGGCGTTTCGCAAGAGATCACCAATTTTCCACAAGCCGATTTTGAGATCTATGGCTCTAAAGTTCTGGTTAAGTTACCCAACCAAACCTCTGTCGTGTTCATGAATGGTAAACTCTATGCCAACTAAGCGCTTTTATCTTTTATTTTTTCTGATTGCTAGCCTTTCCTTCTCTCTGCAGGCCCAAAAATCCATGGAGCAGAAACTCGATGTATTGCTTTCGCAAGGTCACTACAAATTAGTTTACCGCAAAGCCAAAAGATTGGCACAAAACCCGGCCTACGACCAGAGTAATGTACCCGCAAAATACCGTCAATTAGCCGCGCAAGAACTTGCGAAAAATCCTATTTGGGCCAAGCGCCATGCCTTAGAGTTAGAATGGATGCCGCGCACTACAGAAAATACGGCAGTAAATACTGGAATAAAGCAAGGAACACAAAGTTCCGCAAAGACACAAAAACTGCTCAACGAAGCGCAAAAACACCTAGGAGTTCCGTATAAAGAAGCTGGAATCGATCCAACTGGTTTTGACTGCAGTGGTTTTACTTGTTATGTTTTTGAGCAAAATGGCGTGAGTTTGCCGCGTCGTGCTGCAGATCAATACACATTTTGCCAGAAAATTGATCCAGAAGAAGCCCATGCGGGCGATTTAGTTTTCTTTTCGAACGGCACGCAAATCAATCACGTGGGTATTTTGATCTCTGAAAAGGGAGCGATCAAGCAAATGATCCATTCGAGTTCTTCGCTCGGCATCTCCATCGTTGAGTTAGAAACCTCTGCCTACTGGAAGCCTAAGGTTGCTGGCTACGGCCGCATCAAGTGATAGAAATACAGAATGAGGGCTGCGAGCTCAAAAATGATGCCTGGCAGCAACAAATCTGCGTGTGCAAATAAGCCCATACTCAGGTAGAAACCAGCAGCAATAAGCAAAAGCACTTTACTTTGTTTTTGAAATGAAGCAGACTTACCTTGTTTTTTTCCCGTTTCTAGCCCTTGAACTTTTGCAAAAATCAAGAGGACACTTGCCAACAAAAAGCCGAGCAACAAAAGCAATAAGTTTGGCGCATGCGGATCCTGAAAATTGAATACCAAGAAGTAAAGCGCGGTGTGTAAAACCAATAGCCCCATTTGAATGCGAACAAAAATAGCGGGTTTGTCGGGTGTGAGTTTGGCTAAGAAACTGATCGCTGCGAGGAAAGGAAACAAGAAGAGCTTGGTTCCCCAGCCGAGGATATCCCAATTGTAGACATTCCAAATGCTAAATAAACTCAGTAAGCCAAAACTGATGGCGAGCCCCGATAAAACTTGTGGTTGCTTGATTTTCATGCGTGTTTTCTGCGGCTAAGTTCTGTGGCGCAAACGAGGTGCCAAAGGGCACGCGCGCCTACATTGGCATCCCAGTCTCCGTCTGGGCCCGGGGCTACTTCATTGAGGTCAAAGCCAATGATTTGGCGCCCCGATTCAACGAGTTCAAACAATAAAAATGCGATTTCTTGTAGCTCAAAGCCACCTGCCACGGGTGTGCCCGTATGCGGACACAAGCTCGGGATCAGCCCGTCGATGTCAAAAGAGACATAAACCTTTTGTGGTAAGGTGGCAATGATTTGCTGCACCTGCTCAGACCAGCTAGTGCCTGTGTATGCCGCGTTTTTGAGGTCCCAGTCGTAAAAGGTGTGTACGCGTGGATCTTGAGCAGAAAGCTCGACTTCTTTTTCAGAGATATCTCTGATGCCTACTTGGGTAAGCTTTTGAAGGTTTTTGAGTTCTTTGAGCGCGTTGAACATGATGCTCGCATGCGACTGCTCAAAACCTTCGTAAGCGTCGCGCAAATCGGCATGTGCATCGATTTGTAGAATGCCAAAACCGTCGTAATGTGCGTCGAAGGCTTGTAGCAAGCCAAGTGGCGTAGAGTGTTCGCCGCCTAATACACAAGGCATTTTACCTGCTTGCAGTAATTGCAAGCAGCGCTCCTTGAGATTGGCGCGCAGTGCGTTGTGCGCTTCATTGATTTCAGAAAGGGTAGCGCCGTAGATGCTTTGTGCTGCTTCTTCTCCGGCCACTTCGATGTGTGCGATATATTGCTGACCAGCTTCGCAGAGGCGGTCATTGATTTCTTTCCATTCACTGGAAACAGCCGGCATGAAAATTTTGGTTTCATAAGCGCGGTCTAGTGCTGGATGATAGAAATCGAGTTGGGTAGAGGCGTCTAGAATGGCTTGAGGGCCTTTGCTGGTGCCTTTTCCGTAAGATGCTGTTGCGTCCCAGGGTACAGGTATCAATACGATGTCGGCTTCTGCTTCTGTATAAGGAAAGCCAAAAATATTGCCGTTGGCGATACCTACGCCGTTTGGATCAAATGTACTCATTGTTTGTGTTGGTTTTGAAAGGCTTCGACGGCTTTGCGCACCGAGCCAAATTGGAGGAGCCATTTTTGGGCTTCTTCGGTTTCAATATTCAATTCGGCGGCTACCATTTTGGCGCCGCGGTCTACTAATTTTTCGTTGGAGAGCTGCATGTCTACCATGCGGTTACCTTTCACATGCCCGAGTTTGATCATGAGGCTAGTCGAAATCATGTTCAAGACCAATTTTTGGGCGGTGCCCGATTTCATGCGTGTGCTGCCCGTTACAAATTCGGGCCCTACAACAGGCGTGAGGGCATGCTGGGCCAGCGCGGAGAGCGGAGAACCCGGATTGCAAGACAAGCCGGCGGTGAGTAAACCGTTTTCGTTGGCCGCTTGGATGGCACCCAATACGTAGGGTGTGGTTCCTGAGGCGGCAATACCGACAATGGTGTCGAGTGCAGTGGGTTGGTGGGCTAAAATGTCTTTCCAACCTTGTTGGGCGTCGTCTTCGGCAAATTCGACCGCTTTGCGGATGGCGCTGTCGCCGCCTGCAATGAGGCCAATAACGCGTCCGGCGTCTACGCCAAAAGTAGGGGGGCATTCGCTGGCATCTACAATGCCTAAGCGCCCGCTGGTACCTGCGCCAATGTAAATGAGCCTACCGCCTTGCTGCATGCGTTCAAAACAGGCCTCGATGAAGTTTTCGAGTTGGTCTGTAATTTGGGCGATGGCCTGCGGCACGAGTTGATCTTGTGCATTGATGCCCTCGAGCAGTGCGCGGGTACTGAACTGCTCTAAATTGTTGTAATTCGAGCTGGCTTCGGTGATTTTTTCCATTAGTACAGGAATACTTTGCCGTCGGTGGGGCTGAGGTCTACCTCGACGTGGTTTTTAAGGGTAGTGGAGAGGCTGAGCCCGGCAAAATCTGTTTTGATGGGGTAGCGTCTGTGCTGGCGGTCAATGAGGGCCACAGTTTTGATGGCTTTGGTGGCTTGCTCTAAGAATTTGAGCAGTGCGTATTGCATGGTTTTGCCGCTGTTCACGACGTCGTCTATTAAAACGATGTAGGAGTTTTTCAAGTCCTTTTGGTCGATAGAAAACGTAATGGCTTCATTCCAGGGTTCGTCTTTATTGAGGCGAATTTCAAAACACACTACTTTGAGGGCGCTGTTTTGAGCAATCACAGCGGCAAGCAATTGTGCCAAAACGTAGCCGTTTCCGACAATGCCGCCTAGGTAAATCACCTCTTGGTCAAACGCAACTTCGATGAGCTGATGCCCCAAACGCGTTATTTTTTGCTGAATTTGCTGCTGATTGAGTATTGTTTGCATAGAACAAAGATAAGCAAACACAAAAAAGGCTGCTCAAACGAACAGCCTTTTTTAAGGAGTTGAGAAATATTAATATTTCAAGACGCGTGCCTGGCCTTTTTGTGTTTGGATCAGATAGACACCAGCATCAAAATGACGCAAGTCAATTGTATTAGTTTGTCCTTCAAAAATGAATTGGCCGGTGGCGTTCGTGATTTGATAGGTGTCGCCTGCTGTGAGGCCAGCAATTTGGAAAACGCCGTTTGACGGGTTTGGATAAACGCCGATCGTAGTGTTGAGTTCATTGAGGCCAACGCTAGCGCGCACATCAAAAACAATAGTGCCCGGAGATACGCCAGCTGCAAATTGATCAACGAGGTTATTGGCGTTGTCAAAAATGCTCACGCTTCCTGTAGAAAAGAAGTCTGTTGCTGAAGCGTAAAGGTTGCCGCTGATGGGTTCTTGAGCGAGGTCGTAGAAGTTGTTGGTGATGCCTGCAACCGGACCAACTAATGCCATATTGAGTAGGCTGTAGTCGTTGAGGGTGTTTTCCATGGAAATTTGGTAAACGAGTTTGTCGTCGCGCAGGGCAGAGGTACCGCAACCTGTTACGGCATTGGCCAAGTTTTGTGTATTCACTGCGCCGTTGAGGCTTACTTTTGAAACAGAAGCACCCGACCAATCTTTGTTGTTGACCGTGTAGAGTTCGTTGTTGAACAAGAACATGTTGTCTGGGTTTTTACCTTCTGCGCCGAGGTCGATTTCAGAACCGTACTGCAAAGTGCTGAGGTCTAGCTGACCGATGAGGCCTTTTTCGTTGCCCCACTCATATGCGTTGTTGACAGCAACGTAAGCGGTGTTATTGACAACCACAATGTTTTGGGTTGCCCATTTCGGGCCGTTGTTGGTGTCTAGTGCAGCGATGAGTTGCAAGGTGTTTTTGTCAAAAACCTGAAGGTAGGAGTCGAACGTTTGCATGTACTCGCCGCGCGTTGCGATGAGTTTGTCACCGGCAATAGCGAGGTTGCGCACGCCCGGAAGGTTAATGCTGCCTACTTCTTGGTGGGTATTGAGGTTGTATTTGAAAATTTTGGTGTCGGCTGCGACAAAATAAAAATTGCCATCGATGACCAAGTCTGAGCTGAAACGTTGCCCATCAAGGGTGTCAACAACTGCGTAAGCTTGGGTTTGCGGATTGTAAGATCCGATGGTGGCGGGCTCGATGATTGCGTTGGTTTGAAAATCAAAAAAACCTTCGTTGGCGATGAGCACTTGGTGTACGTATTGCTGGGCGTACAAACTTGCACTGGTGAGTGCAGCAACTAAAAATAATCCTTTTTTCATGTTTTGAAAATTTATAAAAAATTAAACAAGGACACGGAAAAAAGTGGAGCGGCAAGGGTATACGAAGCCCTTGGCGATACCGACCTTGATCTGAAGTCTTCACGCTGTTCGAGGGCAAGTCTTCTGGCTCATGCCTGTTGTTGCTTTGCCTTCCCGCTTGCGCAGTGGCCTTGTGAAAGCAACTTTTTAGACACTTACAGCTGCAGATACAGCTCCGGATTCTAACCGGATTCCTTATTAAGTTCGACGAGCGAACACCTAAGAACGCAGCAAAGATAACAATAAATGCGGGTTAGCTTTTGTGCGTATCAAAAAGAGTTCTTATCTTTGCAGCCGTATTGACCAAGGTGGTCAGTCTACATAATAATCATTTACACAAATATTAGCATGTATTTAGATTCAGCAAAGAAGAAAGAGATCTTCGCCAAACACGGTGGTTCAGAAACCAACACCGGTTCTACAGAAGGCCAAGTGGCCTTGTTTACTTTTCGCATTGCTCACCTCACTGAGCACTTGAAAAAGAACCGCAAAGACTACGGTACCCAACGCGCACTTCAGTTGTTAGTTGGTAAGCGTCGTAGCCTTCTTGACTACCTAAAGGCAAACGATATCGAGAAATACCGTGCCTTGATCAAAGAATTAGGACTTCGTCGTTAATTCTGAGGTCAACTCGGAAAATTTTATGGGAGAGGGGGCTTCGATAACATCGATAGCCCCTTCTTTTGTTTTAAAGTTGTAAATAAATAGAGATGAATATAGGAACAAGAAAGTCAATCATGACCGGCGGCAAGGAAATCCTTGTAGAGACCGGGAAGTTGGCAAAACAGGCAGATGGTTCTGTTGTGGTGCGCATGGGCGACACCATGTTGCTCGCTACTGTTGTGGCAGCACAAGACGCAAAGGAAGGCGTAGATTTTCTTCCACTTACGGTAGATTACCGTGAAAAGTATTCGGCAGCTGGTCGTTTTCCAGGCGGTTTCTTCCGTCGTGAGGCACGCCCTTCCGAAACTGAAATTTTAGTAATGCGTTTGGTAGACCGCGCTTTGCGTCCGCTCTTCCCAGACGATTACCATGCCGAAGTACAGGTCATGATCCAACTCATGTCTTACGACGGTGTCCACAACCCAGACGCTTTGTGCGGTTTGGCAGCATCTTCTGCAATTGCGGTATCGAACATTCCGTTCAATGGCCCAATGTCTGAAGTACGCGTCGGACGCATCAATGGTGAGTTCATCATCAACCCAACAATGGCAGAAATGACCCTTTCTGATATCGATGTAATGGTAGCAGGAACCGCAAAAGACGTCAACATGGTTGAAGGCGAAATGCAAGAAATCTCCGAAGCCGAATTGGTTGAGGTCATCAAACTTGCACACGCTGCCATTATTGAACAATGTAACTTCCAATTAGCACTCGCTGCAGAAATCCCTACTGCCAATCCAAAACGCGAATACTCCCACGAGTCTCACGACGCTGACGTTCGCGCTAAAGTTTTCGAATTGGCCATGGAAAAATGTAAAGATGTAGCGCGCATGGGTCTTGCCAACAAGGCAAAACGCACCGAGCTCTTCGATGCCATTAAAGCAGAAGTGAAAGCAGGTTTTTCTGAAGAAGAACTCGAGCACGCTGCCAAATTTATTTCTGTATACTTCTCAGAAGTGAAGAAAAAAGCAGTTCGTTGGGTCATGCTCAATGAGCGCGCGCGCTTAGATGGTCGTCAGTTCGACGAAATCCGTCCAATTTGGGCAGAGGTAGATTACCTTCCAATGGTTCACGGTTCGGCTGTATTTACACGCGGAGAAACACAATCACTCACCACACTTACCCTCGGTGGTAAAATGGACGAGCAAATGATCGACGGCGCTACTTTCCAAGGCACCGAAAAATTCTTATTACACTACAACTTTCCACCATTCTCTACAGGTGAAGCCAAACCACTTCGTGGAACTTCTCGTCGTGAAATCGGTCACGGAAACTTGGCACTTCGCGCCCTTAAGCCAGTGATGCCAGACGACTACCCATATGCAGTTCGTATTGTCTCTGACATTTTAGAATCAAATGGTTCGTCTTCAATGGCTACAGTTTGTGCCGGAACCCTCGCCCTCATGGATGGCGGTGTGCCGATCAAATCACCAGTTTCTGGTATCGCTATGGGCTTGGTTGCCGACGAAGGTAAATTTGCAGTATTGTCTGACATCCTCGGCGATGAAGACCACCTCGGCGACATGGACTTCAAAGTAACCGGAACTGCCAATGGTATCACTGCTTGTCAGATGGATATCAAAGTAGATGGTTTGCCATACGAAGTCTTGACACAAGCACTAGAGCAATCTCGCGCAGGTCGTTTGCACATCCTCGGTAAAATCACCGAAACAATGGCTGCACCGCGTCCGGAGCTCAAGCCACAAACACCGCGTTTGGAAGCACTCAACGTGCCGAACGAAATGATCGGTGCCATCATCGGACCTGGAGGAAAAATCATCCAAGGTTTGCAGAAAGAAACCAAAACCACCATCACCATCGAAGAATTACCAAACGGTGAAGGACGCGTTCAAGTACTTTCCAACAATGGCAACGACATGGCTGAAGCCATCCGCTTGATCCGCCAAATTGCATTCCCGCCGCAAGTAGACGAAGGTGCAACTTATGAAGGTAAAGTGAAGTCTGTAAAAGAATTCGGTTGCTTCGTAGAAATCGTTCCCGGAACAGACGGCCTGATCCACATCTCTGAATTTGCTTGGGAAAAAACAGCAAAAATGGAAGATGTCGTGAAGGAAGGCGAAATGCTTACTTTCAAAGTCATTGGCAAAGATCCAAAAACCAAAAAATGGAAATTATCTCGCAAAGTTTTGTTGCCACGCCCTGAGCGTCCGGCTACAGAGCCAACTGCTGCAGAATAATTTTTACAGCCAATTATTCAGAAAAGGCGAGGGAAACTTCGCCTTTTTTTGTGCACAGACCTCAAATTAACAGCGTGTTCATCTGAAGTTTCCGCATGTTAACTTACAAAGTTGTAATTTTACTCAACCAAAAATATTTTTATGAAAAAAGGTTTACTTTTTATACTCACTATTCTGAGCCTCAATGTGTTCGCGCAAGCTTTTGAATCTTTCAACTTTACGGGTTCTGCCAATGCCAACGGCTGGACAACCCATAGTGTAACTGCTGGCCAAGAAGGTCAATTGGTTGCCCTCACTACACCTTCTCAAAGTGGTGCTTCGCTTTCTTACACGGGCTTAGCTGCTTCTGCAGCAAACCGCATGGCGCTTGTTGCTGGTTCTTCCACTGCTTCAGAGGATATCAATAAAGCCTTCACCACAACACTGCCAACGGGCTACTTTTCCTTTTTATTGAACGTCACCAACACAACCGGCCTAACGGCGGGTGGCGCTTACTTCATTGGTTTTGGTGGTACTGCTGGTGCAAGCGTTACCATTTATTTTCCGCGCTTGTTCATCAAATTAGGCGCTACGCCCAACACCTTTCAGTTAGGTATTTTGAATACAACAGGTGGCGCAGGTGCTGTGGCTACTTATCTTCCGACAGAATATACACCTGGTACAACCATGCTAGTGGTTGCCAAAGCAAGTGCTCCTGCAGTAGCTGGGGCCATTACTGCTTCATTATGGGTGAATCCAATTCCAGGAGCAGCTGAACCTGCTGCTGGGGTAACCAACTCAGGAGGTACAAGTTCTTGGCCAGCCAACGGTATTCAGTCTGTGTATTTGCGTCAAGCAACCGGCACTGGTAATTACGAAATCGACGAAATTCGTGCGGGTGAAACTTGGGCTTCAGTTACGCCTGGGGCAACTGCATCATGTGTTACTTATAATACAATTGTAGCTAGCGCTTGTAATACCTATAGTCTGAACAACCAAACCTACACAACCTCTGGAACTTATATTCAGACACTCACTAATGCCAATGCAGCGGGTTGTGACTCTATTATCAATTTAAATTTGACGATCAACAGCGCCAATGCGTCTACACTCAATGTTACGAATTGTGGCCCCTATACGTTAAATAACCAAACCTACAGCGCGTCTGGAACCTACACGCAATTGACTCAAAACATTGCAGGTTGCGACAGCACCATTACGCTCAACCTCAGCATTGTTGGTTCACTCACTTACTATCAAGATTTAGACAACGATGGTTTTGGAAATGCAGCGGTGTCTCAATCGGGTTGTGCTTCAATTGCCGGATACGTAACCAACAGTTCGGATTGTAACGACAACAACAACGCGATTTACCCAGGTGCAGTTGATGTGCCAGGAAACGGCATCGATGAAGATTGCAACGGCATTGATGCGCCTTTGCAACTCGGTATTTATCAATTTGCAGGAACTGTGGATTGTGCCACTCAAGATGTTGCCG
The DNA here is from genome assembly GCA_021738405.1 of Crocinitomicaceae bacterium. Lineage (GTDB taxonomy): Bacteria > Bacteroidota > Bacteroidia > Flavobacteriales_D > Crocinitomicaceae > UBA952. The sequence goes on along the minus strand of JAIPCC010000017.1, from coordinate 14,734 downwards.
CAACCAATACCAGCGCCAACTGGACTTTCTCTGATTTTACTGCGCAAGGCTCAACTTGTGCCTCAGGAGGTGGTGTTTTCAACCGCAGTGGCTGGAATCAAACTGCACTTTTTGATGCAGCGCAATACAACGAGTTTACCATTACTGGTGCAAACTGTAGCAACCTGAATTTAGCGAAATTAGCGCTCAATCACCGCACGAGTACGACAGGCGGAACACCAACAATTTTTGTGCGTTCGAGCTTGGATAACTACACGGTCAACCTCGATACACTTGCTTCTGGTTGGAATGGCAATATTGTATTTGCCGACACCATTATTTTACCTGCTGCTTTTGCCAATGTGGCTGCGGTAACCTTTAGATTCTACGTGATCAATCAAGCAACGAATACCTCCACCTTGAGAATGGACAACGTTTCTGTTTGGGGTAACACCATCACGATTACACCATCTTTGTTTTATGCAGATACAGATGGCGACGGTTTTGGAGATCCAGCAATGGATACGCTCCTTTGCAATGCGCCAGCTGGCTACGTGGTGAACAACACCGATTGCAATGATACCGATGCGTTGGTCAATCCGAATACCGTTTGGTACCAAGATGCAGACAACGACCAAGTTGGAAATTCTGCAGTATCGCAAACAGCATGTGTTCAGCCTGCAGGCTATGTATTAGCCAATGGCGATTGCGACGATACCAATGCCTCAATTGTTGCACCAACGATGTATTACTCAGATAACGATCAAGATGGCTTCGGCGACGACGCAACAGGCGTATTGTTTTGCCAAGCGCCAGTGAACATGATCGCCATTGGCGGAGACTGCGATGACAACAACAACGCAGTAAACCCAGGCGCCTCTGAAGTATGCGACGGCATTGACAACAACTGCGACGGTCAAGAAGACGAAGGTCTTACGTTCTTGAACTACTACTTCGATGGCGACAGCGATGGTTTCGGTATTGGCAATCCTACTGTTTCTTGTTCACCGATTGCGGGTTTCGCTACCCAAAACGGAGACTGCGACGACAGCAACAACAGCGCTTTTCCAGGTGCTGCAGACACTGAAGGTAACGGCATCGATGAGAACTGCGACGGCGTTGATGGCGTCTTAGGGCTAACCTCTTTAGATTTTACGGCGATAATTGCGCCGAATCCAACAAATGGTAAGGTAGAGCTTGTGTTTAGTCAAGTAATCTCTTGCGAGCTTCGCCTCACAGACTTGAATGGTAAAGTGCTGCAAGTGGCCAATGTAAATGGTTCAAGCCACTCACTAGATCTTACCAATTTAAAACCGGGTACTTACCTTGTTCAAATCAATGAAAACATCCAGCGAATTGTCAAGCTTTAAGTACTTGTAACATTTTTCGCTACATTTCGTCAAGAATCATTAAGCCACCTTCGGGTGGCTTTTTTATGCCCAATTCTTTGTACTTTTATTTCAAATCTGTTTACATGAAAAAATTATTATTTCTACTGCTTCCTTTTTCAGCCTTTAGTCAATATTTTCAGCAAGATGTCAGTTATCAAATTGAGGTGAAGCTCGACGATAAAAATCATTTTTTAAGTGGCTTTGAGACACTTACCTACAAGAATAATTCGCCTCAAACATTGACGGAAATTTACATGCACGTTTGGCCTAACGCCTATAAAAACAAAGAAACGGCACTCGCGCAGCAACTCAAGCGCAACGAGGGCAACAAACTGGCCAAGGCCGACCCTAAAGATTTGGGTTACATCGATTCGCTCGATTTCAAAGTCAATGGCGCTGCTGTTCAATGGTCTTATACGCCAGAACACCAAGATATCGTCGTACTCAAACTTGCTTCGCCTTTAAAATCTGGTGAAGCCATTCAAATCTCCACTCCATTTAAAGTGAAAATCCCTTCTGGTAGCCTCTCGCGCTTGGGGCATATCGGTCAATCCTATCAAATTACACAATGGTACCCCAAGCCTGCTGTATACGATCAAAACGGTTGGAATGCCATGCCGTACTTGAATCAGGGTGAGTTTTATTCGGAGTTCGGTAGTTTTGATGTCAAAATCACGGTGCCTGCCAATTATGTTGTTGGCGCTACAGGCGAACTTCAAACAGCAAGCGAAATCGCTTATTTGAATCAAAAAGTAGAGGAGAGCAAAAAGAAACTCGAGAAGTTGCTCAATACCGAAACAGAACGCTCTAAAACTTTCCCAGAGTCTGCAAGCGAATGGAAAACACTGCAATACAAGCAAGACCGCGTGCATGATTTTGCTTGGTTTGCCGACAAGCGCTTTTTGGTCTTGAAAGGGGAGGTGGTCTTGCCGCATTCCAAAGAAACCGTTACCACTTGGGCCATGTTTACGCCTCAAAACGCGAAGCTTTGGGCCAATGCGCTCGAATACCTTCACGATGGTACTTATTACTATTCACTCTGGAACGGAGATTATCCATACAAGCACGTTACGGCCATCGACGGCACCATCAGTGCGGGTGGCGGCATGGAATACCCGATGATCACCGTTATTGGCAATTCCAGCTCGAAAGAAGAATTGGAAGTAGTAATTGTCCACGAAGTCGGGCACAACTGGTTTTATGGTATCCTCGGTTCCAATGAGCGCGTCCACGGCTGGATGGACGAAGGTTTAAATACGCTAAATGAAATGCGCTACGTGCAAACCAAATACCCAGACAACACGCGTTTTTCTGACATGGTTGCCGGCGGTCGCTTTCACCTCAATGACCTAGATCACCACGACTCCGGCGACATCACTTACCGCACTTTGGCTAGCTTTGGCCTAGACCAACCTTTGGAAACACATTCCGATGATTTTTCAAGTTTGAATTATGGTGCCATTATGTACCAAAAAACGGGCGTCGTATTCTTCTACCTCATGGATTACCTCGGCGCAGAAAAATTCGATGCAGCCATGTCAGCCTATTACCAACAATGGAAGTTCAAGCATCCACAACCTGCCGACTTACAAAAAACCTTAGAAACCCAAACCGGCAAAGACCTCAGCTGGTTGTTCAAAGACCTCATCCAAACCACCAAGCACCTCGACTACAAAATCAAAGGCGTTCATACAGCTCACTCCGGTACAACGGTCGATCTTTCCAATAAAGGTCAAGTCAACGGACCAATTGGCGTGAGTTTGTTGCAAAACGGACAAGTACTCGAGACCAAGTGGGCCGAACCAGGGCAAACGAGTTTGTCTTTTATTACCCCGTTCAACGACATAGACAAAGTGGTTATTGATAACGGCAACAACATCCCTGAACTCAAGCGCCAAAACAACCTTTGGGTCAAGGATCAGGTTTTCAAAAAAGTAGAGCCATTGCGTTTTGAACTCTTGTTCGGAGACCACGAAAAAAATAGTAGTACGATTTTCTGGACGCCAATGCTCGGTGGCAATGCCTACGATGGCCTTATGGCTGGAGTAACGCTCCACAACATCGGTTTGGCTCCGAAAAAGTTCACCTATTTAGTGAGCCCAATGCTCTCTACCGCCAGATTACGCCCTGCCGGTATTGCTGAGTTTTCTTACCAAATTTTACCGACAAAAGCCATCGAACTCATGCGCCTTGGTTTGTCTCTCAAATCTTTTGGAACTCAGCGCGATGCCGCCAACAGCTATTTCGTTGCTTTCAATCCTTATGTCTCCATCAATTTTGGCGATCGCAAAGCCCGTCATGCATTTCATCATGATCTATTGATCCAAGGAATTTACAAAAAGAATATACTTGGCAACAACATCTCCTACAACGACCAAGGTATCTTTGTACAACACATAACAAATTACAAGAAACCAGTATATCAAGCGCAATGGACCAATCGTTATGAGTATTTCAAAACTGGAGAAGAATTCGTTTCGCGTATCTGGACCAATCTCAACCAAAACTTCAATTATTCAGTGGGTAAAATGGACCGCAATGTTACTTTGAATCTTTTTGGTGGATATACATTCAATCATCAATATTCAAACTTGAGTGGAGACCGCTTTTTCTGGGCCATGAACGGTTTACAAGGTCAGCAAGACTTATTTTTGGAAGACTACAACTTTGGTCGTTCTGATGTTTCTGGTATCTGGTCGCAGCAGCGCATGGATCGCCATGGGCAGTTCCACACGGGTAATGCAGCCGGAAGTAACATCAATTGGCTCACTACAGCTACTGTTTACGCGCAATTGCCTATCAAGCCTAATTTGGTTGGTGTTTTTGCCGATTTTGGAGCTGGGCGTGGCACCTTTCAAACAGTAGACATGTATTACAATGCGGGTATGGCACTGCGTCTCGGAAAAGTATTTGGCGTTTATTTCCCATTGGTATACGGCAGCAATAACATCTCCGGAGACCTCTTCACCAACTATGCACAAAACATTCGCTTTACCTTGCGCATCAATCCAGTCAATCGCTTGAGCTTGCACACCCTTTTAAATTCTTAATATGTCAGAGAATCGCCTTTCATTTGGTAAGCTATTTTGGCCGAGTTTTTTAGCAGTTTTTGTTGCTGGCTTGGTCGGCATGGTTTTCTTTTTTCTCATTTTGGGGGGCATTATCGGGTCTTTTGGAGATTTCGGCCCCGCGCCGCTGGCCTTGCAAGACAAAACCGTCCTGCACCTCAAGTTAGCTGGCACCATTCAAGATGTGTCCGAAGAGGCCTTTGATCCAACCGCACTGCGCCTCAACCGCACCTTGGGCTTGCCTGAAATCTTGGTGGGCTTGAAAGAAGCTGCGCAAGATTCTAAAATCAAAGGTGTATTCTTGGAAATGAAAAGCCCAAGTATGGGTATGGCCACTGCTGAAGAGCTGCGCGAAGCCATTCAAGCCTTTCAGAAATCAGGAAAGTTTGTCGTCGCCTATTTAGCAGGCGAAGAAATCAGCCAGACAGATTATTATGTAAGTAGCGTGTGCAAAGAAATTTACGGCATGCAGGGCTCCACTTTTTTATGGAGTGGTTTGCACGCCGAGAGTTATTTCTTCAAGAATTTATTAGACGACTTACAAATTGGTGTCATGGTCGTGCGCGGTAAAGAAAACGACTTCAAAAGTGCCGTAGAGCCCTTCTACCGCACCGAGATGTCAGACTCGAGCCGCATGCAAATGCAAACATTAATTGGAGGGCTGTGGCTACAAACGCGCAATGAAATCTCGCAAAGTAGACCCATCGACACACTCGCACTCGACTCGCTAGTCAATGCATTTGCCGTCCGCAACCTGACCCACGCTGCCGCCCAAAAAATGATCGACAAAACCCTTTACAGACACGAAGTACTCACATTGCTTAAGAAAAAAGTGGGCATCGATGAAAATACACCTTTGCGCCTACAAGGTTTTACCAAATATGCCCGCGACACCTATCACGACAACCAACTACTCGCCAGACAAGAGCGCCACATTGCTGTACTTTTAGCCGAAGGCGATGTAGCGACCCAAGGAGAGGGCGTGAGTACAGAGCGCATGGCTAAAATGCTGCGTCAGGTCCGCGACGACGACGACGTCAAAGGTGTAGTGCTGCGCATCAATAGCCCGGGAGGTTCTGCGTTGGCCAGTGAAGAAATCTGGAAAGAAGTCTCGTTAACGGCCGCCAAAAAGCCGCTTTATGTCTCGATGGGTGACTACGCAGCGTCTGGAGGCTATTACATTGCCATGCCTGCGGTCAAAATTTTTGCAAGCCCCATGACCATAACCGGTTCTATTGGCGTTTTCGGTGTGGTTCCTTACGCTGGTGATTTTCTTCAGAACAAAATTGGTGTCACCACAGACGAAGTCAGAACACATCGTTTTGGCCCGCTCTCACTTACCCACAAACTGAGTCCGGAAGAATACGCATTCATGCAAACTGAAGTAGATGCCATTTATACACAATTCCTCGACCGTGTCAAGGAAGGTCGCAAACTCAGTAAAAAAGCGGTGCAGCGCGTGGCGCGCGGGAGAGTCTGGACGGGTAGTGCTGCGAAAAGCGTTGGCCTCGTCGATGTGCTAGGTGGCCTCAATAGCTGCATCAAATCCCTGGGTAAAGAAATTGGCGTTAAGGAGGTGGTTTATTATCCTAAAAAAGAGGAAAGTACTTTCAATACCTTCTTAGCACTTCTTGACGAAGAACTCGAGGGAGAAAAAAGCAGTTCGAAAATCGAGATTTCGGCAGAATTTTTAGCTTATTATCAAAAATTTTCACAGATTAAGAAAATGAAAGGCCTACAAATGCGCCTGCCATTTAGCTACCGTTTCTATTGATTTTACTGGGCTTCAGCTAAGATATTGACAATTAATTAGATAAGTGTTTGCCATTTTGTTGAATAAATTTTATCAATTGTTAAACAATAATTGTTTATCATTGTTATTCAATAAGTTATTGGCGGTATCCGAAAAGCCACAAAAGAGTAGGAAAAACTAAACCTATCTATTTATGTTATTTTCTTTATCTAATGCACTTAACGTGCAAGCACTATTTGAAAAAGGAGATGTGTACACTTACACAGCGTTTACCTTCTTCATTGGAACGATGGCCATGATGGCTGCAGCAGCATTCTTCTTTATGGAAATGCGCAACATGGAAGAGAAATGGAGAACATCCATTTTAGTTTCCGGACTCATCACCTTCATCGCCGCGGTCCATTATTACTACATGCGTGATTATTTCACTGCAACTTCAACTTCACCTACGTTCTTCCGTTACGTAGACTGGATGTTGACAGTTCCATTGATGTGTGTAGAGTTTTATTTGATCACCAAAAAAGCAGGTGCTAAAACCAGCTTACTTTGGAAACTCATCTTCGCTTCTGTAGTGATGCTCGTAACAGGTTACTTCGGTGAGTCTGTAGACCGTGACAACAGCGTTATGTGGGGTGTTCTTTCAGGTGCAGCTTATTTCTACATCGCTTACCTTGTATGGTTTGGTGAAGTGGCTAAATTGGCTGAATCTGCAGGTCCTGCAGTTGCAAAAGCAACACGCATCTTGGCATGGTTCGTACTTGTTGGATGGGCTATCTATCCATTAGGTTACATCATTGGTACACCAGGCGGATTGTTCGGTGCTTTCGGTAGCGCTGGTCCAAACCCTTGGATGGATGTTGTGTACAACATCGGTGACGCCGTGAACAAAATCGGTTTCGGTTTGGTCATCTACGCTTTGGCTAAATCTGATTCTAAAGCATAAGATTACCCAATACCTATAATTGAAAAGGGGAGCTTCGGCTCCCCTTTTTTTGTCTTAATAAAATCGTTTATCGCTCAGTAATTTATAATCGGTGAGCGTATTTAAAAACGCAATGAGTTGCTGTTTCTGTGCTGCGGATAAGTTCATTCCTTTTTTCAAATCAGGACTGAGGTTTTGACTGTTCTCAACAATGCCATTGCTGTAATGCTCAAGAACTTCGTTCAAGTTCCAAAATCGGCCGTCGTGCATGTAAGGGTAGGTGAGCGAAACATTTCTCAACGAAGGCACTCTAAATTTTCCATAGTCCGTAATTTCTTTGGTGATCTTTCCTCTTCCGCTATCGGCAAATACGCTGTCAAGTCCATTATTTTGATAACTGAAATTGCTAAAGAGTGGTTCACTATGACAACTTGCACAATGACTTTTAAATAAAGCGTACCCTTTTTGCTCTTCTAAACTAAAGTTCACTTTTCCTTGCCGATATTGATCGTATTTACTTTGAAAAGATTGAATTTGAGAAATATACAATGTAAGCACTTTGAATAATTCATAATCACTGATTTGCTCAACCCCATAGTGCGTTTTAAACAAATTACGGTAGTTTTGATTGTGGTTCAGACGGTTTAAAACGCCATTCATATCCGTACCCATCTCCAACTCATTGGTGAGTGGTCCTAAATGAAAAATCTCTAAATGATTGACGCCGCCATCCCATCCAAATGCTGGATACCAAATCATATTGGCAATACTTGGCGTATTGCGAACGCCTTTTCTGCCGTATATTCCTGAGCTGAAACGCACATTGTGATCCGCAAAACCATGTGTTTGGCTGTGGCAACTCGCGCAGGAGGTGCTATGATCTGTAGAAAGAAGAGGGTCAAAAAAGAGTTGTTTACCAAGTTCAAAACGACCTTTCGTGAAGTCTTGAACATGTTTTGTGTAATTGGGTTTTGGGAAATAAACAGGAACTTGCGCTTGAAAATCTGAAACATTTTCCTTTGTACAAGAACTGATGAATAGCCAAGCGAAAAAAGGAGCCGCCACAAATAGGCGGCTCCAAATTTGATCAAGTTCACTTTGGTAAAGCAAACCCATTGTTATTAATTGTGTAAGTGTTCAAAAACGACAGAACTATAAAAATCTAACGCTAGAGATTTTGCTCTTGCCCCGGGCATCATGACATTAGCACCGTTTGCAACAGCATCATTACAAAGTAAATAAGATGGGCTTGCCTTCATATGAATTTCACAAGCGTGGTCATTGTTGATCATGAGTTTCTCAGTGTCAAAATTGACCGTTTTGGTTGTGACGATATTGTACTGGCCACTAAAACCACCTAAATGATACGCAAAGCTTCCTGAGCTCGATGCAGGGCTTGTTCCCTCTGCCTTCAGCATGATATAACCTGAATTCCAATTCCAGAACATACCATTCGCGGTTGAAAGCGCTCCGGTTTGAGCTCCAGAAACATTGCGAAGGCTATCGACACCTAGCGTGTAGGTCATGGATTTGTAAGTCCCGACAGGTACATGGCTTAAAGCGAGGTTCAGTGAGCTTGGTTTACTAAGGTCAATTAAATAATAGCTGTTGGAGTCTTTCCATAGTGTGCCATCTTCTTTAGTGAGGATGATATTCGAAACGTAATATTTGAAAGTGCTGAAATTGAGGGCTTCGCTGTTCATAGGATGCACATAATCTGTATTGAGACTAAAAGCTGTTTCGTCCATGCCCCAAACGTGTTCAAAAGCGATTTCGAGCTCACCAGTTGCTTTTTGCTTGTTTTTATCACAAGAAGTAGCTCCGAATAAAATAACGAGAACGATGCTTAAAATTGAAAAGATATTTTTCATGATTGTTTTTTTTGTTGAATTAAATATTGGATAGAAATTTGAACTTGTGGGCCAAAGTTAAGGGCACCACGATTGATGTTTTGCCAAACTGGCAGCTGTGCTTGAAGGCTATATAGCCATGAATAGGTCAGCAAGTTGACACTCGATTTAACTTGCACCAATAGGCCCTGATGTAAACTTTCATCTGAAAGGGTTTCCCAATCCCAATGATTTGCGGCAAAATAATCGATTTGAATACCTGCAGAAGCCAACAAGCGGTAAGAACTGACTTTATAATTATAGACCAGAACAGTCGAGGCCTGACTTGAGGCGCCGTAGCGAAAGGCATAGGTGTTTTTTCCTTTCAATGTCTGACTCAGCTCAGCTTGCATTCCCCATAGAGTGGAGAGTCTTTTGTAACCGTTCAGCAACAAGCTGTAATCCCAAGATCCGGTGCCCGGGTACATGTTTTGTTGCAAGTTGGACGGCGAAACAAAATAACCAGTTGGAACTTTTACGCCTCCTGCTGCACTTAAAAAGTGCTGGGTAATACCCACTGAATCTTTTTGTTGCAGCAAAATATAGTTGACCAAGCCTTGCATGTCGCCTAGACCATACTTCGTACTCACTTCACCATCAAGGCTTTGTTTGCCAACTTGATACGGAAGCTGGCCGTAAATTTGAAGTTTAGGGCTCAGTTGAAAACGCAATTGCAAGCTATTGAGTAGGAATTCCTCCTTAGAATGTAATTGTTCGTTATCGTAGCTTTGGTAATTTCTGTATTGTGTACTGAGGCCAAGTGTATGGAAGCGGTTTGCTGCAAAAAGTCCGATTGAACTATTGGCATGCACACCTCCGCATATATCACAAGCCCACGTGCTACTAGAAAGTGCCAGTAGCAGCATTAAACTGATATTTTTCATGATTTGTATTTATATTGATGAATAGGAATTCAATCAAGCGATACAAGGTGGATGAAAACAGTTTTGAATATAGTTATAGGAATAATGAGCTGCTTTACTCAGGGTTTCTTTCTGTGCTTGAACTAATGGAGCTTGCAAAACTGAAAATTGAGCTTCATTCAGTATATAGAATTGTTCTGAAATGATTTTAGCACCAAGATCGAGATGATTTTGTTGCTCTTGCTCTTTGGCTTGGAGAGCGGAATCAGCTTTTTGAAGTTGCTTTGCGAGATAGCATTGACCGTTACAATGGAGTTCAGGTCTGTTTTTGTTTTCACAATAACGCGCGGTGATTTCAGCTTTATTGAGCTCATAATGGACTTGCCAAATCAAACCATACACAAGCTTTGAGATGAATAAGGCGACCAGTAAAAGACTAAAAAGACTTCTGAGCACTTGTTTTTTTTTACAAAATTACAAATTCCTTTTGCGCCTATTCATAAATCTTCGGAAAACTTTCTGGGTCGAGGTCGTGCATCATGTCCAGGACCTTTTCGATGATGTCGTCGAGGTTGGGCTTGCTGAAGTAATCGCCGTCGGAGCCATAGGCAGGACGGTGGTCTTTGGCTGCCATGGTTTGTGGCGCGAGATCGAGGTGTTGGTAGCCGTTTTGCTTGACTAAAATTTGATCGAGCATAAAGGCACTCGCACCGCTGCTGACATCTTCGTCTACAATTAAGAGCGCGTTGGTCTTGGCTAAAGATTGGCCAATGACGTGATGGATGTCAAACGGAAGCAAGGTTTGCGCATCGATGAGTTCAACAGAAACACCGAAGTCTGCGAGTTGTGCGACGGCTTGTTCGCAGATATTAAATGTGGAGCCATAAGAAACAAGGGTGAGGTCGATCCCTTCTTGCACGATTTCAGGAACGCCTAATGGCTCAGTGAATTCGCCGAAATTAAGCGGCATGCGCTCTTTGCTGCGGTAACCGTTCAGTGGCTCAATGACCAATGCAGGTTCGTCGGCCTGAAGTAGCGTGTTGTAAAAAGCTGCGGCTTTGGTCATGTTGCGCGGTACACAAACGTGAACACCGCGTAGCGAATTGATGATCATACCCATTGGAGATCCGCTGTGCCAAATGCCTTCTAAGCGGTGGCCGCGGGTAGAAATAATGAGTGGTGCTTTTTGTCCGCCTTTGGTGCGATACTGAACCGTTGCGAGGTCGTCGGACATAATTTGAATGCCGTAAAGCAAATAATCTAGGTATTGAATTTCGGCAATGGGGCGCAAGCCACGCATGGCCATTCCGATGCCTTGTCCAATAATGGTGCACTCGCGGATACCTGTGTCGGAGACGCGCAAATTGCCAAATTGTTCTTGTAAGCCTTCTAAACTCTGGTTAACGCCACCAATTTTTCCGGCGTCTTCGCCAAAAACGAGTACTTCTGGACGTGTTTCTAGAATTTTGCGGTAGTTTTCACGCAAAATGATGCGACCGTCTTCCATTTGGTTTTCGGAGGCGTAGGCAACCGGGACTTTAGAGATGCTCGCAATATTTTGCTCAGAGGCAGAATACAAATACGAGCTGTAGCGGTCTTGGGCTTTGAGTTGAATGCGACCTACCCAATTGGCGAGCGCATAGCGTTCAGGGCTTTGGACTTGCAAACTTTGGCGCAAAAGAAGGCGAGCGGCCGAAAGGAGGTCTCGACGGATGCTGTCTTTTTCTTTGCTGAGTTGTTGGTGCAAGGCTGTAGCGCGTGCATGAAGAGGGTGGTTGGCATCGAATCTGTTTAAGAGTTCGAGCAACTCTTGTTTGTCTTGTATAATGTCGTTGGTGAAAGCGGTCCACGCACTGTTCTTCGCATTTCTGATGCTTTCTTTGGCTGCGCTTGAGATGGCGTCGAGTTCTTCTTCAGTAGCGAGTACGAGGCCTTTTTGTGCAAAAGAAAGGATCCATTCTTTGAATTTGGCAATGCAATCGTATTCGGATTCCCAAGCGAGGCGCTCTTCAGATTTGTAGCGCTCGTGTGAGCCCGAAGTAGAGTGCCCTTGTGGCTGGTTTACTTCTTTGACATGCACCAAGACCGGCACGTGTTCATTGCGGGCAATTTGAACTGCTTTTTCGTAGGTTTCACAAAGGTGAGGGTAATCCCAGCCTTTGGTAACCAATATTTCAAATCCTTTTTGATCGGCGTTGCGTTGGAATCCGGCGAGGGCGTCGGAGATACTGCCTTTGGTGGTCTGGAGTTCGCGAGGGACAGAAATCCCGTAGCCGTCGTCCCAGACAGACATCACCATTGGTACTTGCAAAACCCCAGCGGCGTTCATGGTTTCCCAGAATGGGCCTTCTGAGGTAGAGGCATCGCCGATGGTGCCAAAAGCGACTTCATTGCCGCCGTTGGTAAATTTTTTGAACGCTTCGAGTTCTTTGAGTGTAGGGTGTTCGCGGTATATTTTAGAGGCTTGAGCGAGGCCGAGTAAGCGCGGCATTTGCCCGGCGGTAGGGGAGATGTCTGCAGAGCTGTTCTTCTGTGACATGAGGTCTTTCCATTGGCCCTGCGCATCTAGGTTGCGGGTGGCGTAGTGCCCGCCCATTTGTCGACCAGCTGATTGCGGCTCAATGGCGACGTCGGTGTGGGCATACAAGCCCGCAAAATATTGTTCTATGGTGAGGGCTGAAATCGCCATCATGAGCGTTTGGTCGCGGTAGTAGCCAGAACGGAAGTCTCCGTTTTGAAACTGTTTGGCGAGTGCGATCTGAGCGAGCTCTTTTCCGTCGCCGAAAATGCCAAATTTAGCTTTGCCCGTGAGCACCTCTTTTCGGCCTAAAAGTGAGGCTTCTCTGGATTCGCAGGCAAGTTGGTAGTCGAGCAGGACTTGTTGCTTGAAGGTGTTGAAGTCGAGTTGCTCGTTTGTTGGGGTCGCTTTGTCTTTGGCCATTTTTTGTTGATTGCAGACAAATATACGGAATTTAGACCTCATTTTTGTCCTAAAATGTGCAATTTTGCCCCTGATGAATCCCGTAGAACTTGAATTATGCGCAGCCTCTCTGGAGGCCCTTCAGTTGGCAAAGACACATGCTTTTGCACGCATAGAACTTTGTCAGAATCTAGAACAAGGTGGCTTAACGCCTTCAGCTGGCCTCATAGAGACTGCTCTAGCGCTTGGTTTACATACCCATGTATTGATCAGGCCGAGAGCAGGCGGCTTTCATTACAATGCGGCAGAAATGGAGTTGATCAAACGCGATATCGCATTTTGTTCCCAACTAGGTGTGCAAGGCGTTGTGGTGGGTTTGCTTCAAGCCAATTTTGAAATAGACAAAGCACAGCTGCAAGATTTGCTTCAAATGGCACCGCAGCTCGACTGGACCTTCCACCGTGCCTTCGACGAAAGCGTCGATTGGAAGCGCTCGCTCGATATACTTATTTCACTTGGGTTCAAGCGCGTGCTCACCTCGGGTTTTGCCTCAAATGTAGAGCTCGGAATGCCTATACTCGCGCAAATGAGTCAGTATGCCAATGGGCGCATTGAAATCATGGCTGGCGGAGGCGTCAATGCCGGAAATATCCACAAATTGGCTCAAATTGAGCAGTTGGCGGCCATTCATTTTTCTGCTACCCAAAAAGAGCTCCTCGATGAAGATTCTGCTTTTTCAGAGACTATTTTGAAGGTCAATGAAAACCGACTCAAGCGCATACTTGCGTCAATTTGAGGTAGCTCCGATATATTTGCGTACCTTTGCACAACTTCGTCGGGTAAAAAATGTTGTTTACCGCGTTCGAAATTGAAGCTTACATGTTATTTAATGAATTACCCCTGGAGCCGAAGCTCCTTCAAGCCATTGCTGAAAAAGGCTATACAAACGCAACCCCGATCCAAGAAAAAGCCATTCCACCTATTCTCGAACAACGCGACCTCATTGGTCTAGCCCAAACCGGAACAGGAAAAACTGCTGCTTTTGCCATCCCTATTCTGCAATTACTACACGCTAAGAAACCGCTCGATGGCGGTATTCAAGCGCTTATTGTAACGCCCACCCGCGAGCTCGCTATCCAAATTGCCGACAACTTCAAAGAATATGGCAAACACCTCGGTTTGCGCTCGTTGGTCATTTTTGGGGGCGTCAAAGCGCACTCACAAATTCAGACCCTCAAGCAAAAGCCAGCTATTCTGATCGCTACGCCTGGTCGTTTGCTCGATTTACACCAACAAGGCTTTGTCAACCTCAAGCAGCTTTCTATTTTTGTTTTAGACGAAGCAGACCGCATGCTCGATATGGGATTTATCCACGACGTCAAGCGCATTGTGAAACTATTGCCTAGAGAACGCCAGACTTTACTTTTTTCGGCTACGATGCCAAATGAAGTCAAGAGCTTAGCGCAGGGCTTGTTGCAACAACCAATAGAAGTGACGGTTACGCCGGTTTCTTCTACAGTTGAGCGCATAGACCAATGCATGTATCACGTTGCAGACCGCAAGCACAAAGAATCTTCTTTGGTGGACTTACTCAAAAAAGATCCAGCAGAAAGCGTCTTAGTATTTTCGCGCACCAAACACGGCGCCGACAAACTTGTGCGCATGTTGGGTAAAAACAAGTTAGAAGCACTCGCCATTCACGGCAACAAATCTCAAAATGCGCGTCAAATGGCGCTCAACCATTTCAAAGAAGGCAAGATCCGTATTTTGGTAGCTACTGATATTGCTGCCAGAGGAATCGATATTTCAGGTCTAGATTTGGTCATCAATACGGATGTGCCAACTGTAGCCGAAACCTACGTGCACCGCATTGGCCGAACGGGCCGAGCTGGCCGCGAAGGCAGATCGGTTATTTTCTGTGAACCAGAAGATCACAAATACTTCAAAGC
>JAIPCC010000080.1 GCA_021738405.1 Crocinitomicaceae bacterium | reverse complement strand
CTTATGATTCGCTAACTACGAACTACGGAGATCAGTTCAGGGGTGAAATCTATCTCGATGCCGCAGGTTCGGTGCTGGTAGCCAGTTGCTCGCGCTCCGTTAATTTCCCGACTCAAAATTCTTTTCAGGCCAGTAAATCTGTTGGTCAAGACGCCGTGATTTTCAAGCTGAACGCAAACTTTTCTGCGCTGCAATTTGCATCGTTTTACGGCGGCAATAAAGACGACGCCGCCTATTCCGTCAAGACCGATACATTAGGGGCAATATTATTTGCCGGTGGTACTGGCTCCAACAATCTTTCGGGCACCACTGCAGCCTATCAGAGCAACTACAACGGCGGCAAGACCGACGGGTTTGTCGTGAAACTCAATGCGCTGGGTACGGCCATTCAAAAAGCGAGTTATGTCGGCACGCCCAATTACGACCAAGTCTTTTTTGTCGAGGTGGATCGCAACAACCAAATTTTCTTGTTGGGCCAAGCAGTTGGAGGCGGTTTTGTAGTGAATAACGCGCCCTATAGCAACCCGGGCAGTAGTCAGTTTGTCTTGAAACTCAACAACGCACTCACCACCAACTTGGCCTCAACCGTCATTGGCAATGGCAATGGCCAGATCAATATTTCACCTGCGGCCTTTTTGGTCGATATCTGTGGCAACGTCTATATTTCGGGTTGGGGCGCCAATATTTTGCAGTCCACACCACTGAGCGGCATGCCTGTTTCGGCCAATGCTTTTCAAGCCAGCACCACCGGTTTTGATTTCTACCTGATGGTCTTGCAAAATAACTTCAATGGACTGCTTTACGGTTCCTACTTAGGTGGCGCCATCGCTCAGGAACATGTAGACGGCGGCACTTCTCGCTTTGACAAAAATGGCGTGGTGTACCAGTCTGTGTGCGGCGGTTGTGGTGGTCATTCCGATTTCCCGACTTCTCAAGGCGCTTGGTCCAATACCAACAACAGCAGCAATTGCAACAACTTGGTGTTCAAATTCGATTTTCAGCTCATCCCAACAGCCGAATTCAGCAGCTCAAATGTGCAAGGTTGCCAAGACCTCACTGTCGATTTTCAAAACACTTCTGCCCAATGGGATTCCTATCTCTGGGATTTCGGCAACGGCGATACCACAAGCGTTGTCTTTGATCCTACAGTGGTGTACACTACGCCTGGTCAGTACGATGTCTTTCTTTATGTCACGGACAGCGTTTGCCTCATTACAGATACCGCGCAGATTCAAATTTTGGTCCTAGATTCTATTTTGCTCGATCTCAATGACACCATCAATTTGTGTAGTAGTTCGCCTTATTTACTCAGCGCCAATACCTTCGGCACCGCCAATCAATTTATTTGGTCCGAGCAAAATGACTTCAGTAGCCCCCTGAATCCTTTGCAAGATTCTACTATCCTCGTGAGCCAAGGCGGATGGTATTTCTGCCAGGCTGGCAATGGTTTTTGCAGTGCCCAAGATTCTGTTTTTATTGCTTTTGATGTACCCCTGAGCGCAAGTTTTCAGCTCGTGGATACAATAGGGTGCGCGCCGCTGTCTCTTGTGATCAATAACAACTCAACCCTCACCAGTTCTTTTCTTTGGACTTTCGGAAATGGCCAATTGGACAGCACCAACTTTGAACCTATCATTGTGTATAGCCAACCAGGCACTTACACCCTCAGTTTAACGGTAATAGATTCGATTTGTCAAGGTACGGACCAACAAAGCATCCAAATTACAGTTGGGCCAGCGCTTTCCGTTACGGCACCTGCAGCAATCTTTTTGTGTACTTCTATTGATACGCTTTTGCTTCCAACTATTGTGGGTTCACCAACAAATATCGTTTGGTCGAGTTCAGCTCAATTTTTAGATACCCTCAATGCCAATGGGCAAGCCGAACTTGGTTTGCTGGACCCACAAAATGCCTGGTATTACATTCAAATTTCAAATGCGTATTGTAGTGCAACGGATAGCGTTCAAGTGACGCTGGCCAGTGACGATTTTACCTTGACTGGCCCCAGTTTAGTTTGTGCGCAGGCACCCTTTGCCTTGCAGCTTTCCGGCGCAGCCACTGCGCAAAGTATCCAATGGAGCCCGACTGCCGCCATTTTAGGCGCGAGTAATTTACCAAATGCCACGGCAAGCATCTCAACGAGTCAGTATATTTATGTCGAGGTACTGAGCGCTCAAAATTGCCTGCTGCAAGACTCCATTTTTGTGAATGTATCGGCGCTCAATCCGCTGGCTGTGGTAGCCAGTGCCGACCCCACCATTATTTTGCCCAATGCGAGCTCCCAACTCACTGGTTTGCCTTCTGGCAATTTCACCTACACCTGGACGCCTACCTTAGGCCTGTCGAATCCAAGTAGCGCCAATCCGCAAGCGACCATTGAACAAACAACGGTGTTCACCCTCAATGTCTCAGATGGCTTGTGTACGGGTTCTGACACCGTCCTGATCAAAGTTTTTGACAGTATTTGTGGGGCGCCATTTGTTTTTATTCCGAATGCCTTTTCTCCAAATAAAGATGGTCAAAACGACAAGCTTTATGTGCGCGGCCCCTTCATCGAAAGTTTCATCTTTCGGGTCTATGACCGCTGGGGAGAGCTCGTTTGGGAAACCACCAATCTGAGCGAAGGCTGGGACGGCACTTTTAGGGGCAAACTCCTAGACCCCGATGTCTACGACTATTACCTCCAAGCAACTTGTGTTGGCGGTTTGGAGAACATCATCAAAGGAAACGTTACGCTCATTAGATAAATACCATGAAAAAAATCATTACCTCCAAATCTGAGAAATTTTTAGAAGCCTACCTCAATAACGCGAGCCCCACAGGTTTTGAAACTTCTGGCCAGCAAATGTGGCTAGACTACATCAAGCCATTTACGCAAGAGTATTTCACAGATGCTTATGGTTCAGTTGCAGCGGTGATCAACCCAGGGCAGGCCTATAAAGTGGTGATTGAAGCACATGCCGACGAAATTTCTTGGTTTGTACACTACATTACCAAAGACGGTTTCATTTACTTGCGTCGCAACGGCGGCTCTGACCACATGATTGCGCCATCCAAGCGCGTCAATATCCATACAGACAAAGGGCCCGTAAAAGCTGTTTTTGGTTGGCCAGCCATTCACATGCGCCAACAAAAAGAGGAGACGCCAAGCATGAAAAACATCTTTCTAGATTGCGGTTGTGCTTCTAAAGAAGAGGTCGAAGCACTTGGCATTCATGTGGGTTGTGTCGCTACATTTGAGGATGAGTTTATGGTTCTCAATAAAAATAAATATGTAGGTCGAGCACTTGACAATCGGGTAGGTGGCTTCATGATTGCCGAAGTAGCGCGCCTGCTTTTTGAGCAAAAGAAACAACTGCCTTTTAGTTTGTATATCGTCAATTCTGTTCAAGAAGAAATAGGCCTTAGAGGTGCCGAAATGATGGCGCATCGCATCAAGCCAGACCTCGCCATCGTTACCGATGTGTGTCACGACACCGCTACACCAATGGTCGATAAAATTGAAAACGGAGACCAACAAAGTGGCAAAGGCCCCGTGCTGACTTACGGCCCAGCGGTCCAAAATAATTTACTGCGTTTCATTATTGCCGCAGCAGAAGCCGAGAAAATTCCTTTTCAGCGCGCTGCTGTTTCGCGATCTACCGGTACCGACACCGATGCGTTTGCGTATTCAAACGAAGGTGTGACGTCTGCACTCATTTCTTTGCCCTTGCGCTACATGCACACGACTGTAGAAATGGTTCAAAAAGAAGATGTAGAAAACTGTATTCGCTTGATTTACGCTGCGCTTTTGCGCCTAGAAGACGGCCAAGATTTCAGAGCCTTGAAATAAGCATAGCCTCTGACGAGCAGATATGAACTTACTTTAGATCAACTTGATTTGTAAGTCGTCTATTTCGATGAGGTCTCCAATAACGAGTTTGGCGCGCTTGCGCAGCTCCTGCTCGCCGTTGCGCAAGACATAACCTTCCTCCACAATTGCTTTGGCATGGCCTCCTGTTTCGGCAATGCCGAGTGCCTTGAGCAAGCCAATGAGCTCAATATACGGGCCGTTGATTTGAAATTCCTGCATGCTTATTTTCCTTTGAGTTCCATGGCCTTGAGCGTGTTCATCATCAAGGAAGCAATAGTCATGGGGCCAACGCCACCTGGTACCGGTGTAATGAAGCTCGCTTTGGGCGCCACTTCTTCAAAGTGTACATCGCCAACGAGTCTCCATCCGCGTTCGCGGCTAGGGTCGTCTACGCGTGTGGTACCGACATCGATGATCACAACGCCATCTTTGACCATATCGGCAGTCACAAAATTAGGGCGGCCAATGGCGGCAATAATGATGTCAGCTTCTTGGCAGATAGCTTTGAGGTTGCGCGTTTTGGAGTGCGCAAGTGTAACCGTGCAGTTGCCGGGGTTGCTATTGCGGCCGAGCATGATAGACAGTGGGGTACCAACGATATTACTGCGCCCAATAATGACACAGTTTTTACCTTCAGTTGGAATGTCGTTGCGGCGAATGAGTTCTAAAATTCCGGCGGGGGTAGCGGGTAAGAAACCCGGCAAATTGAGGATCATGTTGCCGATGTTGCGCGGATGAAAGCCGTCTACATCTTTTTTAGGGTCTATGGCCTGCGTGATTTTGAGCTCGTCGATGTGTTTGGGTAAAGGCAATTGCACAATAAACCCATCGATGCTGCGGTCTTGGTTGAGGCTTTCTACTTTTTCGAGTAGGATGTCTTCGGGGACGGTTTCGTCGTAGCGAATGAGCGTGCTCTCAAAACCAATGGCCTCGCATGCTTTTACTTTTGACGTCACATAAGATACCGATCCGCCGTCGTTGCCCACTAAAATAGCGGCAAGATGGGGTATTTTTTGGCCGGCTTGCTTGCGCAACTGCACTGCTGCTTGTAATTCTGCTTGAATTTGAGCTGCGGTGGCTCGTCCGTCTAGTAATTTCATGCTAAATTTTTTGCAAAGATACAAAGAAGCGCGGTGGCTGCAAATCCTGTATCTTTGTACAAATAGCTAATCATGAAAAACTGGTTTTTTTTAATCGCCTTGCTTTTTGCAGGAAAATCAATTGCACAATTGCAATACATGGGTTCTGAACTGGGCTTAGAGCCTTACATAGGGTTCTCTAATTTGGGTGGCGCAGTAGGCGGTGAGCTCAAATATGCCGCGCGGCTTTCCGAAAACTTATTGGTGGGGCCCTCGCTAAGAGTACAGCGCAATTGGTCTAATAATTTAGGTATGCAAAGCAACATGACCACCTGGGGCGGGGGTGTTTTTGCGCATTACCGCTACCAAGAGCTCATTTTTGGCGGGGTGGAATTCCAGTACCTCAAAAGCCCGTTTAGTTTTGTCAATCCGCTCCAAGTTGTGAAGCCTTGGTCGCCTACGCTCATGGTTGGCGGTGGTTTTTACCTCAAACTTACCGATAAAGTACGCCTGAACGCCGCTTTATTTTACGATGTCATTAACGCAGACAACAGCCCGTTTCGAAGCAGTTATACTTTTAAAGTCAAAAATGAATTTGGTCAGGTGGTGCGCATTTTGCCCATCATTTACAGACTCACCTTTTTTATCCCCCTAGACGAAAAATAATGAAAATAGGCATCGTCCTTTACCCAACTTTCGGCGGAAGTGGTGTAGTTGCCACCGAACTCGGAAAAGCGCTGGCCGCTAAAGGCCACCAAGTCCATTTCATCACCTATTCTCAGCCGGTGCGCTTGGGTTCTTTTCGAGAAAATATTTTTTACCACGAAGTCTCGATTACCGATTACCCACTTTTCGATTTTCAGCCCTACGAAACGCAGCTCGCCAGTAAAATGGTCGATGTCGTCAAGTACGAGAAATTAGATATCCTCCATGTGCATTATGCCATTCCGCACGCATCAGCTGCATTTATGGCCCAGCAAATCCTCAAAGCAGAAGGGATTTACATTCCTTTTGTAACCACTTTACACGGCACCGACATCACATTGGTCGGAAAAGACCCTTCCTTTGAGCCCGTCATTACTTTTTGCATCAATCATTCAGATGCCGTTACTGCTGTTTCTGAAAGCCTCAAGCAAGATACCTTTGCGCACTTCAAAGTGAGCACCGATATTCAAGTCATTTCGAATTTTGTACCGCCGAGCCCTCCGCACGGGGCCGAGCGCGCTTACATCAGAAGCAAATATGCCCAAGACGACCAACCTATCTTGTGTCATATTTCCAACTTCAGACCCGTCAAACGCACCGAAGACGTCATTCGCATTTTTGCCAAAGTGCGCGCGCAAAAAGATTGCAAGCTCATTTTAGTAGGAGACGGCCCAGATCGCTATGCCTGTGAGCGCTTGTGCCGAGAACTTCATTTGTGTCAGGACGTCATCTTTTTAGGTAAGGTCCGCGACACCGTTCACGTCTTAGAGATCGCCGATGTCTTTTTATTGCCATCCGAAACGGAGAGTTTTGGTTTGGCAGCGCTTGAAGCGATGGCGGTAGGTGTACCGGTGGTTTCTTCCAATACGGGAGGTATTCCAGAGGTGAATATCCATGGTATTTCTGGCTATCTTGCCGACGTTGGGCAAACCGATCAAATGGCCGCCTATGTGCTCGATATCCTCGATCCGGCCAATTTACAGACCATGAAAGCCGGCGCACTCCAGACCTCACAAAAATTCAGTTTAGCGGAAATATTGCCGCAATACGAAGAATTATACCGTAAATTAGTTCAAAAAAACGCATGAAAATCGGGGTTTTATTATCCGGAGCTGGCGTCTATGACGGTGCCGAAATCCACGAGGCAGTTCTGACGCTACTCGAAATCGAAAGTTTGGGCTACGAGGCCGTTTGCATTGGCGTAGATGCTCCTCAGCACCACGTGGTCAATCACCTCAATGGCCAAGAACAAGCCCAAACGCGCAATATGCTCGAAGAAGCTGCACGCATCGCCCGCGGTCAAATCCGCGAAATCAGCACAGTGGTTCCAGCAGACCTCGATGCGCTCGTGATTCCCGGTGGCTTTGGTAGCGCCAAAAACTTTTCAAGTTGGGCTTTTGAAGGGCCATATGCTCAAATTCGCCCAGACGTCAAGTTATTGCTCGTCAATATGTACAATGTAGGCAAACCCATCGTTGCGTTGTGCGTGAGTCCCGTTTTGCTCGCCTTGGCCTTCGAAGACATGGCCATAGGCCAGCAACTTACCATTGGTAGTAAAAGCGCACCTTCGCGCTACAATATTTCCGATTTTCAAGTAGGTCTGCAAGCCAAAGGCGCTCAAACGCCAGACTGCACGATCCAAGAAATTTGCATCGATGTCCCCAACCGCATCATCACCGCCCCCTGCTACATGCTAGAGGCGAGTTTGCCCGCGCTACAGCAAAATATTCGCCAGGCCATGGCGGCCCTCAAACAACTCCTTGAATCCTGAGCAAAACCATATAGACCGCTGGCTAGAAGCGCGCAAAAATCAGCGAGCTCAGCGCAATGAAACGCAGTTACTTGCCGGTTTGGCCAGTGACTCGCGCGCTGCTCTAGGGCAAGCCATTACACTCATCGAAAGCAGCAAAGCCTCCGATCAACTCCTCGCCCAAC
>JAIPCC010000016.1 GCA_021738405.1 Crocinitomicaceae bacterium | reverse complement strand
ATATCAAGCTTTTGGCTGCAAAACCAAGCGGGCTGTGGTACGGGTGTGCTGGCTGAGCAGATTGGTTTTACCAACACTCATTTGCGCGAGAATGGCATCGTTGTAATGGCGAATGGTGACGAGCTCTAAATTTTCGTTGTAGCGGATATGAAAGCGCTCCCCTAGGGCGCGCTGCAAGCTTTCCACCTCCATTTTGTCGCGGTCGATGAGTACAGAGAAATTGAGTGCTGAATTTTGCATCAGGTTGATATGCGCCTTCATGGTCGCGAGGGCTTCAAATAGATCGGCGAGTTGCTTTTCGGCAATAAACGAGAAGTCTTTGGAGCTAAACGTGACCAAAACTTGGTTGAACTTCACAATATAGGACGGAATTTGGGCATCGCGTTCGGCATTGGCAGAAATGATGGTGCCGGGTGCTGAAGGATCGATGAAAGAACGCACATAGAGCGGAATGTTCTTTTGCTGCAGGGGCTGAACTGTTTTCGGATGAATGACACTCGCGCCGTAGTAAGACAACTCAATAGCTTCTTTGAAGGAGATTTGCGCAAGGAGTTGGGTGTGTTCGAAGTATTTGGGATCTGCATTGAGCATTCCAGGTACATCTTTCCAAATGGTCACGCTTTCGGCCTCGCAGCAATAAGCTAAAATGCCAGCGCTGTAATCCGAACCTTCTCGGCCTAAAGTAGTGGTAAATCCTTCGGCTGTGTGACCAATAAAGCCTTGGGTAATTGCGATATCAATGTGCGCAAATAGGGGTAGCACGTGCTTGTCGCAGAGCGCTTGGGTTTTGTCCCAGTCTACTTGTGCTTCTTGGTAATGGTTGTCTGTGCGAATGAGCGCTTTGGCATCTAGCCAAGTACTGCTGTAGCTTTGGTCCGTGAGGTACGCCGCTAAAATTTTGCTCGAAATCAGCTCGCCACAAGAAACAAGTTGGTCGTATTGAAAAGAGCGATTCTCTGCCAATGGCTTGAAAAACAACTGAGCGAGCTGCTCAAAGAGGTCTTCTAGTTCTTGGTAAATATGAAAATGTTTTTCGGCAAATAGGCCCGCTAATATTTCGTGGTGATACGCCTTGACGTCGTCGAGTAAGCCGGCGTAAATGCGGTGATCTTGGGCATACAACGCGCTAACGAGCTCTTCAAGTTTGTTGGTCGTTTTGCCCATTGCAGACACCACAACGAGCAACTTTTGGTTGGGATAGCGCGCTAAAATCGCGCTCACATTTTTGACAGCAGCGGCGTCTTTTACCGACGCACCTCCGAATTTAAAAACCTTCATATTAGGCAAGTTTTTCAGCTAAAGTTTTCATTTCTATGGCCGGGTCCGTTTTATCGTAAATGATGTGATAGACGGCCGTCAGGATGGGCATTTCCACCTCAAATTTTTGATTGATTTCATACAAGCTTTTGGTGGCATAATAGCCTTCTGCAATCATGTTCATTTCGAGTTGCGCAGTTTTGACAGAATATCCTTTGCCAATCATGAAGCCAAAGGTGCGGTTGCGCGAAAAGTTGGAATAAGCGGTTACGAGTAAGTCGCCGAGGTAGGCACTTGTTTTGGTGTCGCGGTGCACGGGGTGGAGCACATCTATAAAGCGCTCAATTTCTTGAATGGCATTGGAAACCAAAACTGCTTGAAAGTTATCGCCGTATCCTAAACCATGGCAAATACCGGCTGCTAAGGCATAAACGTTTTTGAGTACAGCCGAGAATTCGGTGCCAAAGAGGTCGTCGCTGGTGGTGGTTTTGATGTAGCGGCAACTCAAGGCGGCAGCCATTTGCTGCGCATACTGCGCGTTGGAGCAAGCTAAGGTGAGATAAGAAAGGCGCTCCATGGCTACTTCTTCGGCATGGCAAGGACCTGAAATGATGCCAATTTGATCGTAGGGAACACCAAAACTTTTGTGAATAAAGCGAGCCGGAATGGCGTTGTAGGCCGGAACAATGCCTTTTACTGCAGAAAAAACAATTTTGTTGGCAAATTGGCTCGCGCCGATGCCTGCAAAAGCTTCTTCTAGAAAAGCGGCAGGGGTGGCAATGATGACCCAATCTACGGCGTTTAAGGTGCTTTTTAAATCTGAGCTCAAGACCAATTGATGGGTGTCAAAACCTACAGATTGGAGGTATTTAGGGTTGTGTCCGAACTGTTGGATATGCGCAATAGCTTCTTCGCTGCGCATCCACCAATGGACTTGCGCGCAATTGTTGCAAAGAATTTTGACCAGTGCGGTGGCCCAGCTGCCTCCGCCAATGACCGCAATTTTTTGTGGTGTTTCCATTTGGCAAAGTTAAACAATCCTCGGCAACTACTTTGTTGCTAATTTTACAAGAAAAAACATGCGCAGCAATCACGAAATCGACTACTTCATCAAAGGTGAAGAAATGCAGCTCATCGAAATTGAGCTCGACCCGCAAGAAACCGCCATTGCAGAAGCAGGTGCGTTTATGTACATGGATCAAGCCATCGAAATGCAGACTATTTTTGGCGACGGCTCTGCCCAAACGGGCTTCATGGGTAAATTATTTAGCGCCGGTAAACGCTTGCTCACAGGTGAGAGTTTGTTCATGACGGCTTTTACCAACCAAGGTTTTGGCAAAGCGCGTGTGGCTTTTGCTTCTCCGTATCCCGGCAAAATCATCGCTTTTGACCTTTTGCAGCACAACGGAAAAATAGTTTGTCAGAAAGACGCCTTTTTATGCGCGGCAAAAGGCGTGAGCGTAGGCATTGAATTTCAACGCAAACTCGGGACCGGCTTGTTCGGCGGCGAGGGTTTCATCATGCAGAAGCTCGAGGGTGACGGCATGGCATTTTGCCACGCAGGTGGTTACATCACGGAAAGAACGCTGCAGCCAGGCGAGGTGCTCCGCGTAGATACCGGTTGCATTGTGGCTTATACCCAAGAAATTGACTACGACATCCAATTTGTTGGCGGCATCAAAAATACCATATTTGGCGGCGAGGGCTTGTTTTTTGCCACGCTCAAAGGCCCAGGAAAGGTGTGGTTGCAAAGCTTGCCCATTTCCCGCTTGGCTGCTAGAATTTTGGCTTATGGCACGACGACCCGCAAAGAAGAAGGTGGTATTTTGGGTGGCTTAGGGAATATCCTAGACGGCGATGGGCGTTAGGTCGTTCTCGGGTTGTTGAGGGAGCGCAGGCCGTCGGCTTCTAACGCAATGCGGCGGTGCTTGTACAATTTTCCGATGGCCTGCTTGAAAGTCTTTTTACTCAAACCGAGTACAGCCCGCACTTCCTCGGGGTCGCTTTTGTCGGTGAGGGCTAAAAAGCCGTCGTTGTCGGCCAACATATCGAGAATTTTTTGTTCTGCGGCATCGTAGCGGCTGTCGTTGGGCACTTCCAAACGAATATCTAATTTACCGTCTTCGCGCACCTTTGCCACATAGCCTTTGCAAACTTGTTCGCTCTCGAGCAGTTGGTTCAGGTGGTCCCTGAAAATGAGCCCCTCGTAGCGGTTGTTCACGATTACGTTTCGACCTAATTTCCCTTCATCCCAGATCAATAAATCAACTTCTTGGCCTTCTAAGCTCATGTCTTGGCAAGACTCGAGTACTTTTTTAACTTTCATGCTGCCAAATAAGCGGTCGGTTTCAAAGTCGTAGAGCAGCGTAAATAAATAGCGGTCGCCAATTTCAAGGCGCTGGCGCTGTTCTGCAAAGGGCACAAACAAATCTTTGTCGAGGCCCCAGTCTACAAAAGCGCCGTAAGGGTTGACCTCAACTACATTTAAAAATGCGAAGTCGCCGAGTAAAACGTGAGGTGTTTCCGTAACAGCCACCATGCGCTCCGAAGAGTCTTTCATGACAAAAACTTCCACTTCGGTGCCTTCTTCCATTTCTGGTGTGAGGTATTTGTTGGGTAGTAAGATTTCGTTTTCTTGTAGATCAATCAGATAAGCTCCTGGAGGTGCAAAGCGTTTGATGGTAAGGGTATTGATTTTTCCGAGTTGCATAGCGCTTATTCTTGGTAAGATTCTGGGTTAGTTGGTTTGCTGAATAGTCGAAATCGACGCCGTTTCTTGTTGGTGGTCAAACTTTCTTTGGGGTCGTCGCTTGCGGGGAGTGCGGCTTGATGCGTGCCGTTGTCTGGATTTTGTTGGTCAGAGGGGTTCATCCAATCGCCGCGCATGCGGTTCTTTTCTACTTTTCCTGTTTTTTTGTTGAGTGCGTAATAATAGCGCTCGCCCACGTCTTCTGGATTGGTGGCAATGACATCTGACTCGAGGTTCCAGATTTCGCGGTCGTAGTCGTAAACGTAGGCGTCGTAAGACATGTCCGGAAAATAATAAGCGGCTACGCCTTCTAAAGCTGGTGCTTCTGGCGAGAGGTGATCAAAAACAATACGCGCGCGCTTGGGTTCAAATTCTAACGACATACTCGCCATGTTGGCATATTCAAAAACGACGCGTTTTTTGAGTGATTTCGGATCTTTGAAGACCGGGCTGCCAAATTTAGCACTTTGCCCAGTAAAGCTCAGGACGTCTAGGAGTTTGTAGTTGCTCATGGTGGTGCCGCCATCGTATCCAAAAAGTAAATACTGGGTTTTGCCTTGAAAAGAAAAATCGATGATTTTGTAATAAATGGCGCCATACCAGTTTTTGGTGTCGACCACATTTTCAGGTTTGCTGCTGTAAGGGTCTAGGATGTCCATTAATTCGAGCACCAAAACGCGTTCCTTTCCTTCTTCTCTGCGCAAAACAAAGCCGCCGTAGGTATTGGAGAGGTCAGATAACTCGACGTTCCAGGTGAGCAGACGCACCGTTTGGTCGTTGCTTTTGAGGTCGGCAATTTTAAGACCCTGCAGCGGGAAGTCAAAGAAATCTTTGCTGCGCACGAGTTCGGCCATTGCTTTTTTGAATTCGGCGTGTAGTTTTTGGGTTTGGACGTCGTCTTTGCTCGAGCGGAGCTCCGTTAAGAGTTTGGTGGCCATTTGCTCTTTTTGGGCAAGCCCTTGTGCTTGGCTGAAAAACGGCAAAAGCAACAACGATAAAAGGAGTAAAGCAATAAGGTGCTTCATGTGGCGTTTAACGTCGAATGTGCTGTTTGGTTACGTATTTACAAGCTTTTTAGCGCGGCGATAGTAGCAGCAGGATCGGCAGCACCAAAAACAAAGCTACCCGCAACCAACGCATCGGCCCCGGCATGGGCTAATTGCGCGCCTGTTTCTAAATTGACACCGCCGTCTACCTCGATCAAAAAGTGGGCGTTATGGGCGCTGCGCAAGGCTTTGAGGCGCGCTACTTTGTCGGTAGCTGCAGCAATGAATTTTTGACCTCCAAAACCAGGACTAACGCCCATGATCAGGACGAGGTCTAGCATGTGAGCTACTTCGCCCAATACTTCTATTGGCGTATGCGGATTGAGAGCCACACCTGCTTTCATGCCGAGTTCTTGAATGCGACTGAGCGTGCGGTGAAGGTGTGTGCATGCTTCGTAATGTACAGTCAGGATGTCGGCTCCGGCCTTCTGGAAATCTTCTAGGTAGGCATCGGGGTTGGCAATCATGAGGTGCACGTCTAGTGTTTTGTCGGTGTGTTTGCGGATGGCTTGTAACACCGGAAAACCAAAAGAAATGTTCGGTACGAATACGCCGTCCATGACATCGATGTGCAACCAATCTGCAACGGAATGGTGCAGCATGAGGGTATCGCGTTGGATATTGCCAAAATCACAGGAAAGTACAGATGGAGAAACGAGCATGGTCTAAAATTTTGGTAAAATTAGCCATTATTTCCCGAACGAAATAAAGCGAGCAGGGCCGTTTCTTTTTGATAGAGGTCAAGGTGAAAATACAAACCCTTTTGGTCGGCAGTAACGGTGTGATACACAATAAAAATAGGGATGGGTTTTCGCAAGGTGATGCGCTGATGAATCTTTTGGTCGATCAAAGTCTGAAGGGAATCAGCACTTACTTTATTTATTTTGTCTCCTTTTTTGTCGTGCGTCAGGATAAGTTTAGCGAGTTCAATTGGGTCTTGAGCGCGCATGCAACCGTGCGAAAAGCTTCTGAAATTTTGCCCAAATAGCCCTCTGTTGGGGGTGTCGTGGACATAGACCGAGAAATGATTGGCAAATTCAAATTTGATCAAGCCCAAACTATTCCAGGGCCCCGGATCTTGTTCAATCTGGTAAGGAAATGTGTTGTTTTTGATCTTCTTCCATTTGACCGTACGTGGGTCAATTTCCTTTCTTCCGGCGCCGTAGATCCGCATGTGTTCTTTTTGAAGGTAGCCCGCATTGCGCTTGAGGGCTTGCAATATTTCTTTTTTAGCGATAGAACTCGGCACGCGCCAATAGGGTAAACTCACAATTTGATATATGTTTGAAACCAATTCCGGGGTGGGGTTGTCTATTTTGCCAATGATAATGCGGTGCACTGATTGGAGCGTGTCGTCGGCAATGTATTTCAACTCAAAAGAAGGCAGATTGATGTCGACGAATGTGGTCGGTTTTTGCGCGGACTGTCTGAGTTTGTCTAGTGAAATTTGCGCGTGATAGAATGGATCCTGTTTGGATTGTGCAAAGGCCAAAACAGTGGCCGAGCCTATGCGGCCATCCGCATTGAGTCCTTGTTTTTTCTGAAACGCCTTTAATGCAGCCCTCAAGCCTAAACTATCCGTGTTTGCATCGGAGTAACCCAGCCCAATGAGCGCAGTTTGGAGTTGCTGCCAAGCTAAGGCCTTATTTTCTTTTTCTGTGGTGAGTTTGAAGCAAATGGTATCTAGTTTGGTCGAATCGGCAAAGTGGTACAGGTGTTGGGCAAAATAGCGGTAGTTGGTATCTGCAGGGCCACAGCTCAGCAAAAGAGAATCGGTGTTTTGAGGTTTGGTGAGCCAAGTCAGCGGAAACTTTTGCCAGCGGAGGGGTTTGAACTTTTGTTGGTCAAAATTGATCAAGCCGCTGTCTAGGTCGTGAACAAGGGTCCCGATTTGGTGAGTGAGCAGCAATTCCTTGACCAGCGTTGGGCCTTGCTCCAGGTTGCGCATTCTCGCTTCAGGCAAGCCAAAATGAGCATGTTTTGAAAGTGTCCGTAGCCAGCGTTTTTGAATCGTTTGGCCAATTGCGTTGCTCGAATAGACCGATTTAAACCCAATTTGCTGGTAGTAGGCATAAAGCTGCGCGCGTTCTTTTTGGTTGAGCGGGAGCGCTGCGTGCCCTTCGCGCAAGAGCCGCTTGATTTTTTCTGGAGTGGGCACGCTAGCGTCAAAAAGAAAATCTTTTTGAGGTCTTGCTTTTGGTGCGTCCTGACAAGCATAGAATGCGCAGAGCGCTACGAGTAAGGTTGAAGTGATTTGTAAGGCGAACTTCATGAGTATGCTTATTTTCATTGAAAGTAGTTATAACTTTGCATTCACAATGGTACTCGGACTTATATTACTTACAGCATTCTTATCTTGGCAAGGTTTTCAAAATCAAGCATTTTTGGAGCGCATGCTCTTTATTCCTTACCGCAGCAAACACAACGCCGAATGGTACCGCTTTTTTACACACATGTTTGTGCACCTCGATTGGTCGCACTTGTTGTTCAATATGCTCACCCTGTGGTTCATCGGAGGGTTTTTAGCTGAAGAATACACGCTCATTTTTGGAGTCGTCAAAGGCACTTATTATTTTGCAATGCTCTATCTGATGGGCGGCTTGTTTGCTACGCTTTATTCTTTTTACAAACACCAAGACCAACCCCATTACCGCAGCTTGGGTGCTTCGGGAGCCGTTACCGCGGTGCTTTTTGCATTTATTGCAGCGCATCCAACGCAAGGGCTCATGCTGATGTTTATCCCGATTCCCATACCCGCTTATCTCTTCGGGCCCATTTATTTACTCATTGAATTTTATGCCTTTCGAAAGGGCAACACGGGTATTGCTCATGACGCCCACATTTCAGGTGCGCTTGCGGGTATCTTATTCGTTTTCATTTTTTTACCGGGCTATGCACAATTTTTTGCATCTTTGTTTCACTAGAAGTTTTGCAGTCCATGCGCTACGTTAACAACAACGGTACCTTATTACCGGCAGATGCACCGACCATCTTGCCAGGCAACCGCGCTCACTTGTACGGCGACGGCGTTTTTGAGAGCATCCGGATCATCAACGGGCGTCCGCTCAATCTAGAAAATCATATTTTGCGTTTATTGGCCGGAGCGCGTGCCATTCACATGCGCCCATCGGCGAGTTATACAACTGCTTTCTTTGAGGCTAAAATCCTTGAGTTGTGTGCGCAGTCGGGTATCAATGAAGGAGGGCGCTGTCGTTTGTCTTTAGACCGAATCAGCGGTGGAGCCTACTTGCCAGATGCCAATGAAGCCACCTATTACATCGAGGTTTCGCCATATGAAGTCAATCATTTTGAACTCAATGCCCGGGGTTTAGAGCTCGATATCTATCAAGAAATCAAGCTGCAAAAGAACCTGCTGTCAAATTTCAAGACCAAAATGGGCTTGCCCTACGTCATGGCAGCATTATATGCCAAATCCAAAGGGCTAGACGATGTCTTCTTGACCGACTACCGCGGCCAAATACTCGAGACCTCTTCCTGTAATTTTTTCATCATTAGCAACGGCGTACTCTATACCCCAGGGCTAGACGAAGGTTGCTTGGCAGGCACCATGCGCATGCAAGTGATCAATTTAGCCTTGGCCAACGGCATCAAAGTATACGAAAGCGCCATTTTACCCCAGCATTTGCTTGCTGCCGACGAAATCATTGTCACTAATGCCATCAGAGGCATCAATTGGGTAGGAGGATACCGCACCAAGCGTTACCAAAACAATCTTTCTCGCAAATTGGTGGTGTTGCTCAATGCGCATTGGGAAAAAGCCACACAATAGTTTTCAACAATTGCCAAGGGGAGCAGCAGAAATCCCTAAATTTAGAGTTCTCATTTTACTGCTGCCATGTACCTCATTTTTGACACCGAAACCACCGGTCTGCCCCGCAATTTCAACGCCCCAATTTCCGACCTAGACAACTGGCCGCGCGTTGTGCAACTCGCTTGGCAGCTCCACGACGACTCCGGTGAGCTCATTGCGCAGCAAGACTTCATTATCCGTCCGGAGGGTTTCAATATTCCCTTTGAGTCTGAGCGCGTACATGGCATTTCCACCGAATTGGCACAAGCCGTAGGGGAGAGCCTCTCAGATGTAGTGGCGCTTTTCAATAAAGACCTCGCCCGCGCCAAGTTTATGGTGGGTCACAACCTGCGTTTTGACCTCAACGTCATGGGAGCAGAATACCTGCGCTTGGGCCAAGAAACCCCACTTACCTTGCCGGTGCTCGACACCTGTACCGAAAACAGCGCCCAATTGTGTCAAATTCCTGGTGGTCGGGGCGGTAAATTCAAGTTGCCTACGCTCACCGAATTGCATCAGCACCTTTTTGGAGAAGCTTTCAACGAGGCACACAACGCCACCGCCGACGTCGAGTCTACTACCCGCTGTTTTTTGGAGCTCTTGCGCAAAGAACACTACAGCTTAGAAGAAATCTTACAAGAGCCCGGCTATTTTGAATCTTTTAGAACGCTCAACCCTGCGCCAATTCAAAAAATTGGCTTGCAGCACGTCAACCTCAAAGCTGAAAGCGAAAAACTACGTGCGGCCAAGCGCCCCACACAAGCACCCGCAGTTCCTAAGCCTAGCGTGCAACTCGCGCAAGAAGATGTCGTTTTTGCGCACCTGCACAACCATACCCAATATTCTATCTTGCAATCGACCGCTGAGGTGAGCGCCCTGATCGCAAAAGCTGCAGCAATGAAGCAGCCCGCAATTGCACTCACCGATACCGGCAACATGATGGCTGCCTTTCAATTTGAAAAAGTAGCGGCTGCTCATAACGCAAAAGTAGCGGCTGCCCGTGCGGAAGCGCAAGAAAATGGAGAGCCATTTGATGGTCAAGAAATCTTACCTATTATTGGTTGCGAATTCAATGTTTGTCGCAATTTACAAGACAAATCAGTCAAAGACAACGGCTACCAAATCGTTTGCTTGGCCAAGAACAAAAACGGCTACCAAAACCTCATCAAATTGGCTTCTATTGCCTATACCAAAGGAATGTATTACGTGCCCCGTATAGACAAAGAAGTTTTACTTCAATACAAAGAAGACCTCATCGTTTTGAGCGGCAACTTATACGGAGAAATTCCAAATTTGTTACTCAATGTAGGGGAGCGTCAAGCCGAAGAAGCGCTGCTTTGGTGGAAAGCCGAATTTGCCGAAGACTTCTACATCGAAATTGGTCGCCATGGCCTTGAAGTAGAGGAGCGCCTCAATCCGCTGTTGGTCGGCATGGCCGAACAGCATCAAATCAAGCTGGTGGCCACCAACAATACCTACTACGTCGAGCAAAAAGACGCAATGGCTCACGACGTCTTGCTCTGCGTCAAAGATGGCGAATTGGTCGAGACACCAAAAGGCCGTGGCCGCGGTTTTCGCTATGGCCTAGAGAACGATTCCTACTACATGCGCAGCACACAAGAAATGCTCGAAATGTTTGCAGATTTACCCCAGGCCATTACCAATGTGGGCGAAATCATCGCCAAATGCGAACATTACGGTTTGGCCAGAGAGGTCTTGTTGCCTGCTTTTGACATCCCCGCTGAGTTTGTCGATGCCCAAGATGCCTTGGACGGTGGCAAGCGCGGGGAAAACGCTTTCTTGCGCCACCTTACCTATGAAGGCGCCAAAAAACGCTACACCGAACTCAGTGCCGAAATTACCGAGCGCATCGACTTCGAGTTGGCAACCATCGAAAAAACAGGTTATCCAGGCTATTTCTTGATTGTACAAGATTTCTGTAATGCGGCGCGCCAAATGGGTGTCTCGGTTGGGCCGGGCCGCGGCTCTGCTGCGGGTTCTGCTGTGGCTTACTGCATTGGCATCACCAACGTAGACCCCATCAAATACGACCTACTCTTTGAGCGCTTCCTCAATCCAGACCGCGTCTCGATGCCCGATATCGATATCGACTTCGACGACGAAGGCCGCGGCCGCGTCATTGATTACGTCATCAATAAATACGGCGCCAATCAAGTTGCTCAAATCATTACCTATGGTACCATGGCCGCCAAGTCTGCCATCCGCGATACCGCACGCGTCATGAACCTTCCGCTGCCCGAGGCAGACCGCTTGGCCAAACTGATCCCAGATTTGTCTTTGCGCAAGCTTTTTACCATCACCGAGCCCGAGCTCATCGACAAATTGCGCAACCAAGAGGCTGTTGCCAATGCCAAAGAACTGCGCCGCATTTACCAAGGCACCGACCTCCAAGCTCAGGTACTGCAAAAAGCCATGGAAATCGAAGGTTCTGTGCGCAACACCGGCATCCATGCCTGCGGCGTGATCATCACCCCAGACGACCTCACCAATTTTGTGCCGGTAGCTACGGCCAAAGACTCCGATATGGTTTGTACGCAATACGACAACTCGGTTGCGGAATCTGCAGGCTTGCTCAAAATGGACTTCCTTGGGCTCAAAACCCTGACTTTAATCAAAGATGCCGTGCGCTTGGTTAGAGAAAACCGCGGCATCGAACTCGATCCAGATGCGTTTGACATCGCCGACGAAGCTACCTATGCACTGTTTCAGCGCGGTGATACCGTTGGTATTTTCCAGTACGAATCTCCCGGCATGCAAAAACACCTCAAAGAGCTTAAGCCAACTGTTTTTGCCGACCTCATTGCCATGAACGCCCTCTACCGACCAGGTCCTATGGAATACATTCCATCCTATTGCAAACGCAAGCACGGCGATGAACCCATTGTTTATGATTTGCCCGACTGCGAAGATTACCTCAAAGAAACCTACGGCATTACCGTTTATCAAGAACAGGTCATGCTCTTGTCTCAAAAATTAGCCGATTTCACCAAAGGCGAGGCCGATACCCTGCGCAAGGCAATGGGTAAAAAAGACCGCAAAGTACTCGATAAAATGAAGCCAACTTTCATCGAAAGAGCTTCGGCTAAAGGGCATCCGGCACCTACACTAGAAAAAGTCTGGAAAGACTGGGAAGCTTTTGCCTCTTACGCCTTCAATAAATCGCACTCCACTTGTTATGCTTGGGTGGCTTATCAGACGGCTTTTCTCAAAGCCAACTATCCCGCCGAATACATGGCCTCCGTACTCAGCAACAACATGTCCGACATCAAGCAAGTTTCCTTTTTTATGGAAGAATGTCGCCGAATGGGCATAGAAGTACTCGGTCCAGACATCAATGAGTCTGGCTTTACCTTTTCGGTTAATGCGGCAGGCGCCATTCGCTTTGGCCTCGGCGCCATCAAAGGAATGGGCAGCGGGCCAGTTGAAACCATTTTAGAGGAGCGCAAAAACGGCCCCTTTGAATCTATCTTTGACCTCACCAAGCGCATCAATCTCAGACTTTGCAATAAGCGCGCCTTTGAAAGTTTGGTTTATGCAGGTGGTTTCGATTCCTTTACAGAAGTACACCGTGCGCAATACATGCTTGCCGATGCCAACGGCCGCACTTTCTTAGATGCAGCCATTCGTTATGGTGCAAGTGTGCAAGAACAAGCGCAGTCTTCGCAGCACAGCATGTTTGGCGAGGCCACCGGCACCACCATGCCTGCGCCCACTGTGCCACGTGCCGAGGAATGGCCGGCCATTTACAAACTCAATCGCGAGAAAGAAGTCGTCGGAATTTTTATCTCTGGCCACCCACTAGACGACTACAAAGTAGAAATCAATTCTTTTTGTACAGGGAATGTGGCCATGCTCAACGACCCCGCCGCCTATTTAGGCCGAGACCTGTTGCTCGCCGCGATCATTACCACGGCCGAGCACCGCATCACCAAACGCGGCGATGCTTTTGGCTCGCTCATCATTGAAGATTACCAAGAAGCATTTAAGCTCAATTTATTCAATGAGTCTTATCTGAAGTTCAAGCATTTTATGGAGCCCGGTACGTTTGTAGCCATCAAAGGTCGCATTGAAGTACCGCGCTTCAGGCAATACCCAGAATTTGTGGTGCACCACATCGAGTTGCTGCAAGAACTCCGAGACAAGCGCGCCAAAATGCTCAAGTTGCGCTTCTCAGCCAAACAACTCGATCAATTGGTTATCGATCAACTCCACGATTTATTTGAAGCCAACCCGGGGGCTTGTCAGCTGCACTTCACGGTCTTTGATCCGCTAGATGGCATAGAAGTTTCTTTGCCTTCGCGCAGCATTAAGGTACAACCCTCGAGTCAGTTGTTTAAAGAACTCGCGAAGCTAGACATCCAATTCAAGCTGAACTAGCCGAACAAATAGTTCCATTTAGTGCGCAGGTACAAAACTCAAGGACATAAAAAAAGCGCTCGAAAGAGCGCTTTTTTTATTTGATCAATGCATCGATCAAAGTATATGAATTATGCTTCAGCTGATTCTTGCGGAACCAATACGCGGCCGCAATGCTCACAAACAATAATTTTCTTTTTGGTAACGATGTCAAGCTGACGCTGAGGTGGAATTTTGTTGAAACAACCACCACAAGAACCGCGCATGACTTGTACAACAGCCAAGCCGTTTTTGGCATTGGTGCGCAAACGCTCATAAGCAAACACCAAACGGTTTTCGATGTTTTTCTTGGCGGCGTCTGAAGCCTTGATGAGTTTTTCTTCGTCTTTTTGCGTCTCGCTGACAATAGCTTCTAATTCTGCTTTTTTGCCATCGAGGTCGCCTTGTTTCATTTCTACACGCGCAACTGCTTCGGTCAAGGTTTCTTTCTTGAGATCGATTTTGAGTTTAGCTTCTTTAGATTTTTTGTCGTGTAGTTTGATTTCGAGTTCTTGGAATTCAATTTCTTTGGAAAGTGATTCGAACTCGCGGTTGTTGCGCACGTTGTTTTGCTGCTCTTTGTATTTAGAGATCGCGCCTTCTGCGTCTTTTACGGCTAATTTACGGTCTGAGACTTCTGTCTCAACTTCTTTGATTTCGTCGTTGATTTTGGAGACGCGTGTGTTGAGTCCGATGATTTCGTCTTCTAGACTTTGCACTTCTAAAGGAAGTTCACCACGGATGGTGCGAATGCGGTCGATTTCAGAGTCGATTTTCTGGAGTTCAAAAAGCGCATCTAATTTTTCTGCGATGGTACCTTCTTTTTTAGTTGCTGCTGCCATGGGCTATAGATAGTTAACGGGATTCGTATTCAACTTAGTTAAACGGACCGCAAAGTTAGCAAATTTTTCCGTAAGTTGTTCAGCTAAAAGTTCACTTGTGAATTGCTCACTTTCATAGTGTCCAATATCGGCAATGACGATTCGGTTCTCGGCGTCAAAAAATTCGTGGTATTTGAAGTCTGCAGTGATGTAAATGTCTGCTTTGGCCCTGATGGCATCGGGCAATAGAAAGCTTCCCGAACCTCCACACAAGGCTACTTTTTCAATCTTCTTTGGCAGCAACTGCGTGTAGCGAATCACGCCGCAATTGAATTTTTGCTTCAATTCGCTCAAAAATGTCAGCGCATCGGCCGGTTCTGCCAGGGTTCCTACAAGGCCTGCCCCAAAAGATTGATGTTGGTTTTGTGTAGCCAGTAATTGATACGCCACCTCTTCATAGGGGTGGGCGCTGCGCATGGCAGTCAATACCGCGTTCACACGATGCGCCTCCACAATATATTCCAATTTGAGCTCCGTTACTTCTTCGCGCTGCCCGGCGCTGCCGAGGTAGGGGTTTGCTTTTTCATTGGGCCTGAAGGTACCTGTGCCGAGTGTTCTGAAATGGCAGTCTGTGTAGTTACCGATCTGACCGGCTCCTGCAGCGAGTACGGCGCTATCTAATGCAACGAAATCTGCCTGCGGTACATATACTTCTAATTTGAACAACTGCGCCTGCATAGGGCGTAAAATGCGGCAATCTTGCAAACCTATTTTTTGGGCAATTTTGGCATTGACGCCTTCCGAATGGTTATCGAGGTTGGTATGGATCGCGTAAAGCGCAATGCCGTTTTGTATGCAACGTTCCAAAACGCGCTCCACGAAGTTATTTCCATTGAAGCGCTTGAGTCCTTTGAACACGACCGGATGATGCGCAATGATCAAATTGCAATTATTTGCAAGCGCTTCTTCTACAATTGCTTCTGTTACATCTAGCGAGACCAAAGCGCCTGTAACGGTTTGTTCGGCGTGGCCGTAAATGAGCCCACAGTTGTCATAACTTTCCTGAAGTTGCAGTGGGAATTTGGCCTCTAAAAAGCGGGTGATGTCTTGGATTTGCATTTAAAGTAGTTTTGAAAGACCAATACTGAAGCCCCAGCCATAGCTTTTGTGCACATAATCTTCGTAAGGTCCGTAAGAATTATTGAGCTGCTTTCGGTATAAATAACCCAAACGCAAGCGATAGTTTTCGTCGAGCTGTAGGTCTATTCCAGCAGAACCTATCCACGAAATCGTGAAGCTGTTCATGGCATTGTTGATTTTGATTTGGTCGTCGTATTTGGCTCCAAGTGCGTTGGTCCATTGGAGGTCTTGTTTGTAGCCTTGATACAGTGCCGGAAGCAAGCCCAAACCGCCATAAAACTTAAATTTGTCACCGAAAGTTAACTTCAGTTGTAATGGTAAGGCCAAATAGCGGTAACGCGTTTGATAGTTAAAGGTAGAGTCAGAATTGCTGTCGCTGAAAGCATAAGCTTCGCCGTTTTGCAACCAGGAAACCCCGCCATCTAGGTAAATAAATTTGGAAAGCCCTAAGCACAGGCCTAATTGCTGTGACCAAGCCGTAAGGGAACTTTCATTGGCGCGCTCGCCCAGAGGCGTAGGCAAAAAGGCGTCATTAGATGTCAGGCCTCGAAACAACTCCATGCGCTGGCTCTCGACATAAAATTGTGTCGGATAAATTCCTTTCAGGTTTTCATTGAAAAGTTGCGCGTAGGCCAAACCGCTACATAGTAGCAAGCAAAAAATAAGGAGTTGCTTCATGCTTCAAAAATACACTTTTTGCCCCGCTTCTAAAAGTCTTGATGCAGGTCAAGTAAATTTGGTAGGCGGGGGCCGTACCTTTGTCAAAATTTAATTAAAACATAGCAAATGGAAACAACTTGGAAAGTAGACACAATGCACAGTGAAGTAGGCTTCAAAGTGCGCCACATGATGATCTCTAACGTCAGCGGATCTTTTGGTTCATTCGACGCACACGCCACCACAGCAGGCGATGACTTCGCAACAGCTCAATTTAGCTTCAATGCGGACATCATGTCCATCAATACAGGTGTTGCAGATCGCGATGGCCACCTCAAGTCTGCAGATTTCTTCGATGCAGAAAGCCACCCAGCTTTAACTTTTACCTCTACAGGCATTACAAAGATTGACGACGAAACTTTAGAAATCGCAGGTCATCTTCAAATCAAGGGTCAAACTCACCCTGTTGTGCTCAAAGCGGATTTTGCAGGGATCGCCGTAGATCCTTACGGACAAACCAAAGCAGGCATGACACTTTCAGGTAGCATCAAAAGAAGCGAGTTCGGACTTACTTGGAGTGCCGTTACTGAAGCGGGAAATATCGTGGTCAGCGACGACATCAAACTTGCCGCTGAGCTTCAGTTCATCAAGCAGTAAGTAGATCCTTAGCCACCTTTAAGGCCTCATTGATGTGCCCCACAGGGTTGGTCTGAGAATTGAAAATACCGGCAATCTTTCCGTCGAGCCCCACTATATAAGTGACTCTTCCGGGAAGCAGCCCAAATAAAGAAGCAGGTACGCCGAATAATTGGCGTACCTTTTTTTGTGTATCAGAAAGCAGCACGTAAGGTAGGCTGTGTTTTTGCTGAAAATTTTGATGCGAAGTGCTGGCGTCTGAAGAAATACCGAAGACCTCGCAACCGAGCGCTACAAAATCGGCGTACGCATCTCTAAACGCGCAGGCTTCTTTGGTGCAGCCTGGGGTGTCGTCTTTTGGATAAAAAAACAGGACTAAGATCTTTTGACCTAAGTATTGATTGACATGAATTTGATTTCCTTGGCTGTCTGGTAAACTAAATGCGGGGCAGTTGTCTCCAATTTGGAT
This sequence comes from Crocinitomicaceae bacterium, assembly GCA_021738405.1. Taxonomy (GTDB): domain Bacteria; phylum Bacteroidota; class Bacteroidia; order Flavobacteriales_D; family Crocinitomicaceae; genus UBA952. Next base: position 19,691 of record JAIPCC010000016.1, on the reverse strand, counting down.
GGCTTGGCTCATGGTTGTAGTGCTGTTTTGAAGCGATCTAAAACGCGTTCGCGCGCCATTTTATGATCGACAATCGGATTTATATATGCGGGTGTTCCAAATTCGGGCACCCATTTTTGGATATAAGTATATTGCGGATCAAATTTCTTTTGCTGCGCTTCTGGGTTGAAAACCCGAAAATAAGGTGCGGCGTCGCAACCACATCCTGCAGCCCATTGCCATCCGCCCACATTGCTAGCCAACTCAAAATCGAGTAGCTTTTCGGCAAAGTAGCGCTCGCCCCAGCGCCAATCGATGAGCAAATGCTTGGTGAGAAAACTCGCCACCACCATCCGCACGCGGTTGTGCATAAAGCCCGTCGCATTGAGCTCGCGCATGCCAGCATCTACTAGCGGATAACCCGTATGGCCCGTGCACCAGGCCGCAAAATCGCTTTCGTTGTTTTCCCATACAATGCGATCGTACTGCGGCTTGAAGGCTTTATCGGTCGTTTGTGGGAAATGAAATATGATCATTTGGTAGAAGTCGCGCCAAATGAGTTCGTTGAGGTATTTCTCATTCAAGTGCTGTGCTGCTCTTGCCAACGCACGGATCGATATCGTGCCAAAACGCAAGTGCAAACTGAGCCTAGAAGTGCCTAAAACAGCAGGTATATCGCGCAACTCGTGGTATTTTTGAATCACTGCATTTGGCGTTTCACTCGCCGGAAAAGGATGTACTTGCACCTGCTCAAAACCCATTTCTTCGAGTGAAGTAAGGGCTTTGGTTTGGAATGGGTGTAAATGTGTCAGGTATTTTTCGGTCGGGTAGGCTTTGAAGTGATAGTCGGTCAGTTTGGCCTTCCATTTGCGGGCATAAGGCGTGTAAATGGTGTAGGGCAAGCCGTCGTCTTTGGTGACCTCATTTTTTTCAAAAATGACCTGATCTTTGGCGCCAATAAATTCAATGTTGGCTTGTTGTAAGGCCTCAAAAATAAACTGGTCGCGGGCAAGTGCATTGGGTTCATAATCTCTGTTGGTATAGACTTTTTGAACGCCATATTTTTGCGCAAGTGCTGGTATTTCTACCTTCGGATCGCCGTAAAGCACTTCTATGTCCGAACCCAAAGACCGATACTGCGCCTTAATTTGCGCCAGTTCTTGGTGGATAAACAACACGCGCTGATCGTTTTTGGGCAGCACTTGAAGAATACTGTGGTCAAAAATAAATACAGGAATAACAGCCTCGTTGTTTTTGAGGGCTTTGTAAAGGCCTGCATTGTCTTGGATGCGCAGGTCTCTGCGATGCCAAAAAAGCGCAGTACTCATTTTCCGTCGTATTCGATGATGTTGTTTTGGGTTTCCCAGAGCTTGAGGCTCAGGCCGAATTTGTCATCTAATTTGGCGCGCAATAAATTCCAAATCACGATCGCAATATTTTCTGCGGTGGGGTTGAGCTGCGCAAATTCAGGACAATCCAGATTGAGGTTGCGGTGGTCAAAACGATCCTGAACTTCTGTGCCGATGAGGTCCTTGACGAGTTTGAGGTCGATGAGGTAACCCGTCTCAGGGTCCACTTGCCCTTCGATCCACACCTCGAGGGTGTAGTTGTGGCCATGGAAATTAGGATTGTTGCATTTGCCGAAAATAGCATTGTTTTTTTCGTCAGACCAGTCGGGTCTGTACAAACGGTGCGCCGCATTAAAGGTCGCTCTTCTACATACTTTCATCAGCTGCTTTTGTGATTTTTTCTAAGTGTTGGTCGAGTAAAATTTGAAACCAAACGGTAAAAGAAGCGCGATTTGTTTGGAGTTCCTGGAGCAATTGCGCTATGGATATCCAGCGAAAGGCGGCTACTTCTTCCGGATTGATTTGAGGGTCTTGATTGGTGTAGCCAAATACAACATGATCGAGTTCGTGCTCGGTGAGCCCTTGATCCAGCTTTGCTTCATAGATGAAATGAAATGCGGGTTGAAGGCTGGCTTCCATGCCCATTTCTTCTTGGAGTCTTCTTGTGGCTGCTGCTGTAATGGTTTCTCCGGGCTTCGGATGGCTGCAACAAGAGTTGGTCCAGAGTTGGGGAGAATGGTATTTGTGTGCGGCGCGTTGTTGGAGCAATAATTCTCCTTTTGTATTGAAAATCAAAACAGAGAAGGCACGGTGCAAGAGACCTAAACGATGGGCCTCCATTTTTTCGAGCTGACCAATTGCTTGGTCTTGTTCATCCACCAAGACAACGTATTCGTCGGGCATTAAAGCAAATTTAAATTGTGGCGCACATAAGACGTGAGTAAAATGCGCATTTTGCGATAGTTCGGAATGCGGATGCGCTCATTGAGTACGCTTTCTGCAGGCGTTTGCTTGATCTTATTAAAGAGCTTGAAGTAATATTTATAAGCCATATAGACGCCAAAGCGCGCTTTTCTTGGCAAGAGCAAAATGCCTTCGTAACCTTTTTTAAAGTCGAGTGCGATATCTGCCTCAATTTCTTTTTTGATGTCTCCGTTGAAGTCCGAGAGATTGATACCCGGAAAGTACGTTCTGCCCAATTCTTGGTAATCTGCTTTGAGGTCTCGAAGGAAGTTGATTTTCTGAAAAGCAGCCCCTAGTTTCATGGCGTAAGGTTTCAGTTCTTCATAGGATTGTTGGTCGCCTTCTACAAACACTTTCAGGCACATGAGGCCAACTACTTCGGCCGAACCTAAAATGTAGGTTTCGTATTTGCCTTGGTCGTAGGTTTGTTTTTGGAGATCCATTTCCATGGAATCGAGGAAGGTATCGATGAGCTCCATCGGAATTTGGTACTTATTGACCGCCCATTGGAAGCTGTTGAGGATCGGATTGAGTGAGATGCCTGCTGCAATGGCCTCGTAGGTTTGGTTCTTGAAGTCGAGGAGTAGTTTTTCTTTGTCGTAGCCATGAAAGGTGTCTACAATTTCATCTGCAAAGCGCACAAAACCATAGATGGAGTAGATGGGTTTTTGCAATTCTTTGTGCAAAAAGCTAATACCTAAAGAGAAAGAAGTGCTATACCTTTTGGTGGTGAGCTCGCTCATTTCTTGGCATACGTTGTCAAATAAAGCTTTCATAGAATGTGGTTAGTGGTGCTTAGCGATGATGTGTTTGGCGACAACTTCTCCAGAAACAATGGAAGGAGGAACGCCTGGGCCCGGTACGGTGAGTTGGCCAGTGTAAAATAGGTTTTTGATTTTTTTGTGCTGCATGCGCGGTTTGAGGATAGCGGTTTGCAGTAAGGTATTGGCCAAGCCGTAAGCATTGCCTTTAAATGCGTTGTAGTCGCTTTTGAAATCTGCCACACAAAAACTTCTTTTGTAAACAATATGGTCTTTGATGTCGTTTCCGGTCAGCACTTTGAGGCGCTCAATGAGAATAGAGAAGTAGTGCTCGCGCGTTACCTCATCGTCTTTTAAGTCTGGAGCCAGCGGAATCAAAAAGAAAAGGTTCTCTGAGCCTTCAGGTGCTACACTTGGGTCTGTCAAAGACGGAACGCTCATGTAAAACAAAGGTTTTGCTGGCCAGCTAGGGTCTTTGTAGATGGTTTTGCCGTGTTCTTCAAGTGATTCGTCAAAGAAAAGGTTGTGGTGCTCTAGATTGGTGAGTTTTTTATTGAGACCCACATAAAACAATAGGCTAGAAGGCGCCATGGTGCGTTTGTCCCAATAGGCATCGGAATAATTGGCGTTTTCTTTGAGTAGTTTTTGGTCGGTGTGGGCGTAATCGGAGCCGGAGATAACGATATCTGCTTTGTGCAGTTGGCCATTGACCATTGTGCCGATGGCTTTGCCGTTTTCAATCACGATGCGCTCAACGTTTGCCGATGTTTCAATCTTGACGCCTTGTTCTTGGGCAATGCGCGCAAACGCCTTGATGAATTCGTGCATGCCTTTCATCGGGTACCAAGTGCCAAGTTGGATATCGGCGTAGTTCATTAAGGAGTACAGCGCAGGCGTTTCATTGGGCATTGCGCCTAAAAATAAGACTGGAAACTCGAGTAAGGATAATATTTTGGGATGCTTGAAATACTTGCGAATGAAGCTTGAAAAGGAAGAAAAGAGGTGCATCTTGAAAAGCCCTCCGAGTACGCGGCTGTCAAAAAATTCTGTAAGGCTGAGGCTCGGCTTGTAGACGAGGTCTTCCATGCCGACTTTGTATTTGTAGGCGGCATCTTTCAAGAAGGCCTGAAGTTGGCGAGCGCTTCCTGGCTCTAAAGATTCAAACCACTCCTCGAGTTTTGGCATTTGTGCCGGCACATTGGTGTAGGTTTGATCGGGCCAATAAACGCGGTAAGACGGATCTAGGCGTTTGAGCTCGTAGAAATCAGAAGTGGTGTAGCCAAATTGTTGGTAAAATTTTTCGAATACATCGGGCATCCAGTACCAAGACGGACCCATATCAAAAACAAAGCCTTGTGTTTCAAACTGACGGGCCCTGCCACCGATGGTGGGGTTTTTCTCGAAAATTTGTACTTCATAGCCTGCTTTTGCAAGAAATGAAGCGGTTGATAGGCTCGAAATACCCGAGCCAATTACGTGTACTTTTTTTGTCATAAATTAATTTGCCGAAAATGCGAATTCTGGTAATGCTTCCATCAGCTTTTTTCTAGCGATGAAAATCCGGCTTTTCACTGTTCCGATTGGAATACCGAGTTTGTCTGCGATTTCTTTGTATTTGAACCCTTCAAAATGCATGTCAAACGGTATTTTATATTCTTCTCCCAATAAGTTGATCTGTCTGTTTATGTCTTTTACACCAATTTTCTCGATTGCGCTGTCTTCGTGGCTATGGATGTTTCCGACCAAGTAAACTTCTTTGCTATGGTCGAAGATGGCGCCCGATTTTACTCTTCTGCGGTACTGATTAATGAACAAGTTACGCATAATTGTGAAAACCCAAGCCTTAAAATTGGTTTGTGGTGTATAATAATTGCGGTAGGTAATTGCTTTGAGCATGGTCTCTTGAGTCAAATCCCTTGCGTCTTCTCGGTTTCGGGTAAAAGACAAGGCAAATGATTGTAAGTTGTTTTCTAGACCAATTAAAGCTTCATTGAATTCGATTGTTGACATAGCGTTTTGTTTTGTTTAACAATTACGAGATAAAGTTAAACATAAATTGTTTAACTAAACAAGAAAAAGTGTAAACAAAACAATAAATTTTTTCTATTTCACCTATAGAAGAAATCTATTTTACATTCTCCATCATCACCTTCACCATCGCTTTCGTATCAAACTGTGCTTTCCAGCCCCAATCTTTTGCAGCATGGCTGTCGTCAATGGAATTGGGCCAGCTGTCTGCAATGGACTGACGGAAATCAGGCTCGTAAGCGATTTTGAAATCAGGTTGTAGTGCTTGTATTTCGGAGGCGAGCTCGGCAGGTGTAAAACTGCAACCGGCTAAATTGTAGGCCGAGCGGATTTTAATTTGTTCGGCAGGTGCTTCCATGAGTTCTATGGTGCCGCGGATGGCGTCGTCCATGAACATCATTGGTAGTTTGGTGTCGGCGCTCAAAAAGCAAGTAAACTCACCGGCTGCTTTGGCTTTGTAAAAGATGTCTACTGCGTAGTCGGTAGTGCCGCCTCCCGGTAAGCTTTTGTAAGAGATCAGGCCAGGGTAGCGGATGCTGCGCACATCGACGCCAAATTTGTTGTGGTAGTATTCGCACCAGCGTTCGCCCGCTTGTTTGGAGATGCCATAAACGGTGGTGGGTTCCATGACGGTGTGTTGCGGCGTTTGGTCTGCTGGGGTTGTTGGGCCAAATACGGCAATAGAACTCGGCCAGAAGATTTTTTTGAGGTGTCCTTCTTTGGCTAAGTCGATTATGGTAAAGAGCCCCTCCATATTGAGTTTCCATGCGAAGTCTGGATTTTTTTCTGCGGTAGCGGAGAGCAGGGCAGCAAGTAAGTAGACTTCTTTGATTTCTTGTTCAATGATAAAAGAGCGGACATTTTCTTTTTGAAGGGCATCGAGTTGAATGTAGGGGCCGTTTTGTAAGATGGCAGGGCATTCTTCTCGGAGGTCTGCGGCAACAACTGTTTGATTTCCGAATTTTGAACGGAGTGCTAAAACGAGTTCGGTTCCAATCTGACCACAAGAACCGAGTACCAATATTTTTGACATAGTGTTGATTTGATGTATGGACAAAAATACGAAAACTGACCAAAATCATTTCTTGGATTCGCGTATTGGTTTAGTTTTGTGTTTATAAAACTAAAAAACATGTCTTTTTATCATAAGCTCGGCCAAATTCCGCACAAACGACACACTGTTTTTCGCCAACCGGATGGCTCCATTTACCACGAGCAACTCTTCGGTACCATTGGCTTTGACGGAATGTCGGCTTTGTTGTATCATATCCAGCCGCCAACGGTTGTCAAATCGATAGGTGCACAAACGAACATTGCACCAGAAATTGGTATTCAAAAAAATATGCTGATGCGCAGTTTCAGGGGCTTCGACCTCAAGCCAGCCGCCGACTACGTAGAAAGCAGAGTGCCTGTATTGGTCAATTCAGATGTCTACCTCGAACTCGCAGCGCCTTCCGAGAGTATGAAAGACTACTTCTACAAAAATGCCGATGCCGACGAAATCATATTTATCCACAAAGGTTCTGGGAAGTTGCGTACCCAAATGGGCAACATCGATTTTGCTTACGGCGACTACCTCGTGATTCCGCGCGGCATGATCTATCAATTGCAATTCAATGACGAAAACAACCGCTTGTTCATCATTCAATCTTTTCATCCGGTCTATACGCCTAAACGCTACCGCAATTGGTTCGGACAGCTTTTAGAGCATTCTCCTTACTGTGAGCGAGACATCCGCCCACCGCACGAACTCGAAACGCACAACGAAGAAGGCGATTTTCTGATCCGCATCAAAAAACAAGATGTGCTCTACGACTACACCTATGCGCACCATCCTTTTAATGTAGTAGGTTGGGACGGCTACAACTATCCTTATGCTTTCTCCATCCACGACTTCGAACCCATCACAGGCCGCGTGCACCAACCGCCACCAGTGCACCAAACATTTGAGACCGCTGCTTTTGTGGTGTGTTCTTTTGTGCCGCGCCTTTACGATTACCATCCAGATTCCATTCCCGCGCCTTATAACCATTCCAACATCGATTCCGATGAGGTCTTGTATTACGTCGACGGCGATTTCATGAGCCGCAACAACATCGAAAAAGGACAAATTACCCTGCATCCGGCGGGCATCCCACACGGGCCACACCCCGGAGCTTACGAGCGCAGTATCGGCAAAAAGGAAACCGAAGAATTAGCCGTTATGGTGGACACCTTCAAGCCACTCTCGCTCACCAAGTGCGGTTTAGAGATGGAATTGCCAGACTACATGTTCTCTTGGCAGCACTAAATCGCTTTTAATCCCTAATTTTGACCTAAATTCAACAAAATGGCAGAGATCAAAAACCTTCAAGATATCCAAAACTACGACTACAGTCTAGAGAAAATATTTCACGACGCCGAAGATTTCCTTCCGCTTTTAGGCACAGACTACGTCGAACTTTACGTTGGCAATGCCAAGCAAAGCGCACATTATTATAAAACTGCTTTTGGTTTTCAGTCAGAAGCATATGCTGGGCTCGAAACCGGTGTCAAAGACCACGTTTCTTATGTGCTCAAGCAAGATAAAATCCGTTTGGTCCTCACTACGCCACTAACAGAAGGCGGCGAACTCAATGCGCATATTGACAAACACGGCGACGGCGTCAAAGTTGTTGCGCTTTGGGTAGAAGATGCCACCAAAGCATTTGAAGAAACCACCAAAAGAGGCGCCAAGCCTTACATGGAACCAACCCGCGAAGAAGACGAGAACGGTTGGGTGGTGCGCTCAGGCATTTACACTTACGGCGAAACCGTTCATATTTTTGTTGAGCGCCATAGCTATAACGGCATTTTCTTGCCAGGTTATAAAAAATGGGAGTCTCATTACAACCCTGAACCTGTAGGTCTCAAATTCATCGACCACATGGTGGGCAACGTAGGTTGGAACGAAATGAACGACTGGGTTGAGTTTTACGGAAAAGTCATGGGCTTTGCCCAAATTGTCTCTTTCGACGACAACGACATCTCCACAGACTACACCGCCCTGATGTCTAAAGTGATGTCTAACGGCAACGGTCGCATCAAATTTCCGATCAACGAACCTGCAGAGGGCAAGAAAAAATCTCAAATCGAAGAATACATCGACTTCTACAATGGCCCGGGCGTACAGCATATTGCAGTGGCCACCAACGACATCGTTGCTACCGTCTCCGCCATGCGCGACCGCGGAGTAGAGTTTTTGTATGTTCCCGAAACGTATTACGAAGATTTATTGGAGCGCGTTGGCGCCATCGACGAAGACATCGAGCTCTTGAAATCGCACGGCATCCTTATTGACCGCGACGAAGAAGGTTATTTACTGCAGTTGTTCACCAAGCCAGTTGTAGACCGCCCCACAATGTTCTTTGAAATCATCCAAAGAAAAGGCGCGCAATCTTTTGGCAAGGGCAATTTCAAGGCTTTGTTCGAAGCCATCGAGCGCGAGCAAGAAAACCGCGGTACGCTTTAATTGAGTGCTTGAAGCAACGCTTCAAATTCTTGGTAAATTCCGTTTTGTTTGTCGTCGTTGTAAGCTTTCTGAATGGCCTCTACAATTTCTGAAATTTCGGTTACGCCTTCGGCCTTCAAGCGGTTCATTACTTCTTGAATGACGTCAGGTCGGGGGCCCCACGTAAATACTTCCGCACCTTTTTCATCTAGACAAATCAGTTTTGGAATGGAACGGCCGCCATTGGTGAGGTAGGCGTCCATGACGGTAGGGTGTTCGTCTCGCAAAATGTAAAGCGTTTCAATACCGCCCCCAGCTAAGGCTAATTTTTCAATGACCGGCACACACTGCGCCGCATCACCACACCAAGGCTCTGTGATGGTAATCCATTTCCAATTCTTTACTTTTGCTTGCAGTAATTTTTGTAACGCAGCAGGAACTTCAACCGTTTTGTTCAGGCGCTTCATGCGTTGCTGATTCAGTTTGGTGTAGTGCACATAAGGTGCGCTCTGATTGGGGCCACTCGTGCGGCCTTCTGCCACAAGTTGTTCAGTGAGCTGCATATAGCCGCTGTAGTCCATTGCTTGCGCCAATAATTCGTTTGTAAAGAGGTCTTGTGCTTGCATAAAAGCTAGGGTCTTGATGTATTTGCTTGCAAAATTACACATAGAATTATTGCCATTTTACAAATACACATTTAAATATCAAGAAGATTTTGTATATTTGTACCCACCAAAAATGGAGGTTGTAGCTCAGTTGGTTAGAGCGTCGGATTGTGATTCCGAAGGTCGCGGGTTCGAGACCCGTCTTCCTCCCCAAAGAAAAAAGCCAGTAGTTTTACTGGCTTTTTTGGTTTATAATCTTTTCAATGTCTTTTCGCATACCTCAAGCAATTGTGCTGGCATATCTTGTTTAGGCCAAGGGTGTTGCGCGCCAAAAACATGATCAGCTCCCGCTATTTCCATTACTGTAGCCCCCGAAACTGCTGCCAATTCATAAGCCTCCGCAATCGGTACCGAAAGGTCTTGGTCTCCATGAAAAACATGTAGCTTTTCTGCAAGAAATTGTGCGGCCTTGAGGATGTCCAGTTTTTCACGATGGGCTAAGAAATCGGTATACAAGCCATATGCTTGAGGTAGGTTTTGGTGGGTGCGGCCATTTTTTACAAATCTAGTTCCTGTTTTTTCCCAGTCGAGCAGTTCAGCACCCGTCGGAAAGCGTCTTGCGATATCGCAAATACCCGCCCAAGTGCAGACTTTTCCAAGTGCAGACTGAAAGTTCCAGTATTGGCTGGCTAAAATAGCGGTTCCACCTCCTCTGGAGTGCCCAATCAGGTGAATGCGTTCCCAAGTTTGGTGCGTGGCTTCTAAATGAGCAATCAAGCTGACGGTGTCTTCTACTTCAAAGGAGTAGGTGTTTTGTCCGAAGGCTTCCAGATCTGAAAATTCGCTTGGCTGCGCAATGGTGGTGCCATTGTGGCTGAGGTTGAAGCGGCAGAAGTCGAATCCGGCCTGGTTGTAAAAATCGCGTACCAAATGCCAGGCTCCCCAGTCCATGAAACCCATGAATCCGTGTACAAACACAATTAATTCTCGGGCATTGTCTGTTTGTGCCAATTCGTAAAGTGCTGCGCGTTGTTGGGCACCTTTATAAGTATTTTGCTTCATTGCTTTTTCTTGATCCTTAACATGAACCCTGAACAATGTAAATCAGGTTGCTAGAGAGTCGAAGGTAACCAAAATCATAACAAAAAATATAGCGCGCTCCATTTTTTGCTTGCTTGGTGTGCGTTTGGAATTGAAAATTATAACCCCTGATGAGCAGCTCGACCTCCTCGACACGTCGTTTTTTTTCAATCATCAGTAAGTGCGCTAAAATTTGTTGATTTTGCACTAAAATCCGATTGACTTGTCTTTGCACGGCCAATTTTTGGGCATAGTTGCGGTTGTTGTATTGGTTGCGGCATTGATCGCTGCAAAATTTTTGATCGCTGCGTCCCTTGAGCAGCACCGCACATTCCCGACAGTAGCGTTTAGAAAGGTAAAAATCCATATGAACCAAACGGCGTTTGAAGGGTTAACTGTATGCAGAGCCGTTTCAAGGGGTCGGATTTACTTCCACGACCCAAAAAAATCTTCATTCAACTCCGTAAAATATGCAGTAAAAGAGGGCCTTGGCTCAAAACTTTGTAACGCAGCAAAAAAAAGTGCGTTTAAGTCGAACCTTTCTGCATTTTATCAGTACAAGGGAAGGCAATTAGAAAATATGAGGCAGTTAAAAATCGCAAAACAGGTCACCAACAGAGAGACCGCATCTTTAGACAAGTATTTACAAGAAATTGGTCGCGTGGACCTCATTACCGCTGATGAAGAGGTAGAGCTCGCTCGCAAGATCAAAGCCGGAGACCGCCTCGCGCTAGAGCGCCTCACCAAAGCCAACTTGCGCTTTGTTGTATCCGTAGCCAAGCAGTACCAAAATCAAGGATTGGCCTTGCCAGACTTAATCAACGAAGGCAACTTAGGCCTGATCAAAGCCGCTGAGCGTTTCGATGAAACCCGAGGTTTTAAATTCATTTCTTACGCCGTATGGTGGATCCGTCAGTCTATTCTTCAGGCTTTGGCCGAACAAGCGCGCATCGTGCGTTTGCCTTTGAACAAAATTGGCAACATCAACAAAATCAACCGTGCCTATTCAGAGCTCGAACAAAAATTTGAGCGTCCGCCATCAGCAGACGAACTCGCTGAGTTCTTGAATGTCACGCCAGAAGAGGTGAAACAAACGCTTTCTCAAAATGGCCGTCACATCTCCATGGACGCTCCTTTAATTGAAGGCGACGACTCCACTTCAACCATGTACGACGTCATGCAAGGCGACTCCCTACCTGGCCCAGAAGCCAGCCTAACCCTAGAGTCTTTGCGCTCAGACATCCGTCGCTCCCTCACGAGCCTCACCCCGCGTGAAAGCGAAGTGATCAGCATGTTCTACGGCCTTGACGGCAAAGCACCGTTGTCCTTAGAAGAAATCGGCGACAAATTCGAACTCACCCGCGAACGCGTTCGCCAAATCAAAGAGAAGGCCATCCGCCGCCTCAAACACACCAACAAAAATAAAGTACTGAAAAGCTACTTAGGATAAAAACAAAAAAGGAACCGAGAGGTTCCTTTTTTGTTTTTGGTAGGCTGCCCTTCAATATGTTGCACTTAGAAAAGTATGGTGCTAGCCAATAATCAGTAGAAATACTGAGAGAATTTGAATTTGTACTAAATATCTTACAGTGAGCAAGGAATTCTACTTCATTTGAATAGTTTTCAAGAAAAATTTCGAAAATAACCTTTTGTAGGCAGCGTTTGATTTTTATTTTATGAATCAACAATTCGAAATTTACACCTCCTCTGATGGAAGCACTCAGATAGAGGTAAAGTTTGAAGGAGAAACTTTTTGGTTGAGTCTAAACCAAATATCAAGCCTATTTGAAAAGGATAAATCTGTAATATCTAGACACATAAGTAATATATATAGGGAAGGTGAGCTTGATCGCAGTTCAACTGTTGCAAAAAATACAACAGTTCAATTTGAAGCTAATCGTCAAGTAAAAAGAGATATAGAATACTATAACCTCGACGCCATAATTTCAGTTGGTTACCGCGTAAACTCGAAACGAGGAACCCAATTTCGCCAATGGGCTACAAAACGATTAAAGGACTACTTAATTGAAGGAGTTGCACTCAATGAAAAACGACTAGAGCAAAAGAATAAAGAGATTCAGGTACTACATGATGGGATCCGGATTCTGAGTAGGGCAATTGAAGAGCAAGCAAACGGCAATACTAGTTATGCTTGGCTTCAACAATATAGTCTTGGTTTAAGACTTCTTGACGACTACGACCACGAGACTTTGGATACAAAAGGTTTCCACTCAAAGGTAGCTATTTATCCTGAATTAGATGATTATTTAGTCCTTGTTGCGCAAATGCGCACTGAGTTCAATACGACAGTTTTTGGCAAACTCAAGGATAGTAGTTTTGATAGTGCCATTCATCAAATCAAACAAAGTTTTGGCCTCGAGGAATTATATCCGTCGCTTGAAGAAAAAGCTGCCATGTTACTTTATTTGGTGGTTAAAAATCATGCTTTTGTGGATGGGAATAAGCGCATTGGTGCGGCCTGTTTTTTGCTATTTCTCGAAAGAAATGGCATTTTATACAACCCCACTGGCCAAACAATTATCAGCAACGAAGCGCTTGCATCTTTAACACTATTTGTCGCTGCGAGTCAAGCAAGCGAGATGCAAACCGTTAAGAATTTATTGATTAGTGTACTGAACAGGAAATTGATATAACCATCAAGGATAGCCTACAAAAACAAAGTACTGAAAAGCTACTTAGGATAAATAAAAAAAGGAACCGAGAGGTTCCTTTTTTGTTTTAAATAGTATACAATGTCAATAATCCTGTCTAGTTGGGGCTTATTGATTGAAAAGCAAATTAACCAGGAATGCTGTCGAGATAGTCCAGCCGACGCCCACTGCAAGCATGTTTTGTTTTTTAACCTGTTTTTGATAACAATTAAGGTAAGCTGGGTCATCAAACAAGACTTTATTTTCTGATCGCGAAGTAATCATAGGTTCCTTCTGAGGTAATGGCTTAGAAAACTTGATAAATATCAAAGGAAAGGGCCCGCCGAACATCCCAAGAAATACAAATCCCGGAAGTTTATAAATTAACTTTTTAGCATCCTTTCGTCCCTTCATGCAATTGTCAACGGTAAGGGAGTCATCCAAAAGCGCAATTAATATTGGATTGTTTGCATTGGAGAATGCGATTGCCTCAATTTCTGTTAATGGAATTTCGTAGCAATTGCGGGCTGCCTTGAATTCAAGCGAATTTGTACTGATTTTCGTGATTTTTCCCTCAAATTTTTGCTGGTTTTTTAAAGTGACAACATCGGCTGCTTGTAACGCAAAGCAAAGAAAGAAAATGATCGTGAGTGAGTGTAGTTTTTTCATAGTAAAGAGAAAAAAGGTATGTGCTTGATAATCAAATGTAATCATTTGGCAAAAAAAAGGAACCATTTGGGTTCCTTTTTTTAGAGTACTAATTGGTTAGTTTTTCTTGCCGACCACAAAAAACAAAAGACCTAAGAGCATCAACAAAATGCCTAATAGAATACTAATAACGAGCAGGAAGATGATTCCAATGATAATAAAAACCCAACCAATTGCTGTTAACGCCGTGTTCCCATCGCCATCGCCCGCACCAATTGAAGCTTGTTCTTCAAAAGCGTTTCTTGCAGCAAACTGCGTATCCTTCTTCCCCTGTTTTGAGACCGGTTTGGTAACTGCAGCCAAAGCTTTTTCTTGTTGCTTTTCATTAGTGCCAACCACCACATTTGCAGCTAAAGTACTTTGTGCAACAGGCTGAGCAAGCTCAATCTCTTTAGAATCGACTTGATCAATTCTAGATAAATCTGATTTCTCCACCTTATTTTCGGCGCCTGTATTTGCCAAGTTCTCTTCCACTAATCCTTCTGTCTCTGTCGCCTGAAATTTATCGCCTTTCCATTCAACCGTAAATCCGGGTCGATAAACCCTTTTCTGAATGGTACAAGAACCAAGAAATAAGATGAAGGCAGCTAATATGAGTGTAATGTTTTTCATGTGTTGATGGATTGAAGAGGTTGATAATGTTTTGTTTAAAAATAACGATTAATTCCAAACAACTCTTTTTATCCGAAAAACACGCAAAAAAAAAAGAACCGTGAGGTTCCTTTTGGTGGTGGGTAGGAAAAACTTATTGCTCTTTTACTTCAACTTTAATTGAAGTACTGGTAACAATTCCTCCAGTTAAACCTGAAATAATAAAGTCTGTTAAACGAATTTTTGTAGTGACTTGACAGTTTCCATTAGAAGGAGTGTTCACATTTGTTCTGCCAATTGGTACGATCCCCCAGAACAACCAAAATTGTTTCCCTTTGTCAAATGTCACCTCTTTCCCTTGTGTTTCTAGGTAAGCGCCAACCGGTGTTTTTGTCATCATGCATGAAGTAAAACCGCCAAGAAGGATAATGATTAAAAGTAGTTTTTTCATTGTGTTTGATATAAATGGTTTTAAAATATATTACAACTTGATGATGTTGCAGTCACCTGCAGTCATTGTATAGAATTCTGTACCTAATACATTTCCGTTGTTATCGCGCAACTCATATTCGATTACTTTAGTGGTAAGATATCCCATATCAATTACGGTGTTTACATTTCCAGATTGTTCGCAGCTTGGCTCACCGGTCCAGTAGTTGGATGCAAGCGTAGAACCAACCAACTGACCGTCAACGTAAATAGATAAACCAGAAATTCCGGCGTTTTGGATTAATTGTGATGTTGCATAATCTTGCCAGAAAATGAGTTTTTCTTTGTAGACGCATGAGTAGTCGTCTTTTTTTGCAGAGGCATTGTAATTGACTGCTTCAGGATCAGTACATCCGGGTTTTGCGCAACTGAATACGCCAAGCGCTAAGGCACTTGAAAAGGCAAGTTTTGTAAAAAGATTCATTGGTTTAATTTTAAAATTTTTAATACAAGTTCAAATGTACAATAATTTTATACATAAATGTACTAATATATGAGCGTAATGTATAAGAAAATAAGCAAAGCATTTATCAATTTTGCGCTATGGGCGAAGTGCATATTGGTCAGGAAATCAAGAGAGTGCTGGATCAGAGTGATATTTCGGTTACGGAATTTGCCAAGAAGATCAATAAGTCGAGGGGGAATGTTTATTCAATCTTGACGCGCAGCTCAATAGACACCGATTTACTTAGTGTGATTTCAGAGGTCTTGAATTATGATTTTTTTCTCCTATTCAGTTTTACGCATCAGGCCGTTAATCAACGGATGTATGATTTAGAGAAAGATAACGCTATGGTGCGCACGCTCAATGAGTTGCTTATAGAAAAGTATGGCTTAGCAAAGTAGCTTACATCGGATCCACATCAATACTGATCTGAATGCCTTTGAAGCGAACATTTTGATAGAAGACGTCTAGGTCTTGGAGGATTTTGGCCTTGACCTTTTTGTCGGGTGCGCCGCGTTCGATTTTGAGTTTGATTTCTTTGAGGAATTTGTTTTGGATGCGCTTGATGATCGGGAACTCGGGGCCTAGGACGCGTTCTTTGAAGACTTCGCGCAGTTGGTCGGCGAGAAATTGGGCGCCTTCGTGCACCACTTCTTCTTTTTCGTGTTTGAGGGTCAGTTGGATTATTTTGTAGAAAGGCGGATAGAAAAAGCGCTCGCGTTCTTCGATTTCGACGTCGTAAAAGCCAATGAAGTCGTGGGCCATGACGCGTTCGAGTACCCAATGATCTGCTTGCGCACTTTGAATCACGACCTTTCCTTGCTTTTCTTTGCGACCTGCTCTACCTGCCACCTGAGACATCAGTTGGAAGGCGCGTTCGTAGGCGCGGAAGTCGGGACGGTTGAGTAGCATGTCGGCGTCGAGGATGCCTACCAATGAGACGTGGTCAAAATCGAGGCCTTTGGTGACCATTTGGGTGCCAATCAGGACGTCGATGCGGCGGTTGGCAAAGTTGTCGATGATTTCTTCATAGGCATTTTTGGAGCGCGTGCTGTCGAGGTCCATGCGTTTGAAGATGGTATTCGGAAAGATGAGTTGGAGTTCGTCTTCGATTTTTTCGGTACCAAAGCCAATCATGCGTAGGCGGTTGCTGCCGCAGTTGGTGCAAGAACCGATAGGAGGTGTGGTGTAGCTGCAATAGTGGCATTTGAGCATATTGCTGTGCTTGTGGTAGGTGAGGCTGACGTCGCAGTGTTCGCAACGCGGCGTCCAGGCACAAACTTCGCAAGACCAAATAGGGGTGTAGCCTCGTCTATTTTGAAACAGGATGATTTGTTCTTTTTTGGCCAGCGCCTGTTTCATTTCATCGAGCAGCAGACTGGAAAAATGCGATTGCATGTTTTTGAGTCGCTTTTCTCTTTTGAGGTCGGCGCAAATCATGAGCGGCAATTGCAGTCCTTTGTAGCGGTCTGCAAGTTGGACTAAATGGTATTTGCCTTGCTTCGCGTTTGAATACGATTCGATGGATGGCGTGGCCGAACCCAACAAAACTTTTGCGCTGTGTAATTTGGCCAGTACAATAGCGGCATCTCGGGCGTTGTAGCGCGGAGAGGGGTCGTATTGCTTGAAAGACGCTTCGTGTTCTTCGTCTACGATGACCAAGCCGAGGTCGGCAAAGGGCAAGAAAACAGAGCTGCGCGCCCCGACAATAATTCTGAATTTGTGCGGGTCATTGGCCAGCACGTGGTTCCAGATTTCAATGCGTTCGTTTTGGTTGAAGCGGCTGTGGTAGACGCCCACTAAATCGCCAAAGTAGTGTTGAAGGCGCCCGATCAGTTGGGTGGTGAGCGCAATTTCGGGTATTAAAAATAGCACCTGCTTGCCTAAATCTAGGTATTGCTGGATCAGTTGGACGTAAATTTCGGTCTTGCCTGAGCCAGTTACGCCGTAAAACAAACAGACATCTTTTTGCGCAAAACCCGTTTCGATTTCTTGCAGCGAGGTGAGCTGAACTTCGGTGAGTGGCTTGAAAGCACCCTTTCCTTCACCCACGCTGGCATGCCGATCTACTTGGAGCCGTTCAATTTGAAAGACGCCCTGCTTTTCTAGCGTAGCGAGCGCCGATGCACTGATGTCGTGCTTGAGCAAAAGCGTTTTGGATACAGGAGCTGCTAAGCTGCCAGCCTCAGTGGCCAATTGGATAAAGCGCAGTAAGGCCTGTACTTGTTTTTCAGCTCTTGGCTTGCGTTCTAGGGTATTGAGAAAAGCGGTGAGTTGTTCTTCTTGCTGAAAATCTGAGTGCAAAAAGATAAAGAGTTGTGTTTTGGGGGTATAGCGCTCCTGGACTTCTTCTGCACTGGCAATGAGCTTGAGTTCGAGGAGTTTCTTGAGGTAGGGTTGTATCGTTTTGATGCCCAGACGCTCAGTGAGTTCTTTGCTGCTCATTTGTGTTTGTACCATTAGCAATTCTAGAATTTCTTCTGCGCGCGTACTGAGTTCTGGTCTTTGCAGCGGCGCGTCGGGATGCAAGCAAAATTTGGCTTCACTTGCTAATTTGAAGTTGGCGGGTAGCGCGGCGTTCATGACGTCGCCAATGGGTGCCATGTAATACGTGCTGATCCAATCCCAGAAAGCGAGTTGCTTGCCCGTAATGATGGGCTGCTCGTCTAGAATAGTGTCGATGTATTTGGCTTGATAGTTTTGAGGAACAGTTTGGTGAACGTTCGTGATGAGCCCGGTCAGGAGTTTGTTTTTGCCAAAAGGCACCAAGACGCGCAGGCCACTTCTGATGAGGTCATAGAACTCAAAGGGTACGCGATAGGTAAAAACCTGCCGCATCGGGACCGGCAACAAGACATCGGCAAAGAGTGTCTGGCGTTCGGTCATTTAGTTACAAGCAAAAGACTCTTCTTGCCCCACGACGTTATCGCCCGGATGGTTGGAGCAGAAAAGCAAGAATCCGGTGATCGGGCCGTTGCAAAGCTCGCGGGTCGATTTTTTATCGATTGCTCTGATGTAGGCTTGCTGTGGAGAAGTATAAAAGGGTTTGTAGTAGGTTACGGTCTGACGCGAGGAGAAGATGCCGACTACGCGCTTGCCGTTGGTGACACTCAGGTTGGTGTAGGTTGGTTTGCTTTGCGCCAAACTTGAACTTGGCGAATTGACGCTCATGTAGTTGTAAAGTTCTTCGGCACCGCCTGTAAGGATGACGCGGATGGCTTTGAAGGTGCGCTTGTCTATCGCTGGGTTGTTGCTTGCATTGGCTTTGACGAGGTCATAGAATGTTCGGCCCACCGCTGAGTACGTGCGCGAGGTGTAGGGTTCAGCTGCCGCTTCGCCGAGTTTCCAGCGGAAGGATTTTTCTGAAATGGTGGCGCCTTGGTGCTCGTTGAACAAGACATCTAGGTGTGCGCTAGTGATGTAGGAGTTACCCGTATTGGAAATGGCGACTCCGGTGGAGATGTATTCTCCTGGATCGTCGGCAAATTTGAAAGTAAAATTTTGAGATGCCGAAGGAGAGGTCATGCCACGAACGAGTTCTGTTTGGCCGCTCACTTCAAACTCGCCACCATTGATGATGGCTTTGAAACGATAGGTTGCTGTTGGCTTCAGTGAGCTCAGCATCGGGTTACTTGATGTTTGAATGGCTTCTAGTGGGCCCGTTGGAAGGGTCTTGAAATAATACGCTTTTTGTTCTGGGCCATAAAAAAGGCCGTTGGTGTCTTTGTCTTGAACGATGGTGTCTTGGAGCGCCCATGTGCGTATCACTTGACCGTCTACGACTTCAGAAACCGTAGCCTCTACTTGTTCAAAATAACTGGAGTCAGGAATTTGAGCGATGTCGAGGGCGGAACCTGGGCCAATAAAGGCACGGGTAATTTTGATCATGTGAATGGAGTCGGCTTGGTCAAGTAGGCCATAGACAACTGCAGTTTCGACGAAGTCGCCATCGAGGGTGATGTCTTCTTCACAAGAGCTTAGGGCAAAGGCACCTGCAACAAAAATGGAGAGAAATTTTAAAAAGCGCATGGTCTAAGTTACGGATTATTGTGGTCTTGGGCTAGGCATCTGCATGGCCGTGTTTGGAGCAACTGCTTTTTCGATGGCCATAAGTTCCATTTCAAAAATAAGCGGGGAATAAGGCTTGATGTTTGCTCCCTGTGGCGGATTGCCAGCATAACCGAGTTCTTGTGGTACAAACAAGCGAATTTTGCTGCCTACACTCATCAGTTGAACGCCTTCCGTCCAGCCTGGGATCACTTCGTTTAGTCCAAAACTGATGCCTTCACCAGTAGGCGATTGGTCAAAGATGCTGCCGTCGGGGTTCATGCCAACATAACTCATTTTGACGCGTGCGTCGCGGCCAGGCTTAGGGCCTTTTCCTTCTTTGAGCACCATGTATTGGAGGCCGCTCGCCGTGGTCTTGATACCAGGTTTGTTCTTGTTGGCGTTCATAAATGCTTCGCCCTCTGCTTTGTATCCTTCGGTAATCTTTTGGTATTTTTGATTCATAAGGGCTTCAAAACCAGCCATTATTTTTTTGCGGTCTTGGCCTTTGAGTGCTTCGGTGTCT
>JAIPCC010000079.1 GCA_021738405.1 Crocinitomicaceae bacterium | reverse complement strand
GGGGTGCCTCAAAGGTGAGCGACGCTCGCAAGAACGCCTATTCACTATGTTTTACGGTAAAATGATGGCTGTCAGCATGCGCTACATTGGCGATCGCGACAGCGCTCAGGAGGTGCTTCAAGTTTCATTTTTAAAGGTCTTTGACAAATTGGAACATTTTGATTTCTCTGGCTCACTCGAGGGCTGGATGCGCAGAATTGTGAGCAATACCGCCATAGATCATTTGCGTAAGGCCAAAAAAAATCCGTTTTTGTCTGACCAAGACAACGACTTCAAATCGATGGCCGAAGACCCCATGCAAGTACAAGAACTCCTTGCGCACACCCAACTCAAGGCCGAGCTTGCACAAGCAGCCATCACCAAATTATCGCCCGCCTATCGCACGGTTTTTAACCTCTACGTGATCGAAGAGCGCAGCCACAAAGAAATTGCCGAACTACTCGGCATCTCCGAAGGAACATCAAAATCCAATTTAGCAAAAGCAAAAATGAATTTGCAACGCCATTTAAAAGAACAATTTATTCAGCTCGACAAACGATGAAAGATCCATTTGAATCCAAAATAAAGTCACTCGTAGAAGACTACTCCTTCGACTACGACCCCAAAGCCTGGGACGCGCTGTCCAAAAAGCTCCCGAAAGCCAAATCCAGCATTTCTTGGCTCGGTAAATTCGGCATCGCCAGCATGCTTGCACTTGTTGTGGGCATTATTGGGTGGTCTAGCCTCTCGAGCGAAAACCAAAAACCGGCCAAAAACACCGCCTCCCAAAAGGCAATAACCACTCCGAAAAAGGTTAAAAGCAATTCGCCAGCACTAGCGGCTCAAACTCAAACAGAAAGTAAGCAACAAGTTGGCAATCCAACCTCATTTAGCCAACCAGATGCAACAACAGCTCAACTCATCAGTTCTTCTTTTTCGGCACCTTACATCGATTTAATGCCATCAGAACAGGAACGCAACACCCTCAGTACCCTATCCGAAATAAATGCTATAACCACCCCATTACCACTCCCGACCATTAGCCAAACAACAAAGGTTCAAATGGCGCAAAACAATGCACCAACCTCAACATTACCAAGCAATTGCCAAGGTCCTAAACTCCTTCTTGATGTCGACGCCATTAATTATGAAGATGGTACGCCGCGCATTCGCGTCAATTTGCAAACAAATGGGAGCGATATCACCTGGAGCGCCAATGGTACGTTGGTCAACAAAAAGAGCCGCAGCGTCGATTTAATGGCTTTCAAAGGACAAACCTACACCATCACTGCTGAAGCCCAACTAGACGGCTGCAAGAGCACTGAAAAAATCAAGGTGACGGCCAATGAAGACTACAACTTGCTTGCTGTCAATGCGTTTAATCCGGAGTCTCGCGACGAGCGCAATGCCACCTTTATGCCTTACGCGCTCACCATTCGCGATGTGCGTTTTGAGTTGCTCATCTTAGATCCAGAAAATGGCGCGGTTGTTTTCAGAACTACAGATGCCCAAAATGCCTGGGACGGCATAGACCAACGCACGGGCCAGCTGGTGCCTGCTCAAAAAGCGTATATCTGGAAAGTTGTCTTGCAAGAAGCTTTACCCAACGAAAAAACAACCTATTCAGGTACAATCGTTCGGATTTAGCCCCTGTCAACTCGGCGGAATTGCTTACATTTGTTCAGCACGAACCAACGTGAGCCCGCATGAGCATCATCAACTTACTGCCCGATCATATCGCCAACCAAATTGCCGCCGGAGAGGTCATTCAAAGACCTGCCTCGGTTGTCAAAGAATTGCTTGAAAACGCAGTAGACGCGGGCGCCACACAAATTCAATTGGTGGTCAAGGACGCCGGCAAAACACTCATTCAGGTGCTGGACAACGGCAAAGGCATGGATGCCCAAGACGCCGAAAAGTGTTTTCTGCGCCACGCCACGAGCAAACTCCAAACCGCAGCCGATCTTTTTGCCTTGCAAACCAAAGGGTTTCGCGGAGAAGCACTCGCTTCTATTGCAGCAATTGCCCACGTGAGCCTCAAAACCAAGCAAGCAGACAAAGACACCGGTGTTCAAATCGATATCGAGGGCAATCAAATCAAAAACAAGCAAGAGGTCATTTGCCAGCAAGGCGCTTCTTTTGAAGTCAAAAACCTTTTTTACAATGTGCCTGCGCGTCGCAATTTCTTAAAAAGCGATGCCATTGAGCTCGGACACATCCAAACCGAATTTGAACGCGTGGCCTTGGCTCATCCCGAACTACAGTTTGGTTTTCAACACAACGGGCAAGATATCCTGCAACTTCCAGCTGGCAACAGCCGCATGCGCATCGCTGCTATTTTTGGCAAGGGCAGCAATGAAAAACTCGTCCCGATAGAAGAACAAACCGACATCGTGCGCGTCAGTGGCTATGTAGGCAAGCCCGAAATGGCCAAAAAAAGCAGAGGCGAGCAATATTTATTTGTCAACGACCGCTTTTTCAAAGACCCTTACTTTCATCATGCCATTACCAAAGCCTACGACGGCATGATTTCCGAAAAACACCACGCGAGCTACTGCATCTTTTTGGAGGTAGATCCGCACAAAATTGATGTGAACATCCACCCGACCAAAACCGAAATCAAATTCGAAGAAGACCGCTTTATCTATTCAATTTTACTGAGTAGCGTAAGGCAGGCTTTGGGTAAACACAACATCTTCCCAACCCTAGACTTCGAGTCAGAAAGCGCTTTTGAAGTGCCGTCGGAGGTCAGAAAATCAGATCCTGTTGCGCCGCAAATTTTAGTCAATCCGTCTTACAATCCATTTCAGAGCACGGTTCATCAAAAAGCCACAAGTAGCGGCGGCTCAAAAAACTTTAGCGCAGCCCTGCAACAAGAAGGCTTCGGCAGCACCCCTCCTAGCCCAGAAGATTGGCAGCAATTCTATCAAATTGAGGAGCAGGCGCCGACCGAAAACCAACAAATTTTTGAAGAAGAGACCGCCGCCAAGCAGTTTCTACTCCACGACAAATACCTCGTAAGCCCCACCAAATCGGGCTTCATGATCATCGATATCCGCCGCGCCAAAAACCGCATGCTTTTCGATGAACTCATCCAACATTTTGTGTCACAGCCCTTGGCTTCTCAACAATTGCTCTTTCCGATCGAAAGAAGCTTAGCCAAAGAAGCCAAACTCACTTGGCAGAGCCAAAAAAGCCTCTGGAACCAATTGGGCTTTGCGTTTGAGCTCCATGAAGACCAACTGCAAATCATGGCAGTTCCGGCCCTACTCTCCTCCCTTGATTTGGAGACTTGCCTTGACGAACTCACCGATGCCGCCACCTATTCTGATATTGAAAGTGGCGATGTCGCGCATTTTATTGTCGCTAAACTCGCGCTTTTAGGTGCTAAAAACTTCAGGCTCCAACACCACGAAGAAGTAGAGCATTTTATCGACACCCTTTTTCAGTGCCCGCAACACACCACCACCCCCAATGGGAAACCCATTATGTTTACCTTGGGCTTTGACGAACTGGCTAAAAAACTCTAAATATGTTTCAAAATATCCCGCAAGTCACTAAAAATATTTTGCTGCTCAACATCGCTTTTTTTGTAGCGAGTTGGCTGCTTAAAAACCAAGGCATTGACCTAGAAATGTCGTTGGGTGCACATTACATCAACTCTCCCTTTTTTGAGCCCTATCAAGTAGTGACGCATTTTTTCATGCACGACACCAACAACCTCTTGCATATTTTCTTCAATATGTGGCTCTTCGTCACGCTGGGCGCCTATCTAGAAAACATCTGGGGTGCCAAGCGCTTTTTCATTTTTTACGTCGTATGTGCAATGGGTTCGTTTGCGCTCTACAACATGATCGGCTTTATCGAAATCATGCAACTGAAGTCCATGCTTGCCCAGCAATTCGACATCGAACAATTCGATTTCTTCCTCAAGCACCGCTTGAATGTAAATGGAGATTTCAACGAGCAAGTAAACAACTATTTAAATCATGAAAATATCCAAATATCAAAATCCTTCATTCTAAATATGAATGAATACCTAGACAAGGTCAAAATACCAATGGTGGGTGCTTCAGGGGGTGTATTTGGCATCATGACAGCCTTTGCCATTCTTTTTCCGAACACAGAATTCCGACTCTATTTTTTCATTCCTGTAAAAGCGAAGTATTTAGTCTCCGCCTACTTTTTATGGGAGTTGTATCTTTCTTTTCAGCAACAAGCTGGCGACAACGTGGCGCACCTCGCCCACATCGGAGGCGCTGTAGCCGGAGCCATTCTCGTCTTGGTGTGGCGTAAAAAAGACCGTTCAAACTTCTGGTGATGAATCCTTTTGTAGCACATATTAAGCAGCAGTTCCGCAGCGGCAGCATGACCATCAGACTCGTGTTGGCCAATCTTGCTGTGTTCTTTTTGATCACCTTAATTGGTGTATTTGAACGCTTGCAAGCAAGTGCAAACGCGCTTGAAGCGTATATTTTTGCGCTCCCCACAGACTTGAGCCGCTTGGCACAGCAACCTTGGACACTTATCACTTCCTTATTTGCCCATTTTGGCCTTTGGCACCTCTTTGGAAACTTGCTATTCTTGTACTTTGCGGGGCAAACCTACGAACGATATTTTGGCGGCAAGCGCCTATTGCATTTGTATCTCCTTGGCGGTTTGGCAGGTAATCTAACAGAAATAGTAGCGCCACTTTTGTTCCCGGCTTTGCAGGGCGGAAGTTTTACAGTTGTTGGCGCATCGGGTGCCATCATGGCTATCTTTATGGCGCTTGCGTTTTCGCAACCCCAACTGCAAGTGCAACTTTTTGGCATCTTCCCGTTGCGCATTTATATGCTCGCCCTCTTTTTCTTTTTAAAGGATCTTTCTTCTATTGGCACCGCCGATCAAATTGCGCATTTTGCCCATATTGGCGGAGCCCTGTTTGGCATCTGGAGTATCCAACAATTTTGGCACATACGCCTGTCAAGACCATGGTTGGGCATCAATTTACGTTCAAATCAGAGCCACCTCAAGGTCAAAAAAGGAGGTCGCCCGCTGACGGACGAGCAATTTAGAGCCCAAAAACAAGCCCGACAGACACAACTCGACACCATCCTCGATAAAATCTCAAAAAAAGGCTATGATGCCTTGAGTAAAGCAGAAAAAGACTTTTTATTTCAACAGAGCAAAGATGTCTAAAAAGCGTTTCAAGTTACTAGCAAGCCCCTTTAAATTGGCCACTGCACTCAGCCTCATCGGCTTGCTGTTGAGTTATTTGGCGCCCTATATTCATCCTTCTACCATTCCTTCGCTGCCCTTTTTCGGGCTCACTTATCCCATTTTCTTGGTATTGACGCTTGTTTGGTTGGTCCTTTGGGCTGTTTTTCGATCCAGATGGGCTATTTACTGCTTGGTAGTGCTCCTGATCGGTGGCAAGCTGCATTTTCGAAATTTCTCTTTAAGCACCAGTACTTCAGAATTAAAGCAAGAAAGCGGCCTCAAAGTACTGAGCTACAACGTACGGCTTTTTGATTTATTCAATCCTTCATTTAGCGACGCACTAGACTCCAGAAATCAGATTTTTGAATTCATCCGGAGTCAAGAACCCGACTTACTCTGCCTTCAAGAATACTACAGACAAGACAAACCTACCGATTTTGAGGTCATAGACTCACTCAATTTGATCATGAAAACCCGCGATTACCACGAGCGCAGTGCGCACAAACGCCGGACCCGCGAGAACTACGGCATTGCCATGTTTTCTAAATACCCCATGATCGCACGTGGCGACGTCATGTTCGAGCAACAAGGCGTTCAAGATTTTAATTATTGCATTTTTGCGGATATCGTCAAAGGCTCGGACACCTTTCGGGTCTACAACGTGCACTTGCAATCTATCCGCCTACATGCAGAACCCAACATGGAAGGTAATGAAGTGCAAGCCTACGGCAGTAAAAAAGGTGCGCTTGCCGTGTACCGCAAATTGCGCGGCGCCTTTGAAAAACGCGCCGACCAAGCCAGAAGAGTGGTAGAGCACCTCAAGACCTCACCGTATCCAGTGATTGTTTGCGGCGATTTCAATGACACACCAATGTCTTACACCTACAACCAGTTCCAACTGGCGCTCCTCGATGCGTTTAGCGCAAGCGGCAAAGGCTTGGGCACTACCTATGTGGGCAGACTACCCGCTGGGCGCATCGACTACCTTTTTTACAGCCCATTGCTCAGTGCGTCACAATTTCAGATTCAAAAACAAACCCGCAGCGACCACCGCGCCATCAGCTGTGTCTTTCACAAGAAAACAACATGATTGCCCTCATTGACTGCGGCAGCGCTAAAACGCCGCTAATTGCCGAACAGCTTGAAGAATACATAGACGTGCAGGTCTTTGGATTAATGGACTTCACAACTGAGCACTTAGCGCAATTTGAAGGCGTAGTCATCTCTGGAGCGCCTATCCTCTTGACCGATATTGACCCAAGTCCTTATTTGCAGCACCTTTCTTGGATCAAAACCTATGACAGACCGCTTTTGGGCATTTGTTTTGGTCATCAAATCATTGGCTTATTGCATGGTGCACGCGTTTCCAAAATGCGCGAAGACCGCGGTTTTCAAGAAATTGAGCTCATCAAGGACGACAACCTCTTTGAAAGACTACCCGATGTTTTTGAAATGCAAGAAGACCACTGCGAACACATTTCAGTGCCTCATGGCTTTGATTTGCTGGCTTGTTCTGATGTGTGTATCAATGAAGCCATGAAACACAAAGAAAAACCAATGTATGGACTGCAGTTTCATCCGGAGGTATCCGGAAATTTTGGACATGTATTGTTGGAGAATTTTGCTTGCTTGGTGCTCGGCTAGTTATTTACCTGCAATTTGCAGCAAGCGCTCGCGGTCGAGGACATGAATTTTACGCGTCTGCACTTCTACAATTCCTTCTTCTTTGAAATCTTTGATGAGGCGAATGAGCGTTTCGGTGGCGGTGCCCACAAAATTGGCGAGGTCTTCGCGGCTTAAGTTGATGGGTTCGTTGTCAAAGACGTCGAGGAGGATCAGCATGGTGAAGGCCAAGCGCTCTCGGACAGATTTTTGAGCCATATTGGTTATAAAATCGGCGCGATCAGCGAGTTCTTTGGATAATTCTTTGATGATGCCGTTGCGCAAGACAGGGTTGGTGTCCATGAGGTTGAGGAAGTCCTCTTTGCTAATAAAGCAAATATTCGATTCTTCTAATGCATCGGCGCCCACTTTGTAGGGTTCTTCGGTAAACATTGCCCTGAAACCCACCATTTCACCAGCTTTAGCGATGTGGATGATTTGTTCTTTGCCTTCGTCTCCGCGCTTGAAAATCTTGACCTTTCCTTGATTGATGCAATACACTCCTCTTGGAAAAGAACCTTCTAGAAAAATGGCCTGGTGCTTTTTATAGTAGTTGCACGCGCGATGAGAATTGAGGTGATCGAGCTCATCAGAACAAAAATGATTCAGTAAAGAATTTTGACGGCCTGCACAAGTTTGACAGGTGACATGTTTGTGCGATTTTTCGAGCATTGGAGTCGTATTGCTTCTCAAATGTACGAAAAATAAGCCAATTTCAGAAAGCTGACCATCGTCATTTTTTAGACTTCAAAAAGTATAGAACTTTGCAGCATGAA
>JAIPCC010000015.1 GCA_021738405.1 Crocinitomicaceae bacterium | reverse complement strand
AACGCTGCGGTTTTCGCTTGGCCGCCAAAGACGTTTTCTTGAATATTGCCGGCGGCATCAAAGTAGACGACCCCGCCATTGACTTAGCAGTTGCCATGGCTATTTTATCCTCCAACGCCGATCTCGCTATAGATAAAACCATCTCATTTGCAGCCGAAATTGGCCTCAGCGGAGAGCTCAGGCCCGTCAACCGCCTAGAGCAACGCTTGGGTGAACTCGAAAAACTCGGTTACAAAAAAATCATCGTGTCCAAATATTCCAAAGGCATCAAAGGACACAAACACCAAATAGAAATCATCCCTTGCACCAAAATTGAAGAAGTGGTGCGCGCGGTTTTTGCTTAATCATATGCCCAGACTGATCCTCGTCCCGACCCCAATTGGCAACTTAGAAGACATTACACTTCGGTCCTTGCGCATCTTGAAAGAAACACCGCTCATTTTTGCCGAAGACACCCGCGTGACCAACAAACTTTTGAATCATTTTGAAATCAAAAAGAAGGTCTTGGCCTTTCATGCCCACAACGAACACCGCTTTTTAGAGAAAACCGTCGAACTGATTCAACAACACGAATTTTGTGTGTTGGTCTCTGACGCCGGCACACCGGGTATCTCAGATCCTGGGTTTTTATTGGTGCGCGCTTGCGTTCAGGCAGGAATTGAAGTTGAATGTCTGCCTGGCCCAACGGCATTTGTACCCGCATTAGTCGCTTCTGGCTTTCCTTGCGACAAATTTGTTTTCGAAGGCTTTCTGCCACACAAAAAAGGCCGACAGACACGCATTCAAGCACTCGCCCAAGAGAACCGAACTGTGGTTTTGTACGAATCACCGCACCGCATTGCCAAAACACTCAACCAAATGTGCGAATGGCTAGACCCGCAGCGAGAAGCTTGTGTGGTCAGGGAAATCAGCAAAAAATTTGAAACGTATCACCGCCGTACACTCGCCGAACTTCAAAGCTATTTCGCTCAACATGAGGCAAAAGGTGAAATCGTGCTGCTCTTGAAGGGGAACGCCGAATAATTGCGGGTTTTTCGCTATTTTTGAGGGTGCAATTTCAGCAAATCATAGGTCAAACAACCCTCAAGCAAGAACTCATCCAAGAGATCAATTCGGGCAAAATTGCACATGCCCAGTTGCTTCAAGGCCCAGCTGGCTATGGCGGTTTGCCTTTAGCTTTGGCTTTTAGTCAATATCTGTTTTGCACAGACCGCGGCGAAAACGACAGCTGCGGACGCTGCGCCTCATGTCAAAAAGTACAGCAGCTCCAGCATCCAGACCTTCATTTTGTGTTTCCTGTCGTGCTGAGCATTGGCAAAACTTCTGATTTATTTTTGGCAGATTGGCGCGCTCAACTCCAACAATCGGCCTATTTTGACCTCTTCGACTGGACCGAACGCATCGATTCCAAACTGCGCAAGCCCATTATTGGCACCGAAGAAAGCAAAGAAATCATCCGCAAACTGAGTCTGAAAGGTTACGAAGGTGGCTACAAAGTCATGATCATTTGGCAACCAGAAGAAATGAATGCAGATTGTGCCAATAAGTTGCTCAAGATACTCGAAGAACCACCCGCCAAAACCTTGTTTCTATTGGTGAGTGAGGATGCCAGCAAGCTCATGATCACAATCCAATCCCGCACGCAACTCATTAGGGTACCTAAAATCAGTACCGACGACCTCAGTGCTTATTTGCAGCAAACCAAAAGTCAAACGCGCACCAACGCCGATGCAATTGCCGCTTTTGCCGATGGCTCTGTACTTGCCGCTATGTCTTATTTGGCTACTTCAGATGACCAAGACCAACAACGCAATCAATTCATCCAACTCATGCGCGTATGCTACAAAAAAGAAGTGTTGGCCATGATGAATTGGGCCGACGACATCGCGTCCATTGGCAAGGAAAGACAAAAACTATTTATTCAATACGCACTCCACATGATGCGCCAAAGCTTGCTCACTAATTATATGGGCGATCTGCTGACCAAAGTCTCGAGCGAGGAAGCTGCGTTTTTAGAAAAATTTGCGCCATTTATTTCAGGCAACAACATCCGAGAATTCATGAGCACCTTTGACGCCGCCTATTTTCAGATAGACCGCAACGCCAATGCACGCATCTTATTTACGCAACTTTGTTTTCAAACGATGCGCTACATCCATCAGGCGTAGTTCAAACGACTTTATTTATTAACTTTACAACAAAAAAATCAAATGGGTTGTGCGTCATGTAGTAGCGGTGGAGGAACACCAAAAGGTTGTAAAAACAACGGCACATGCAGCAGCGGCGGATGCAATAAACTCGAAGTTTTTGATTGGCTTGCCAACATCAGCCTACCAGCTGGTCAGAGCACCTTCGAACTTGTAGAGGTTCGCTTCAAAAATGCACGCAAAGCTTTCTACAGAAACGCAGACCACATTTCCCTACAAACCGGCGATGTCGTAACTGTGGACACTTCCCCAGGATGGGATATCGGTGTGGTTTCCGCCCTCGGCGAGCTCGCTCGTATTCAAGTCAAGAAAAAGGCCCCCAACCTCAAAACCATGGAGTGCAAAAAAATCTTGCACATCTCCAATCAGGAAGAAATCGATAAATGGATCAAAGGACGCACCTTGGAACGCGACCTCCTCACCCAATCGCGCACCTTAGCTCAAAACCTCAAACTCGATATGAAAATATCAGATGTCGAGTACCAAGCAGACCTCAGCAAGGCTACGTTTTACTACACTGCAGAAAGTCGCATCGATTTTAGGCAACTCATAAAAGACATGGCCGAGCGCTTCAAAGTGCGTGTCGAAATGCGTCAAATTGGCTCGCGTCAAGAAGCTTCGCGCCTCGGCGGAATCGGCTCTTGCGGTAGAGAACTCTGCTGTAGCACATGGCTCACCGACTTCAGATCGGTATCCACATCGGCGGCGCGTTATCAGCAACTCTCTTTAAACCCACAAAAATTAGCGGGTCAGTGCGGCAAACTTAAATGTTGTCTCAACTATGAACTCGACATGTACCTAGACGCCATTAAGTCTATGCCTAAGCCAGACAGCAAGCTACAGACCGAAAAAGGCGATGCCGTTCACATGAAAACAGATGTTTTCAAGCGGATCATTTGGTACGCTTACAAAGGTGAAAACGGCATGGTTGCACTCACCCCTGAGCGCGTTGCAGAGATCAAAAAACTCAACAAAGACGGCGTGAAGCCCAAAGACCTCGCCGACTTTGCACAAGTGAAAGAAAAAGTAGAAGAAATTGGTTATCAGAATGTTGTAGGCCAAGACAGCCTCACGCGCTTTGAAAAATCTTTCAGCAACAATAACAATAAAAAAAGAAGACCCAATCGCAAACCCCGCAAACCGAACCCCGGAGGGCCAAAAAATGAAAAAGCTAGTTAGTGTTTTTTTCTTGCTGAGCTTGCTAACGGCAAGTTGCACCAAAGAGGCTATTTACACCAAAGCCTATCGCTTCAAAAACGAGCAATGGACGCAAAGTGTAAAACCTTCATTTGAAGTCAATATCGAAGACACCACCCAACTCTACGATTTCATTTTTACGCTGCGCAGCACCACAGATTACGCCTACAATAACCTCTGGATTTTCTTGCGCACCACCCCGCCATTTGGCAAAAGCGTTCGCGAACCTTACGAAATCAAAACGGCAGACGCCAACGGCAACTGGATTGGCAAAAAATCTGGCACCGTCGTTGAGCATCAGCTCATTTTCAAACGCCGCAAAGTGCCCTTCAAGGGCAAATACAAATTCAAGCTCGAACAAGCCATCACCGAAAAAAGCGTAGATGAAGTGCTCGACATCAGTTTAGAAGTCAAGATCAGCGAAGCAGAATAATGCTCAAATTTAGATCACTTACGCCACAAGAGTTAAGCGAACTCGAAACAGAATTCAAGCATTTTCTGGTTATCAACGAACTCTACGACGCCGAATGGCGCCAACTCGCCTCTGACAACCCTACAAAAGCCCAAGAATTCATCGATCTATTTGCCAATATTGTCCTTGAGAAAGCATACAACCAAATGCCTGGTTTACTTCAGATTGGAAATGATTTCATCACGGTTTTTGATTTTCGACACGACGATTGGAACCTTTTTCATTTCCAGTGGAATTCAGAAGAGATTCAGCCAGATATCAACCCTGAAAATTGGCTTGAGTACATTCAAACTTCTTGGTCGGCACTCACTTTAAAGAAAGGCGCTAAAAAAAGTTCTGAACACAAAGCACAAGAAGTTTTTGCACTGATTTGCAAGGGTGCTGCACCACTCCACCCCCAAACTCTTCAGGACTTTCTGCAGCTTCTACAGACCCAATAAACAACCTTTTTTCAAGCCTAAGGCATCTTTTTTTGGACAATTCCGTTTATAGAACTAAATTTGAGTTATTGTAACCTAAACACAAACGCATGAAACTGACGCGCTTTGCTTTCTTAGCCACCTTACTTCTTCTGATTTCTTCAGCCTGCATCGAACACGAAATCATTCCACCGCCAAGCAATAAAGTAGACCTCAACGCAAGCTTCGTTGGCTATGTCAACGGCACGCAAGTTGAGCTCACACAAAACGTCAACAATTACCTTGGCTTTGCACTCGACACCCAAATTGTCAATGTTGCACCGATCCTTTCTAAAGTTATTTACACTTCAGGCATTGCTTCAATGGCCAACCCACAAAACATTTCTTTGTCTTTTGGTTCACTCGAGTGGGACGCAACCGGCAGCACCACTCCAACGCTTCCGATGTTCAATGATTTTCACATGACCAACTCTGGCAATCCAGTGCCTTTCAAAGACGTTACTACACTTGCTACCAATAGCATCAATGGCGTTCAGGTTTCTTACACCGACAACACAGGTAAATTCTGGATTTCTCGCGAAACAGACCCAGGCCAAACAGCAAACTTCACTATTTTGAAGCAAGCTTCGGATGGCACCGGAGATTACTCTTTGTTTGAAGTGACTTTCAGTTGTAAAGTTTGGTACGTAGATCCACAAACAGCAGTGGAAGAATCGATCCAAATCAACAACGCCAAGCTTCGCAGTTGGTTCAAGCGCTAAACTTAAGTTGAACTAAAACGCCTGAATGAGTGAAGCACTTAAAATAGCAATCATAGGCGACTACAACTTCACCTACAATTCGCACCACGCGACAAACCTTTCCTTGGACCACGCTGCCGAATTCTTAGAACTCGAAATCAATTATTACTGGATCAAAGTCAATGAGGCGCTGCAGTTCAAGAAAACTGTCTTCGAACAATACGACGGCATTTGGGTGGCACCTGGCCCCTACCTCAATCCATTTTTTTTGAATGGCGTTTTCCGTCATCTGGTTGAGCTCAACATACCTGTCTTTGCTACCGGCGATTGCTTTAAAATCTTCATTGACTACCTCATCACTGCCAATAACATGAATCCGTATGGCGAAAAGCTCATTTCTGAGAACCTCGTCAATAGCAATCACTTTGAACGCATCGATGTGCTTCCAAAAACAAGCGCCATGGAACGCTTGTATGAGAATTGTAGTTCGGTAGAATTGAGTGCTACGCGCTACAGCATGTATCCTCAACTACTCGAGCAATTAATTGGTGAGTTCATCGATATCGAAGCCGTCAATCAGTTTGACGATCCTGAAATCATTACCCTCAAAGCACATCCTTACTTTTTGTCTTCTAGTTTTTGTCCGCAGATATCCTCTACCCGAGACCTCCCGCATCCGTTGGTCTATACATTTTTAAAGATTTCGGCAGAGCTAGCTGGTCTCGACTCACAACTCCAAGAATAGATCAAGTTGCGTGTAGTATAAAAACGGACGCACGGGCAATTTAAAAATCGACTCCAAGAGCTCGGCATAGGAAATAATTTGCTTCATGTGGGTATCTTGTCTAAGGCCTGTCTTGAAGTCTATCACAACTACTTCATTTTGCTTGAGCCAAACTTTGTCGGGCTGCTTCATTTGATTGATATCGGCAATGATGCGCTGCTCATTGAATTCTTCCAAAATACCTTCCTCTAGATGTTGGGCACTTACGTGTGTCCAAAAACGCATTGCCGCTGCACTGAGTTCGGTGACCTGATCTTGAGCAACTGAGCCTTCTTGCAAAGCTGCTTGCAGCCCAGCGGGAACTTGACTTGATGCCGAACAGAGCGCCATGAGGCGATGAAAGGCCAATCCAAAAAGTTGATCTGGCACCTGCTCTAAATCCGGTGTTCTAAACACCAAAGAAGGATACCACAGCTGATCTGGTAGTGCCAATGGATGATAAAACTTAGTGTTCGCTGCCTCTAAAGTTGCTTTTTGCGCCTCGCTGCGCACTTCTGGAACGGCTTGTCCGGATACATAGACATGCTCTTCTTGTAGCCTGAGGTCGGGGTGCACAAGCAGTTGTTCGTGAATTTGAGCACCAAAACCTTTGGCTTTGTGGTGATTCCAAACGTAGAGCCTGTTTTCTGGTCGGGTGAGGGCTACATAAAGCAAGTTGAGTTTATCGAGGTAGATGGCCGCGAGTTCTTTTTCTTTGAAAGACCTGAATTCGGGAATGGCGTCGGACGGAAACGAATAGGCCAAGCCCTCACCAGCCTGCATCAAAAACTTAGACATGCCGTAAATGATGATGCTAAAATCAAGACTTGGCATGAGCACCACAGGGAATTCCAAGCCTTTTGCTTTGTGAATCGTCATGATGCGGATGGCCTCCGTAGACTCGGGCATCTGTAGGGCTAGTTTGTCTTTGTTTTGCTCAATAAATTCGATAAAAGGTAATAACTCCGCGTTGCGATTGAGTTGGTATTGAAAAGCAACATCGAAAAAATGATGCACATAAGGCTCGGTGGTATCGTTGATTTGAAAACATGCGGCTACTTTCTGCAGCAAGTCAAAAAGGTGCTCATAAGGCATAAATAGCGCTTCTTCAGATCCAAATTCGGCTTTGTAAAAAGCATTTTCATCAAAGTAACGCAATTGCTTGCCTTCCTTCTCATAGGTCTTAAAGTAAGACATATAGCTCGCAACCTCAAACTTACCTTTGGCGCGCAAGTACGCTTCTGCCAAGCGCTTACCGAGTGTTGGGTTGGAAGGCTTTGCGCGCTTCTTGAGATACAATAAAAACAATTGCACCAATGGATTGGAAACCAACAAGAGTGAGTCTTGCGACACCACTTGCATGCCTACTTGCGTCAGGGCAAGGGCAATTGCGTTGCCTTTTTTGTTGGTTTCGGTGAGCACACAAATATCGCAAGGCCTAAAGCCGTCGAGCAAAACTTGCTGGATGGTGTTGCGGATTTTTTCGTGGAGGAGCGCTTCGGGGAGGTCATTGACGAGGCTTTCTATTTGCACAAAGCCTGTCTTGTTCGATTTGGGATGTTGATGAAGTGAGGCATAGAAATCTTGGTGCTGCGGCGGCAAGGCAAGCGCTAATTGCTTGAATAGCGCATTATTGAACTCGACAATTTGAGCAGCAGAACGGTAGTTGTCTACAAGGCTGTTTTTTGCTGCACTGGCCTCAAAACGCGCACTATTTTGGGCCATTTGAGGGTCGTTTTCGGGATTGTAGAGACTTGGCAAAGCGACGAATTGTTCGGCCAAACCGTTATTAAAGCGGTAAATACTTTGTTTGGCGTCGCCGACAATGAGGTTCGGACGCTCGTAAGAAATGGCTTCGAGTACCAATGGAATCATGTTGACCCATTGCAAACGGGAGGTATCTTGAAATTCGTCGAGCAAGAAGTGTTCGTAGCGAATCCCTAAACGCTCGTAGATGTATGGCGCTTGTTCACCTTGCACCAACTGACTGATGAGCTGATTGAACTCTGAAATACGGATTTGCTGCTGCGCAGTCATGAGGGCCTTGGTTTGCTGCGCTACGTATTGCAACAAGGCCATGTCGTAAAAATTTTTGCGCTGCGTTTCGAGGAGTTTGAAGGCCCCCAAAGCTTGGTCATAACTTGTTTCGAGTTCGAGAAGTGCATTGTTGACCGCAGACGGGAGCTCGTAAAAGTTCTCTTCGAGCTTTTCTTTGAATTTGGGAGCGTAAAAAGAACCTTCTTTTTTGCCTAGCCCCCAATTTGGGTCTTCCACAAATGCATCTATGCGTTTTTGCTCGGTTGCAGTCTTGAAATTTGCCCCCTTGAAAGGCGCGGCAAGCGCATGAACTGCGGCGCACTCGGCTAAAAAGTCGGCTTTAACCCGCTCGGCTTTTTCTTGAAATTCTTTGTAGGTATCGGGTGTATAGGTGTTGGTGAGCAGCTGCGCCACTTCTTTCGCGTTGCGTTCTTTGCTCAGGACCTCCGAAAAGTGCAGCAAAGATTTTTTGAAGTCCCAGGATTCGCCCTCCGCTACTTTTGTTCGGGCATAAGAGAGCATCCAGCGGGTGAGTTCTTGCGCATCGGGCTGCCCAAGCCGCGCAATGAGTAGGTCTAGGACTTCGTCGAGGATCAGCTTTTCATTGAGCACCACTTCAAAATCGGCCGGTAAGTCGAGGTCGCGACTAAAGGAACGAATGAGGCGCAGGTTGAATTTATCTATGGTAGAAATATTGAAATCTTCGTAGTGGTGCAAGATGCCCTGAAGTGCGCCCGCCGCGCGTTGCTGCAACTGTACTTCTGTGAGTGACGTTTCGTCGAGGAGGTCTTTTTGGAGCGCTTTTGTTTTAGAGTTGGCACTTGCGGGGTAGGCCAAACCACTCAAGGTTTGAAGGATGCGGTCTTTCATTTCGTTGGCCGCCTTATTCGTAAAGGTCATGGCGACAATATGCCTGAACTTTTGACGGTAGTTGGCATCGGAAAGTAAAATCTTAAGGTACTCTAAAACAAGACGATGCGTCTTGCCGCTACCCGCTGATGCGGCATAAACGCGTAAGGCTTTGGAAGAAGGTTGGGGCATTAGCTGAATTTGGGCTGAACTTTTCCTAAAATTAAGAACATTTTGAGCGTTTTGACGTATTTTTGTTAGATGAGACCAACATTTTTAGTGATCTTTTTTGGCTTGCTGCTCGCTGCTTGTGGCGACGACAAACCCACGGCTCCAAAAGCGCAGATTCAAGTCAGTATGCAACCCGTCTTTGGGGCGCTCCCTTTCTACATGGACAGCATCTATACCACCCAAGAAGGCTACAAGATCAAATTCACAGAACTCAAGTGCTATTTTACCCTATTTGGCAACGGTTCCAACGCATTGCATCAGGCCGCCTTACTAGACTACCGTGAAACGGGCAGCCTCCTTTTCAAAAAAGAAGGAGACTACGCTAAGTTCAATAACTTAAGTGCCATTCTCGGTGTAGACAGCAGCCTCAATCACCTCGACCCGAGTGCGTTTCCAAACGAAAGCCCCCTCAATATCAGCAATGCCGGCCCAATGCACTGGGGCTGGAATCCGGGTTATATCTTCATGAATGTCCAAGGTAAAGTAGATACAATTATAGACGGCACTACCTACCCCGACCTCTCTTTTAGTTTCCATATCGGTACCGACACCTATGCGCAAAACCTCCAATTCAACGCTGTCAACTGGACCGATATCGGCAACCAAACACGCGAATTCAAACTCAAACTCGACTTACTCGCCTTTCTAGGACAAGGCGTCAATAGCATCAACCTCAGCACCGAAAACCTCACCCACACCGCTGCCGGACAAGAAGCCCTTACGCAAAAAGTCATCGCCAACTTTAAA
Source organism: Crocinitomicaceae bacterium (assembly GCA_021738405.1). GTDB lineage: Bacteria > Bacteroidota > Bacteroidia > Flavobacteriales_D > Crocinitomicaceae > UBA952. Next base: position 27,609 of record JAIPCC010000015.1, on the reverse strand, counting down.
ATCGCCATAAGCCCCTATTAATGAAAGGATTCTTATTTCTCTTAGGTTTTTTGGTGTTGTTAAGCGCTTGTAAAAAAGACAAGGCTAACTTTCAAGCTACACCCTATGCTTTAGAGATTCCAAGTCACTTTCCGGACATGATCATCCCGGCAGACAACCCCATGACCGAAGAGGGTGTAGACTTGGGGCGCTGGTTGTTTTACGAAAAAAGACTCTCCGCCAACGACTCCATGAGCTGTGCATCTTGCCATTTAGCGCAGAGCAGTTTTTCAGACCCCAACAAATACTCAACGGGCATAGACGGCATTGCCGGCAACCGCAATTCCATGGCGCTCATCAACCTCGGCTGGGACAACTTCTTTTTCTGGGACGGCCGCGCCTCCACACTAGAACAACAAATCCTCGAGCCCATTCCGAACCCAATCGAGATGCACCAAAGCTGGACCAACGCAGTCTATAAGCTCAACCTAGACATCAACTACCGCAATAAATTTTACCGTGCCTTTGGCGAACCAGGCATCGACTCCACAAAGGTCACCAAAGCAATTGCGCAGTTTATCCGCACCATGATTTCTGCATCGTCGAAATACGATGTCATGTACAAATACGAAAACGGCATGTCACTCACCGCACAAGAACAAAACGTTTTGCAAACAGTAGATGTAGAGGAATGGGCTGGCTACGACCTCTTCAAAAGCCTCAATGGCGCCGATTGCTTTCACTGCCACAACGGGCCGCTCATGCGCGTCAAGAAATACAGCAACAACGGCTTAGACGCCAATTTCTCAGACCTCGGGCGCGGCGCAGTTTCGAACAACCCCGAAGACTACGGCAAATTCAAAGTACCTACGCTGCGCAATATTGCACTCAGCGCGCCATACATGCACGACGGTCGTTTTCAGACACTCGACGAAGTGATCGAACACTACTCCAGTGGCGTACATATGTCCGCTACCATTGACCCACTGATCGAGTTTGCCAATCAGGGCGGCGTTCAACTGAGCGCGCAAGAAAAATACTTGCTCAAAAAGTTTCTGCTTACCCTTACAGACAACTCCTATATTTCAAATCCGAATTTCAAAGACCCACACTAACATGAGCGCAAGTCGTTTAACCACCGAAGACAAGGCCCTAAAAATCAACCTAACCAAAGACATCTATGGTTGTTTTGCAGAAATTGGCGCAGGTCAGGAAGTGGCCGCTAATTTTTCAAGGCTGGCGGCAGCTCAGGAACTATCGCCTACACGCAGTCTGCCTACGACATGAAAGTATCGGACTCCATGTACGGAGAAACCGTTCGCTACGTTTGCGAAGAGCGCTTGCTCACCATGCTTCAGACAGAATTCAAGCACCTCCAGGATATCTTGCCAGTCAAGAACCGCGACGCCTGCTTTTTTGCTTTTTGCAATACAGTAGAATCGCTCAATTACCACAAAACCAATCAAGGACAAGGTTGGGTGGGCATGCGTTTTCAATTAGGGCTCAACAAAAAGCCAAACGACGTCATTTTGCACATCAAAATGCACGACAACAGCCACAAAGCGCAGCAAGAAGCCCTTGGTATTTTAGGTGTCAATCTCATTTATGCCTGCTATTTTCAATCGGGCAATATCGACGACTTCATCGATGGCATTGTGCACCGCTTGCCCCCAGACCGCATGGAAATCGATATGCTCCGCATTTCGGGACCCGATTTTGAAGACACAGACAACCGCATTATTGCACTCAACTTGGTCAGACGCGGCATCACGAACGCCACCATGTTCGACCTCGCTAAAAATGTGATGCAACCCTCTACGGCCCTCTACAAGAAAAACATCTTGCTCATGAGAGGTCGGTTCAGACCCGTTACCAAAGTGCACATCGACATGATCGAGCGCGCACGTGCAGCCTTTGCCAAAGAAAAACGCGTCAAGCCAGAACAGCTCGAGGTTGTTTTTGAACTCACCCTCAAGGACCTCACCGCCGATGGCAAAATTTCCGATAAAGACTTCCTAGACCGGGCCGAACTATTGGGTTCTTTGGGTTATACTGTAATGGTTTCCAACTACCTCAAGCACTACAAAATGCTCGAGTACCTCTCTTCAATTGCACGTGGCAACTTAGTTGGCGTCATTATGGGCATTTACAATTTGCACATCATTTTTGACGAGAAGTACTATGACAATTTACCAGGTGGCTTGCTCGAGGCATTTGGACGCGGTTTTGGACATAATGTCAAGTTGTATATCTATCCGGCCATCAATGTTGAAGACGGCAGCTTGTATCATTTAGGGAATATCAAGCTACCCGAGAACTTGATTGGTCTGCTCAATTACATGCAAGCAAATGACAAGATTACCGCCTTGCAAGAATACGACACCAGTTTACTGCACATCCTTTCGGACGACGTCTTGAGTAAAATCAAAGCAAATGCACATAGCTGGGAAGACGACGTACCTTACGAAGTTGTCAAGGCCATCAAGTTTTTTGAACTCTTTGGCTACCAGCAAAAACTGGAAAACCACTAATGCCACACATTAAAAATGCCCTGATTCGTTACCGCATCATCGACAGAATGCTGCGCAACAAATACAAACCGCATCCGTCTAAAGAAGCCCTCAGATCTGCTTGTGAGGACGCCTTGTTCGGTTCGGAATCAGGCGTACACATTTGCGCTTCCACCATCGAGAAAGACCTTTTCACGATGAAAATGGAACACGACGCCCCCATTCGCTACAGCAAAAAAAATGGCGGCTATTTTTACGAAGACCCCGATTTCAGTATCAATGATGTTCCGCTTTCCGAAGACGAACTTGCTTCTATTCGCTTCGCAGTTTCTACGCTCCAACAATTTAGAGAAGTGCCTTTTTTTCAGCAATTTGGCATGGCTATCGACAAAATTGTAGACCGCGTAGCAGTGGGCGAGCAAAGCCAAGAAATGTCGAAATACATCCAATTTGAAGCGGCGGTTTCTACAGGCGGCAACGAATACTTACCGACGCTTTTAGAAGGTATACAGGCGCAAAAACGCGTGTGGTTTATGTATACAAGTTTTCAGCAACAACAGTCTAAACCCCGAAAAGTAAGCCCCTTATTTTTGAAGGAGTACCGCAACCGCTGGTACCTCATTTGTTTTGACCTTCAAAAGCAAGACATCTCGACTTTTGCACTAGACCGCATGACCGAACTGCAACTTTTAGACGAAGCCGCACAAATACCCGCAGATTTCAATGCCACAGATTACTTTCGCGACGCCATCGGCATTACCGCTTTTAAAGGTGCCGCGCTGCGCATCGTCTTGAAAGCCGATGCCATTGCAGCGCGCTACATCGAGACGCAAGCTTTTCATCACTCCCAAAAATTACTTGAAAAGCAAGATGCTTACAGCATTTTTGAATTGCGCATTTTAGTCACAGAAGAATTTATCCGGAGTCTACTCGGCTACGCCGGCGAAGTTGAGGTACTCGAACCCGAAAGCCTGCGCTTGACCTTAAAAGAACGCGCACAGGCCCTACTCAAACGCTATCAATCTTAAAAAAAAATATGTCAGCAATTATTTCTCATTTTGAAGAGGGCGTCCTTACCCTCACCTTGAACAGACCAACTGTATTCAATTCTTTCAACCGCACAATGGCCCTGCAATTGCAAGCTGAACTCGACCGCTGTAGTTCTGATGACAAGATCAGAGTAGTTGTGTTAACCGGAGAAGGAAAAGCCTTTTGCGCCGGGCAAGACCTCTCTGAAGCAACTGATCCGGAAGGCCCAGCCTTACAGCAAATTGTGGCCGAACATTACAACCCGATCATCTTGAAAATACGCGCACTCGAAAAGCCTGTTATTGCTGCCGTTAACGGTGTAGCTGCAGGTGCTGGCGCCAACATTGCACTGGCTTGTGATCTCGTTTTGGCCAAAGAAAGCGCCTCTTTTATTCAAGCCTTTTCAAAAATTGGACTCATTCCAGATTCGGGTGGCACCTTCATATTGCCGCGCTTGGTTGGGCTGCAAAAAGCAACGGCACTCATGATGACCGGCGAAAAAGTAATGGCCAAAGACGCCGAACAAATGAACATGATTTACAAGGCCGTTGCCGACGAAGATTTCAGTGCAGCAGTGGCCAAACTCGCCAGCCAAATGGCACAAATGCCCACCAAAGGCCTAGGACTCACCAAAAGAGCCCTCAACCTGAGTTTGAATCATTCACTAGAAAAGCAATTACATATCGAAGAAGTCTTGCAAACCGAAGCTGGGCAAACGCACGACTTCAAAGAAGGAGTCACAGCCTTTCTCGAGAAAAGAAACCCTGAATTTAAAGGACACTAAAATGAAAGAAATAATTGGTGTAATTGGCGCGGGCACAATGGGTGCCGGCATTGCCCAAGTAGCCGCCCAAGCTGGGCATAAAGTTGTTTTGAGCGATACCAACCCCGAGCAGCTTTTGCGCGCCGAGCAACAAATCAAAAAAAGTATCGATAAACTCGTTGAAAAAGGCAAGTTTTCAGCTGAATCAGGGCAAGAAATCCTGCAAAACCTTCAGTTTTCGACCCAACTGAGCGAACACAGCCAAGCGAGTTTGGTCATAGAAGCCATCGTCGAAAATTTGGGTATCAAGCACCAAGTTTTTCAGCAGCTCGAACAAGTTGTAGGGCCCACATGCGTACTGGCCAGCAACACCTCTTCTTTATCCATCGCCTCTATTGGTGCCTGTTTACAAGACGCGAGCCGCTTCATGGGAATTCATTTTTTCAATCCTGCCACGCTCATGCCACTCGTTGAAGTGATTCCTGGTGTAGCTACATCCGATGAAAACACCCAACGCATTGAACAATTGATCACCAGTTGGTACAAAACCGTTGTGGTGTGTAAAGACACGCCAGGTTTTATTGTCAATAGAGTAGCGCGGCCTTTTTACGGAGAAGCTCTCCGCATTTACGAAGAAGGCTTGGCAGACTTTGCCACGATAGATTGGGCCATGACCACAATTGGCGGCTTCAAGATGGGCCCCTTCACCCTCATGGACTACATCGGCAACGACATCAATTATACGGTCACCGAAACCGTCTTTGCTGCATTTTACTACGACCCGCGCTTCAAGCCGTCTTTTACCCAAAAGCGACACATGGAAGCTGGGTTTCTAGGCAGAAAATCGGGCAGAGGATTTTACGACTACAAAGAAGACAGCACCGCACCTGCTCCTACCGAAGACCACAACTTGGGTCGACAAATTTTTGAGCGCATTCTCGTACTCTTGATCAATGAAGCTGCTGATGCAGTGTTCATGCAAGTGGCCAGCCCAGAGGCTGTAGACCTCGCCATGACAAAAGGCGTCAACTACCCGAAAGGCTTATTGGCATGGGCAGACGAACTCGGTGCAGTCTGGGTACTCGAGCGGCTTGAAACTTTGTTTGCCGAATACGGCGAAGACCGCTACCGACCCAATCCTTTGCTGCGCAGAAAAGCGCGCGAGCAAAGCAAATTTATTTTGTAACTTTGCGACCTAATATTTGAAGCCCATGGCATACCTATTTACATCCGAGTCCGTTTCAGAAGGACACCCAGATAAAGTCTCTGATCAAATTTCAGATGCGCTCATCGACAACTTTATGGCTTTTGACCCAAGTTCGAAAGTTGCTTGCGAAACCCTCGTAACCACAGGTCAGGTGGTGTTGGCAGGCGAAGTGAAGTCTAATGTTTACCTCGACGTTCAAAAAATTGCCCGCGAAACCATTCGCAAAATTGGTTACACCAAATCGGAATACATGTTCGATGCCAATTCCTGTGGTATCTTATCGGCTATACACGAACAATCTTCTGATATCAATCAAGGTGTAGAACGCAGCAACCCAGAAGACCAAGGCGCTGGTGACCAAGGTATGATGTTTGGCTACGCCACCAAAGAAACAGATAACTACATGCCATTGGCCTTAGATTTGGCTCACAAAATCTTAGAAGAGATGTCTGCTATTCGCAACAACGAAGCGGCACTCATTCCTTATTTGCGCCCAGATGCCAAATCGCAAGTCACCATCGAATATTCCGACGACAACGTGCCGCAACGCATCGACACTATTGTTGTTTCTACCCAACACGACGACTTCGCTCCAGAAGCAGAAATGTTGGCTAAAATCAAAAAAGACATCATCGAAATCGCGATTCCACGCGTAAAAGCGAAACTCAAGCCTGCTTTGCAAGCTTTATTCGACGACGCCATCACCTACCACATCAATCCAACGGGCAAATTTGTAATTGGTGGGCCTCATGGTGACACCGGCCTGACCGGACGCAAAATCATCGTGGATACCTACGGTGGTAAAGGTGCGCACGGCGGTGGTGCTTTCTCCGGAAAAGATCCATCTAAAGTAGACCGCTCTGCAGCTTACGCAACGCGTCATATTGCCAAAAACATGGTGGCAGCAGGTTTGTGCGACGAAGTACTTGTGCAGGTTTCTTACGCCATTGGTGTAGCGGAGCCTTGTGGTTTGTACATCAATACTTACGGCACTTCTAAAGTAGCAATGAGCGACGGCGATATGGCCATCAAAATCGGCGAAATCTTCGACATGCGCCCTTACTTCATCGAGCAGCGCCTCAAATTGCGCAATCCTATTTACCAAGAAACGGCAGCTTATGGCCACATGGGACGCACCAATGAGGTCGTGACCAAACACTTTACAGCGCCAGACGGCAGCAAAGTGAGCCGCGAAGTAGAGCTCTTCACTTGGGAAAAACTCGATTACGTAGACCAAATCAAAACGGCTTTCGGCCTTTAATACAAACTCAGAAAGCCCGTTCAAACGGGCTTTTTTAATTTATATGCCCTATGTCAACAACATTTAGAACCATCTGGACCACCCCACAGCGCGATGTAGAAGTCATTGACCAACGTCAATTGCCACACGAGTTTGTGGTGGTGAAACTGCAAACCTACAAAGACGCCGACTTGGCCATTCGCAACATGACCGTCCGCGGAGCTCCGCTTATTGGCGCTACCGCAGCCTACGGAATTTTCCTGGCTGTGCGCCAAATGGTCCATGAAGGCCTAGATGGCAGTTTCTTAGATGAGGCTTTCAGTACGCTGAGGGCATCGCGTCCAACGGCAGTCAACTTATTTTGGGCGCTAGACCGCATGCGCCATGCCCTAGACGAAGCTACAGACTTTGTGGAGGGTGCCTGGGCAGAAGCGCAGCGGATTGTTGATGAAGACATCGAAACCTGCCGCATGATCGGCGTGCACGGTTTGCCACTCATCGAGGCCATTGCTGCCCAAAAAAATGGCGAGCCCGTACAAATTTTAACACATTGCAACGCCGGAATGCTCGGTTGCATTGAGTGGGGTACGATTACCTCGCCAATCTATCAAGCTGTTCAAAAGGGCATTAAAGTGCACGTATGGGTCGACGAAACGCGCCCTCGCAACCAAGGCGCCAACCTCACGGCCTACGAACTCACGCGTCATGGCGTTGACCACACTTTAATTGTAGACAACACTGGCGGGCACCTTATGCAACACGGCATGGTAGACCTCGTCATCGTCGGCACAGACCGCACCACCAGAAACGGCGATGTCGCTAACAAAATAGGCACCTATCTCAAGGCTCTTGCTGCCCAAGACAACAACATTCCATTTTACGTGGCGTTGCCCTCCACGACCCTCGACATGAACATCCGCGACGGCCTCCGAGAAATTCCGATCGAGGAACGCGACCAAAATGAAGTCAAGTATGTAATTGGTAAATCGGCAGCAGGTAAAATAGAACCCGTACTGATTTGCCCCGAAACCACCCCTGCAGCCAACTACGGCTTTGATGTGACGCCTGCCCGTTTGGTGAGCGGCCTCATAACAGAACGCGGTATTTGCGCAGCTTCTGAAGAAGGGATTCTAAGCTTATTCCCTGAATATAAATCTTGATTTGTTAATTTATTAATTTGTTGATCCAATTTCTTACAACCTAATTATGAAAAAAATGAAGCTGAACTACCTTGTCTTATTATTCATCCTTCCATTTATTGAATCAACTTATTACGCACAAATTCAAGGCACTTGGCACAGCAATTTTCAGGTAGCGGGCAAATCTTTGTTAATGGATTTACAAGTTGAAGGTATCGGGCGCGACGGCTCAATTGTGGTTTCAATACCCGACCAACCCAAGCTCAAGCCACAAACCATGGAAGACTACGCGTTGTTTAGCGACAGCCTTTGGTTCAGCTGGAAAATGATTGGCCTCACCTACGCTGCCAAACTGCAAGGAGACTCATTGGTAGGCACAATGGCGCAATCAGGTCTGACCTGGAAGGCTGTGTTTTACAAAGAAGTGCAAACCATGAAAGAAGTGGCAGGCAAAATACAAGAACCCAAAGCACCCTTCCCCTATAAAGAACAAGAAATCGAGATCGCTACGACCAAAAAAATCAAGATTTCTGGAAACCTCATCCTGCCAGAATTCGAGAAAGCGAGTACCTTCCCACTCGTTATTATGGTGTCCGGTTCAGGTGCACAAGACCGCAATTGTGAAATTTTAGGACACAAACCATTTTGGGTTTTGGCCGATCATTTAGGTAGAAAAGGCATCGCCTCTTACCGCTACGATGACCGTGGCGTTGGAAAGAGCACCGGTAAATTTGAAAGCGCAACACAAGTTGATTTCGCTACTGACTTGGTTTCGATTATTGCGTACTTCCATAAAGCCTTTCCAAAAGCCAAGATTTATGTCTACGGACATTCAGAAGGTGGCATGACCGCCTTGCGCGCTTCCGTTCAAACAAAAGACATTGCGGGCATTATTGAAGCGGCTTCTGTGGGCACAAGTGGCAAGGAAGTGCTTATTGATCAGCAATATCTGATCCCAGAAGCCATGGGTTTTTCTAAAGTAGAATGCTCATGGAATCAACGACTTTATAGTAAAGGAGCTGAAATTGCGCTTCAAAGTTCCGAGAAAACATTTCCTTCTCTTTATCAGACTTGGTTGAAACAAGTTTGGGACAGCATTCCAGCCAAACTGCTAGACGGTGCAAGTCAGGAGGATCTACAAATACAAATGACTGCTTTCTTTAACAAGGAGTGGGCTCGTCAATTTTTGGCCTTTGAGAGCAAAATATATCTCGCGCAACTGAACCTCCCTTTCTTGGTAATCAATGGGAGTAAGGACGTTCAAGTCCCTGCGCTTTCCAATCAAGAAGGATTCAGAAAGAACATGAGTGCTGCCTCTCTTTCGAAAAGTACTTTTTACATTTTAGAAGGCGCCAATCACTTGTTTCAGCAATGTGAAAGCTGCAATTTAGCAGAGTATGCAAGCCTCGAACTAACCCTAGACCCCACTTTAATGGAATGGGTTACATCATGGATTTTGGCACAGCCGTAAGGCCATCGATGTAACCAAAATTCTTTTCGATGAGCGGAGCCATATTTTGCTCCAGGTAAGTTTTAAATGCTGCCGCTACACCGCTGTGCTTCTTGCCTTTGGGCCATACCATGCGCCACATAGACTCTAGTGGTAAATCTGGCAAGGCAGAAACAGTGAGTTGACCTAATTGTAGTTCGTTGCGAATGCCAATGAGTGGCATGACCGAATAGCCCAACCCTGCAATGAGCGCCTGTTTAACAGCTTCGTTGGAAGTGAGCTCGATGTGGCGACGGACCTGAATGTCGTGGCTAGAAAGGAATTCATCAAGTGCTTTTCTTGTAGCCGACCCGGTTTCGCGCTTGACCCATGTGATGTCTTCGAGCTCTTTGTGCCACGGGCCCTTCTTTGCAAAAGAAAGTGGTTCTTTACCCACCAAAAACAATTGGTTTTTCATGCACGGAATTTCTTCCAAATTGAGCCGATCTGGCAAAACAGAAACCAATGAAAAATCGGTTTCATTGGTTTCTAAATTGAGTGTTACGTTTGCGCGGTTGGATACATCGAGTACTAATTCAACGCCAGGATGCGCCTTCATGAAGTCTGCAAGGAGATAAGGAATGATGTACTTACCGGTAGACACGACGCTGATCCGTAAACGACCACTGAGCTGCCCTTTGTATTGCGATGTTTTATAGTTGATGGCATAAACCTCTTCTAAAATCTTTTCAGCAGCTGCAGCTACCTCACGCCCAAATTCTGTGACGTACAATTTTTTATTGACGATTTCTGTGAGTGGAATATCGAACTGATCTTGAAAGTTCTTGAGCTGTATAGAAACAGCAGGCTGGGTTAAGAACAATGCTTCTGCTGCGCGGGTAATGCTCTCCTTTTGTACGATCTTCAAAAAGATGCGGAGTTGATTGAGTGTGTAGTTCATAAGTTTTATTTATGTTGGATATATCTTTATTATATATTTATTTATGATAATAATGTGCCAAATTTGCAAAAAAAAAATCAATTCCATGATACAAGAAATTGAATTAATTCAAAGTAGTTATCATCCTGAGGAAGCACTTGAGGTATTGAGCAACTTGATTCAACAAAAAATTGCTTATCACTCCCAAAAAACGCTCAGACACCGAGAAATGTTTGGCGCCCCCGATACCCAAGCCGAGCAAAGACTTTCAGAATTACAAGCCATCAAAAAGAACCTGATCCAAGAACTCAAAGCATTAGACCCCGCTACCCTGTTGCACATCAATGGCCATGTTTCCATCTCAGTTGTTACTCAGCAGCAAGCATCTTAAGGAGCAAATTCTTCAGCCTTTGTTTGAACCCCTTAGCGTTGAACTCTTTGTGCCGTTCGGCTTTGACACAGACAAGTTTGGTACATTTTGCGGCACTACACCAAGAATTGAAGGTCCGCGGCAAACGGTCAAAGAAAAATGCCTCGCCGGAATGGCCCATGCCAATCAGCGTCAAGGACTTGCCAGCGAAGGTTCATTTGGGCCTCATCCAGCCAGCCCCTTTCTGAACGTCAATGAAGAATGGCTTGTGTATATTGACCTAGACCAGAACCTAGAAATATATGGCCACAGCGTCAGTATGGATCTTTGCCATCAGCAGTTGGATTTCCGAAGTTTGCAATTAACTGATTTCTTGACAAGCATTCAATTTGGTGTACAAGGTTTGGTTTTAAAAGACGCCAACAACGGTGAGGTCATCGCCAAAGGCCTTACAAAAGAAGAGGAACTGTTGCCATTGCTGCAAAAACACCCAAAATGGGTGCTTGAAACTGACCTGCGGGCGCACATGAATCCCAAAAGACAACAAACTATTGCTGCAGTTGGCCAAGACCTAATTCGACGCATGCAGAGCAGCTGTCCGAATTGCGCAGCACCCGACTTTTCAGTTGTTGAGCGTAGTGGTCAGCTTCTCTGCGCTTGGTGCAAACAGGCAACCAATACGCATGCATATCTCAACTATCGCTGCGCACATTGCCAGCATCAAACGATTGAAAAAAGAAAGGATCTGTTGGCGGAAGATCCGCAATATTGCCCGCATTGTAATCCCTAATTATATCCAAAAAATAAAGAATGAACTTAGACTTTTTATCGCACGACCTCAGCAACCCTACTATCCTGTTCTTTTTACTCGGCATTGTTGCCGTTTTGATCAAAAGTGACCTCGAAATTCCGGAGTCCTCCTTCAAATTTATATCGCTATACCTTTTGTTCTCCATTGGCTTCAGAGGCGGGCAAGAACTCCAACACAGCCCCTGGACTTCAGAAATTTCGTGGTCTTTGGTCTTTGGAATGGCCATTGCAGCTTGCATTCCGCTTTACAGTTTTTTTATTATCAAAAAGCGTGTGGGCATTTCGAATGCGGCAGCCATTGCAGCGGCATATGGCTCCGTGAGTGCGGTAACGTTTGTGGCAGCGCTTTCGTTTTTGGAATTGCAAAACTTGACCTTCAACGGACACATGGTGGCGGTCATGGCTTTTATGGAGTTCCCTGCCATCATTGTGGGTGTCTTACTGCTGCGCATCTATGAAAATAACGATACAAAGTTTTCTTTACCCGAACTGCTCAGACACTCTTTGGCCAACGGCAGTGTTTTAATGATCATGGGTAGCTTGGTCATTGGTTTGCTTTCAGATAGCAAGCAGGCGGCAGATATTGCGCCTTTTACAACGGACATCTTCAAAGGATTTTTAGCGCTCTTCTTACTTGAAATGGGCATGACAACGGCTCGTCGCATCAAGTCTTTCAAGACGCACGGTTGGGCAATGGCTGCATTTGCACTTTTGATTCCGGCGCTCAACGGCATAGTGGTGGCTTGGCTTTCACAGTTTGTGACGGCTGATGTTTCGAATCGTTTTGTATTTGCTGTTTTGGCAGCCAGCGCCTCTTATATTGCGGTTCCTGCAGCGATGCGCTTGGCTGCGCCCAAGGCAGACCCGGGCTTGTATATTCCGATGGCCTTAGGCCTGACCTTCCCTTTCAATATCGCGATTGGAATGCCGCTTTATTACAGCGTTATCTCACTAAGCTAGCTTGTAAGAACTCCCATTTGAGCCATAACTGCTCGCATTTGGCCTGGTATTCAAATACCTTTAAGGCCGCAACGAACGCAGCGCTTTCGCGCATATTGACCATGAAAAGCGAGCTTTCTCCAGTCTCAAATAAATTGAGTTCGGCAGCCAACAGTTTCTTTGTGCTTGCAGCATTCTCCGTAAAGATGATTAATTGCTTTTGCGCATTGAGGTATTCAGCACGGGCGGAAAGCATTTTAGCCGTGAGCTCGGCCATTCGGTCTTGTCTTTCGAAAGTGGTTTGCTCTATTTTCAATTTGGTCTGTTGAACAGCCGCGCGTTCCTTGCGCAAAAACAAAGGCATTTGGGCCGAAACGCCCCATTTGTAATCGTTGATAGAGAATTGTGCCAGGGGGTTGTATTGAATGGGTTCATTCAAAAAATTGTACTTCAATTCTATTTGCGGCTTCAGCTGCTCTTGATTATAGCGTTTTTCAATGGCTAAGACATCGAGCTTATAGTCAAGAATACCTAAATAAGGATGCTGTGCTACCATAGAATCGATAGCACCTGTATAAATTGGCTTTGGCGCTTGGCCAACGAGTGTTGCAGCCGCAAGTGGTTGTGTAGCGGGGTTGAGCTCGAGGGGCGTGCCGTCAGGCTTCCATAAATAGCGGTTCAAAAACGCGGTGGCTACCGCTAATTTTGCCTCTTGATCTGCAAGTGCTGCAGCCCTGGTTTGGTATTGGATGGCGGCCTCAACGGTGTCTATCACCGGGCGATCACCAAGTTCGGCCATCTGGCGCATGGCATCGAGCCGAACAGCCCCAACAGCGAGCGCTTCTCTGAGTACTTGACCTGAATTGTATTGCAAATACCAATCCCAATACGCGTAGCCCGCCTCTAAGACTAGTTCATTGAGCGCCAAGCGCTGTTCGAGTTGGCTACTTTGAACATAAACATTGGCTTTCTGCAATTCTGCACGGCGCTCATCGATGAGCAAACCATTCCCAAGCTGTGCACTTAGCCCGCCATACCATAAGCCGTTTTGGGGCGTGAGGCCTTGCGGATCTAAGTATACTCCCCTGTTTTGTTCCAGGCCCGTTTGGACGCTCAAACCATACCAAGTGGGTACCTTGAGCTGGGCATCGGACAAGCTGTAATACATTTTGTCTCCGTAGTATTTTTGGGAGAGGTCATAAGCCAATTTAGGATCAAAACCGCCGCGGGCCTTGAGTACATAAGTTTGGGCAAATTCGGGAATGAGCTTGGCTTGCTTGGCGAGCGGATGCCCTTCGAGTACTTGCAGCATAAAAGCTTCGGGGCGCATGATGTTGTCCTGCGACCACACACTCGTGAGGGCACAAAAGAGCAAGCCGAGGATGCCGAACTTATTTCTCATTCTTAATAGATTTTGTTTTGGATTTCATATCTGGCACTTTGGCTTTGTAGTAGTCTGGCGGGAAGCCATTTACGTTTCGCCAGAGTTCGTACCAAATGGGCACGTCGTTGAGCAAGAGCATGGCGTAAGCACCTCCACCTACTCTTAAGGCCTCTGGCCATTTATGCTCCTTCGCATCTGGTGCCACCAATACGCGAAACTCACCATTCTCATTAGCAAACTGATCGATCGCAAAGACGGTTCCGCCATAGGTGCCGTAACTGGTATTGGGCCAGCCAGAGAATACAATTGCAGGCCAACCGTCGAACTGAATGCGCACGTGCTGCCCCACCTGAAGCAACGGTAAATCCATCGGTCTGACGTACATTTCTACCGCGAGGTCGTAGTTGGTCGGCATGATGGTCGCGATGGCTGCCCCTTGTTTAATGGTTTCGCCGATGCCGCTGGATAAAGTTTTGGCAATGCGGCCATCTTGTGGGGCCAAAATATAATACATCCCGTTTCGAATGGAATAATTCGCCACTTGACTTTGCATTTTGCTGACATCGATTTCAGCCTCGTACATACTCGAGAGTGCGGTAAATTTTTCGGATTCAGCTTTAGACACCTCATCCTGAAATTTAGTTTCGACGGCATTCAATTCAACCTTGGCGTCAATGATGTCGTTGCGGCTTTGCAAAAACTTCTGCTGAGCGCCAATCATGGAAGCCTGTGCGCGCTGCATGGCAACCTTTCTGGTTTCTACTTCTGTCTTGGACTTGAGGTCTCTTTCGTAAAGTTTCTCGAAGCGTTCGTATTGGTCTTTGGCAATTTGGTAATTGAGGTTGGCAGCGTGGTTCTCAATGCTATCCGACTTCAGTTTGAGCTGAGCTTGTTGGGCCTTGATGCGCGCTTGTTGCACCTTTAATTTACCCGTTGCAATGAGCGCGTCGATGCGCGCGTCCAGCGCCTGTACTTTGTCGCTATATGAAACCACACTGAGCTCCTTGCTTTTGAGCTGATCTTCGCTGCGGCCGACCAATTGAGGGTCAAAATAACCGTCCTTGATTTCGGAAATAAACATAATGGTATCGCCTTGCCGGACGAGGTCGCCTTCTTTCACGAACCATTTTTCGATCCGACCACCGATGAGCGCATTGATGGTTTGCGGACGTTGTTCAGGACGCAAAGTGAGTACCTGACCATTCGAGCGGATGTTTTGTGTCCAAGGTAAAAAGAGAATAACGAGGCTTAAAATTAAAAGCGCATAGATGGTATTGCGCAACAGCTTTTTAGGTGCCTTATTGAGCATTTGTGTGGCCACAAGACCTTCTGTATCGATCTGATTGCGATTTTGTGGAGAGAGATTTAACATAAAATCAATTTTTCGTGGATGAGCGATAAATTATTTTCATGAATACTGGCCAAAAGGACAGTTCCTTTGAAATGTTGCTGCAAATGATTCAAAACAACTTCTAGTTGGTCGTTGGGTAAATAATGGTTGTGGGTATCCCAGAGCAATACAGCTGGTTGCGCTATCAACGCGCGGCACAAAATAACTAATGTGATAAGCTGTCTATCCAAGGTACTCGCTTCTGGGTTGAGCACGGTCTGGTATGCGTCAGTGAGCGCTAAGACATGCTGGTCTAAACCAACTGCTGTAGCAACGGCGAGTACTTCTTCGATGCTATAATTGCGGCCCATCGCGATATTCTCCAACACCGTTCCGTAGATCAGCTGGTCATGATGAGAGAGGCTGGCAATCTGCGCGCGTAAATGTTCAGGTTGCAAATTACTGGTCGGGACGCCATTGATCAGGACTTGGCCTTTATTGGGAAGTGCCATAGCGGCAATCATAAGAAATAAGCCTTGGGCCTGATTGCCTTTGAAATCTTGGATGTGATAAAACTTGCCTGCCTCAAAACGACACGTCAGATTGCTCAAGAGCGGCGTGCGGCTCCAAGTTGTTTGGTATTCCAATTGGTCTATTTCGATGTTAAGCGCTGTCTTTGGTTCTAAAATCAAGCCTTCTTGCATGTCCAATGGTAAATCAGTGATTTCGCCAATTTTTTCGATTGCGGTGAGTACATCATAAACCATCTCGAGGCTCACAATCAATTTTTCTACTGAATTCAGGACCAATACAATGATGATTTCTGCCGCTACAAATTGGCCAATATTCATTTGTTGGTTCAGCACAAGCAGGCCGCCGATAATCAGTAAAGCCAGCGCAATTAAAACCTTAAAACCGATCAAGTAAATGTATTGCTGCACCAGTACCTTGAAGTGTGCGTCCCTCGATTTGAGATAACCCTGCAGGTAGTCATCGGTGCGCTTCAATAAAATACCATTGCTGCCCAGGTGCTTGAAGGTCATGCGGTTGCGCGCAATTTCCTCGAGCCAATTGGCTACTTTATACTTATACTTTGACTCTTGTAAGCTCGTGACAAAGCCACGTTTGGCCGTCACGCGAAAAATCCAAACGAGCAAAAGTAAGAGTGCAAAGCCAAAAATGATGAAAAACGGATGGTAAAACGAGAGCAAAATCAGACCGAAGAGGATTTGCAATGAAGCCGCCGTAAAATCGATGAGCAATTTAGAGATGCCTTTTTGGATGGTGAGGGTGTCAAAAAAGCGGTTGGTCCATTCTGGGGCATAGCGCAGCAGTAGTTCGCGAAGCTGAATTTTGGGAATGCGCGTGGCAAACTCCAAAGACGAGCGCGCAAAGATGCGCTGTTGCAGGCTTTCGGTGATGCGCAGCTGCGCAATATTCATGTAGCCCGAAAAACCAATGGCAGAAACCACCAGACCCACGAGTAAAAACCAAGAGGTGCTCACTTTTCCGGCCTGAATGAAATTGATGATCGCCTGAATACCCAGGGGTAAGCCAAGACTCAGCACGCCACCAATAATGGCAAACAAATAAATATCTGAGATGTCTTTGCTGTCGGGCTTGAGCAGTGCCCAAAAGCGGTCAAATGGTTTGGTGACGTCGTTATTCATGGTCGAGGAAGCTAAAAAATAATTGTGTATAAAAAATAGCCACCGCATCTTCTTGTTCGGAGGCATTGGTGACTTCGGGCAGGTGCTGACTAAAAAAACGCTGCTGCAAGCTGCCTTCTAGTAGCGTACTCACCAACATTTCAGGATACTTACAAGCCGGCTGGTACGCGCGCACTAAGTCAGAAAGATAGCGCACGATTTCAGTGTAAATGGAATGGTAACCAGTTTGGTGGTCGCTGTCAACGGCCTTGGTTAAAAATACTTTCGGCGCTTCATGAATGACAATATGCTGCAGCCGTTTCTCGCTGGAAAAAGACAAAGAAGTGGCCTTCAGAATAAGCACCAACTCTAGCGCTTTCTCTAAACGCTCTTTCACTGAGCCACCTTGCGTCTGCAACAACAAGCGGCACTCCAAGCGCCCCCAATACCAATTGATCAAATACAAAAGCAGCTTTTGCTTACTGGCAAAATAGCGATACACCGATGCTTCTGTTGTACCGACCGACTGTGCGAGCTTTTTGAAAGTAAACTGCTCAAAGCCGAGTTCGTCAATCAAAAAAATACTGCCTTCAATGATGCGCTGACCTAATTGCGTGCCTTGCGGATTGCGCAGTGCGATTGCTTCGAGGACGGGAATCTGAAAACGATCAACTAGATCCATAAAAGTAATTTGTTGCAAAAATAATAGCAACACTATTCATAAATAGTAGGATTCATATAACATCTTTTTATGGATGTCATAAGTCCATTTTGACAAAATAAAAAAGCCACCTCGAAAGGTGGCTTTTTTATTGTCCAGTTACGGTAGTTGAATGTGTAAAACTCAGTAGTGTAGTTCCGTTGAACACTACAAAGGTGCAGTACATTCAAAAAAATAAGTATGAGTGAAAGCAGTGCTAAAACATAATAGATATCAGTTTCTGCGGATCCCGACAATATTGGGTAGGCGCCAAAAACGGTTGTTGTCGTCGCGTTCCCAGGTAGTTGAAACCCAAGAACCTACTTTTTCTATGCAATGGCCATTGACATCTATGAGCAAACTGGTTTCAGGGCCGCCCTCTAAATAAATGGCATCGTGGAGCCCGCCAGGCATCTGCTTCATAAAACCAATCATTTGATTGTGCGTATAAGGCGAGCGCGTAAAAATGAGGTAAAACCAACCTTTTTCGTCTTCGGCAGCCACAAGCATGCTGCAAGACTGTACTTTCTTTTGCCAGTTCATGGGGCTCGCATTGCAATCGATCATGCGCAAGCCTTGGGCAAAACCACTGAAATTATTTTTTTCTTGCTCCCAATTGGCACAGGTGAGGTCGAGGACTTCAATATTGGAACGGTTGGTGTTGGGTTTCGGGCCCAAAGCCAACATGAGGTTGAAGTTTTCAAGAAGCTTAGCGTTGTTATAATGGTCGCCAGATTGCAAGTAAGCGCGGCTCTGCAGCGGCCTAGCCAAGTTGTACATACCGGCGTTGAAGGCCACCAATAAATCAAAGGTATCTGCCCAAGTGGAAACGTCTTTGGGCACAGAATCGAATTGCGTTGCAGTGAATAAATCAAAGCGGAACTGCGAGGGATCCATGCGCAAAATTGACAATTTTGAATCGCCGATGAAAGATTTGACGGGCGCCGCGATTTCTCTGTACTCCATGCCTTTGGTGAGCGTAACCCAATTGGAATAATCTGGCGCTGCCATTTCTGGCGCAGGTTGGCCGTAGGAACAGGCCTGCAACAGCAGCGTAGCAAAACAAAGGGCAAAAAAGCGAAACAAGCTTGACATATATTCTTTATTCAAAGTTATGGATTTTAATAGTTTTATTTACTTTGTACTCTATTCCCTATACATGAAAGCACTACTTATCATTCTGACCCTTCCATTTTTGAGTTTTGCGCAGGCCACGCCCAAAAAAGACCAACTCAAGGCCAAACGCATTTGCGCCAACGCCGTCACGCTCTTCAACGAAGGCCAAAGTAGCAATGCCTACATGTTGCTCAAACAAGCCGTAGCGCTAGACCCCAATAACGCCAACGCCTTTTATTGGCTCGCCGCAACCGAATTCGACCTCCGTTCTTACAACTACGCAAAGGAACACAGCGACCAAGCGCTCAAACTGCTGTCCGGTGCAACCACACTCGACGAATTGTATTTAGCAAGTCAAATTGAATTAGCCCTCAGCCAAGCGAACACTGCCATGACACACCTTGCCAAGGCCAAAACGCTGGTCAAAAAAGAAAAAGATTTTGAATTGCTCGGTTTTGCAGCACTTGAAAAGCAATGTGCTTTCTATTTGGCACAAAAAGCCAAAGCCATCGGTTTTCAAGGTCAAGTGCTCGCACCTGAACTCAATACCAAATACGACGAATACGGCCCAATTTTAAGCGCTGACGGGCAAACACTTTACTTCACTACCCGCAACCCCGACTCCAAAGGCGCCAACCTCAACCCCGACGACCAACGCTTTTTTGAGGACATCTATCAAGCCAGTACTGCCCTAGACGACAACGGAAAATGGACGCGCAGCTTCAGCTATAACGACCTGCTGAATACAGAAGGTTTTGACGCGCTTTCTTATGTGTCCCAAGACGGGCTTCTTGCGCTTGGCACCCTCAACACCACCGCCTCCAAAGAAGCGAGTACGCAAGGATCTGATATTTTTGAATTAGCGGCCGAAGCGAATGGCATTTGGGATGACAAGCGCATCATTAATGAAATTCCCGGCTTGAACACTAGCTATTTTGATGGTTCACCAACCAAAACCGATACAGTTTGGATCGATGAATTTACGTACACAGAAGAGCTTTATTTTGTGTCGGACCGCGAAGCTGAGAAATTTGCGACCGATATTTATGTTGCCCAAAAAATCAATGGCATTTGGCAAGCAGAAGTCAAAGCACTCGGGCGCAGCATCAATACCGAAGGCCGCGAAACTACACCTTACGTAACGCCAGACGGCCAATTCTTGTTTTTTGCCTCAGATGGCCACGCGGGAATGGGCGGCTACGACATCTTCGTTTGCAAACGCGAAGGCAAAGAATGGTCTGCACCAGTTAACCTGGGCGCGGCCATCAATACAACCCTCGACGACACACACTTTCAAATTGCTGCCGATCAACTTCGCGTCATTTGGGCAAGTGTCAGCGAAATCGATGGTTTGTTCAGTTACAATTTATTTGAAGCGCCAATTGGCGTGATACAATCCACTGAAAAATAAAAACTTGCCACGTTATTTCATTTCTCTTGCCTACGACGGCAGCGCTTATCACGGTTGGCAAATTCAGCCCAACGCACGCAGTGTACAAGAAGAAATACAAACTGTGCTCTCTAGATTACACGGCAACCAAGCCATTGAAGTAGTGGGCTGCGGCCGCACAGACACAGGGGTACATGCCCAGCACTATTTTTTACACACCGATTTACCTCAAAGTTGGGACCCCCAGCAACTCGTTTTCAAGCTCAACCGCATGACTGCTCCTGATGTGGCGTTTAAACAAGCTTGGGAAGTCTCCTCAGACTTACACGCGCGCTTCGACGCCAGCAAACGCACCTATCGCTATTTTATTCATCAGCGCAAAAATCCGTTTGTACGCGCTTCGAGTTGGTATTTAGAAAGCCACTTGGACATAGAGCAAATGAATGAAGCTGCCCTACATTTATTGGGAACGCAAGATTTTTCGTCGTTTGCCAAAGCGCATACGGATGTCAAGACCAATATTTGTGAAGTTTTCAGTGCGCAGTGGCAAACCACCGACGACGGCATTTACTTTGAGATCAGTGCCAATCGCTTTTTGCGCAACATGGTGCGCGCCATTGTGGGCACGCTCGTGGAGGTTGGTTTGGGCAAAATAAAAGCCTCCGAACTGCCTGGCATCATTGCTGCTCAAGACCGCTCGGAGGCGTTTGTATCGGTGCCCGCTCAAGGCTTGTTTTTGTGGGCTATTTCTTATGACCAAGCCCCTGAACTCAATCGGGCTGATTGATTTCCCATTCGCGGTAAAGGTCAAAATAACTTTTGGTTTCTAGGATTACCGCTCCGCCAAGTGTGTCGCCGAATTTAGCAGGCAAGCCACCTGTGTAGACTGTTACGCGGCCAATAGCACAACTCGGCACATTGAATACTTCATTGGACTTGATGCCGTCAAGTACGTAAATCATGTCGCCTTTGCGCGCTCCGCGAAACATGAGGCCACCGTCTTCGTCTTTTTTGACATCAGAATTGGAGTTGGCCACCATATCGATGACGCTGAATTTGTCAGGGCGGTTCTTGATTTCTTTGGCGGTAAGGGTGGTCACGGGCGTTTCGCCGATACGAATGCGCGCTTGTTCGTAACGGCCCCCTCCAACACGCACGGCTTTGACGTCTTGGGTTTTGCTTTGAAAATATACCGTGCCCGCATTGCCATAAGCTTCTATCGGGACTTCTACCGTCACTTTAGCAGTGGTATCTTTTTGAAAACAACCGATTAATTGATAGGTTCCGGCAGGAACACCAACAATGCGAAAACGCCCCTCTTCGTTGGAAAGCGCTAAATAAACGTGACCGTTTTCACGGATAAGGGCTTTGGCACCTACAACGGGTTGCTGGGTACTGAAATTGATAAAGGTTCCAATGACATCACCGGTTCCGGACTGCGCTACTGTGCTTGCTGCTACCAAGAGCATCCACACCATCATAAAGTTCTTCATAAGCATGTTTTCTAGCAAGATGCCCAGAACTTTCAGATTCCATAAAAATTTATAAAGTTGCGCTGCTCGTAGGGATTTCGCGGTCTACTTTCTTGAAAAGACCTTGCAAAACTTTCCCTGGCCCTACTTCAATGACCTCGACACAACCATCGGCAAGCATATTTTGCATGATTTGCGTCCAGCGGACAGCACCGGTAAGTTGCGTAACTAAATTGGCCTTGATTTGAGCTGGGTCTGTGACTGCTTGTGCATTGACATTTTGATAAACTGGGCAGATTGGCTGCGCAAAGTGTGTGGCTTCAATGGCGGCAGCGAGTTCTTCGCGTGCAGGTTCCATGAGTGGGGAGTGAAACGCACCACCAACCTGCAAGACCAACGCGCGTTTAGCGCCCGCAGCACTCAGTTGTGTGCACGCTTCTTCTATGGCCGCAAGGCTGCCTGAAATCACGAGCTGACCCGGACAATTGTAATTCGCTGGAACCACAACACCAGCTATACCTGCGCAAATGTGCTCCACAACTTCGTCTTCGAGACCGAGGATGGCGGCCATGGTGCTTGGGGCCATTTCGCATGCTTTTTGCATGGCGTCTGCACGCTTGGCAACAAGGCGTAAACCATCTTCAAAAGTGAGTGTCTTATTGGCAACTAATGCAGAAAACTCGCCCAGAGAGTGACCCGCAACCATATCTGGCGCAAAGCTCTCGCCAAGGCAAGCCGCTAAGATTGTACTGTGTAAGAAGATGGCAGGTTGGGTTACATTCGTTTGCTTGAGGGCCTCGTCAGAGCCTTCAAACATGATGCTTTGGATATCAAAACCAAGGATTTCATTGGCTTTTGCAAATAAGGAACGTGCCAGTTCTGACTGCTCGTAGAGGTCTTTGCCCATTCCAGAGAATTGGGCTCCTTGGCCCGGAAAAACATATGCTTTCATGTCGTTAATTTGGGGGTAAATTTACGGAAAACCTCAAGATTAGAGCTGACCATCGGAATGATACTTGCCTAATTTGTAGATCCGCACCTTTTGAAGGATGCCGTCTTGGTCGTAGTCATAGACCTTTCCGTCGTAAAGTTGGCCATTTTTAAATTCGCCGTCCATCCAGATTTCGTCGTTGTCGTTGTAGACTTTGTTGTAGCCGTTGGGTACAAAGCGCAGGCCTTTTGTTTTGGGGTTAGACAAGCGCGGTGGATATACGTTGGTACTGGCCACTAAGGCAGGTTTTGGTGCAGGTGTATTTTGAGGGGTGCTGGCTTTTTGAAGTGCGCCAATTTTTCCTTCCGGACCCACCACAAAAGAATTCTGCAGCTGCCCACTTGTGTTGTAGCGCGCTACTTGCCCCTGAACTTCTCCGTTCTTGACCGTATAACTCAGGGCCAACTTGCCATTCGGATGGTAGTAACTCACCTTGCCACTCTCCTGCCCTTGGTTATTGAAATTGGCGCGGTAGGCCAACTGACCGTTTTCGTGGTAGCGCAAGAGCAGCCCTTTGTAACCATTCGCTTGAAAATCGCCTTGTTCGGCAATTTTACCATTCGGATAATAGCGCGTGTAGCTTCCTTGCGGACGATTGTTGTTGTAGGTTCCTTTGAGCTGGACGCCGCCATCCGGAAAAAATTTGGTCCAAACGCCTTCTTTGCGGCCATTGACGTAGTTGCCTTCCTCCACTTTTTGGGTTTTGGGGATGTTCTTATTCGGATAATCTTTACCCGTAAAAGTCCATTTACCATGGCGTTCCCCATTGGCATTGCGTTTATTTTGCGCCCATAATGAGGCACTGCAAATAAGTAAAAAACAACAGAGAGATGTACGTAATTTCACAACGCCAATTTACGAATTTTGGCTAACTTTGAACTTGTATGCTCAGCCTAGATCCCAAAGAACTCACCGTCCAGCGTTTGCACCAACTTTTATTAGGTGCTATTGGCCCGCGCCCTATTGCGTTTGCCTCTACCCTAGACGCTGACGGCAACGCCAACTTGGCGCCGTTTAGTTTTTTCAACGTATTCAGTGCCAACCCACCCATTTTGGTGTTTTCACCAGCACGCTCTGGGCGCACAGGTCAAAGCAAAGACACCTTCAACAACGCCAAAGCTGTTCCAGAGGTAGTCATCAACGTCGTGAACTACAACATGGTTCACCAAATGAGCTTGGCGAGCTCTCCTTACGCACCAGGTGTAGACGAATTCATTAAAGCCGGCTTTACGCCTTTGGCCTCTGAGAAAGTTGCGCCATTTAGAGTAGCGCAAGCGCCTGTTCAGTTCGAATGCAAAGTCAATCAAATCATTGAGCTCGGTCAAGAAGGAGGCGCCGGTAACCTCATCATTTGCGAAGTTGTGCAACTTCATATCCAAGAAGAACTCCTCAACGAAAACGGCCTCATCGACCAACACAAAATCGATTTAGTTGCACGCATGGGCGGCGATTGGTATTGCAGAGCCAATTCGGCATCTATGTTTGAAATCAAGAAGCCCATCACTAGTTGCGGTATTGGCTATGACGCCCTGCCCCAAGACATCAAAAGCAGTCAGGTACTCAGCGCCAACGACCTCGGCCAACTCGCGGGCATCGAAGAACTCCCCAACGAAACCGACGTCAACGAATACAAATTACTCGAACTCTCCACCCTTTTTCTCGAACTTGAGCACGACGCCAGCGCACTCGAAGCAGCTTTGCATCGCAGCGCCCACGATCTGCTCGCTCAAAATAAGTTAGAAGAAGCGTGGCTCACCCTTTTATCTTTTAATAACTAACCACAAGTCCATGTTTAAATTCACAGGCACCGTTAAGGTCATCCAAGAAACACAACGCATTTCTGAAAAATTCCAAAAGCGCGAGTTCGTCGTTACAGACACCACCTCGATGTATCCACAAGATATTATTTTTCAAACTACCCAAGACAAATGTAGCTTGCTCGATCAGTTCCAAGCCAATGACAACGTAGAGGTTTCTTTTAATTTGCGTGGCCGCGAATGGACCAGCCCACAAGGTGAAGTCAAGTATTTCAATACCATCGAAGCATGGCGCATCGAGAAACAAGGTCAAAGCCAACCAATGGGCATGCCTAGCAACGGGCCTTCTGCCATGAACATGGGTTCTGAGCCACTTCCGGGCACCAGTTCAAACGCTGCTGCTGAAGAAGAAGACGACCTTCCTTTCTAAGCAGCTCGCTAAAACAAACCCAAAGCCAAGCCGCTTCCGAGTAAAATACTCAGCAGCTTGAGCAAATTGAATTTGTGATTTTCGGTGGTTTCAAAAATAATAGTGGTTGAGATGTGTAAGAACATACCAACCACTACCGCCAAAATCAATTGAACGTTCATGCCCAACTGTTCGGTGGTAATCGCAAGCCCCAACAAAACCCCAATTGGAGTCATGAGGCCAAATGCCAATAAAATCAACCAAGCCCCACTGCGCTTGATTTTAGTCGCCAATAAAAGTGTCATGAGCGCAATGGCCACTGGCACCTGATGAAAAATAATTCCCCACAAGAAACTACCATTAAACGGCACCTGACTCTCTGGGTCAACCCCAATTTGCAGCATGTTTCCGAGTGGAATCCCTTCAATGACCGAGTGAACAGAAAGTGAAATAAATAAAGTCCAAGGCATTGCCTGCCCTTTGTGTACGTGCACATGTCCATGCTCGATGCCGCCAGAAAAATATTCCAAAACCAACTGGACCAAAAAGCCCAACAAAATGAAAACGCCCACCTGAAAAACAGGTAAGGCTTCGTGTGCATGGTGTGCGTGCCCTTGATGCGCGCCATACAACTCAGGCAATAAGTGTTGGAAAATGACGGCCAATAAAAAGCCACCGCTGAAAGCCAATGCCAGTTTGATGTATTGATTTTTGTTGGTCGCATTCAGGTAGCTCACAATGGCGCCACCCAATACAACCGAACCTATCAAAAGGAGCTCTACAGTGTAAAAATTCATGCTTTCTTTTTTGCAATCAGGATCAGGCGCTCACTTGTCTTTTCATCAAAAGGTGTCAAGTGATAAGACCCGAAGGTTTCTATTATGTCAAAATCTGCCGCAAGCAAAGACTCAAAATCGTTTTTAGAAAGCGCCTGAACGCGTTCGGTAAAAACACCAATTTGCGTTTGATCTTGTGCAGCAAGGACTTCGATTTGCTTGTAAATATGGGTATCGTTGTGCCAGCGCTTGATGTCAAACACCACGCCTTCACGTTCGATGGTCTCGGCTGGTTTTAAATTGGCACAAACTTTAGTTGCATTTAAAAAATCGATCACGAGCAAGCCATTAGCAGTCAGCATCGTTGAAAGTGCTTTGCAAACCGCTTGATTCTCGGCTAAGGTATCGAAATAACCGAAACTCGTAAACAAATTGAATACCACGTCAAAAGGAGAGGTGTCCATCGCTTGACGCATGTCGTGCACACTAAATGCTACATTTTTGACGCCTAACTTATCTGCTTGTTCTTGTGCTGCTAGAATACTGTTGGGTGCTAAGTCGGCGCCTACTACTTCAAAACCCATTTGGGCCAGCGTAAGCGAATGCCTGCCTTTACCACAGGCTAGATCGAGGACACGCGCGGTACTTGGCAAATCTAGTTTTTGGACTAAATGATCTAAAAAGAGCTTTGCTTCGTTGTCGTCGCGGTGCTGATACAACAAATGATAATACGGGGAGTCAAACCAAGTGGCGAACCATTCTTTTTGTGGCATGCTGCAAATTTACAACTTTCTTTTCCTAATTTCGGGACATGTTACAGATTGGGCTGAGCGGCGGTATTGGATCAGGAAAAAGCACTATTGCAATGGTGCTCGAAAAAATGGGCTATCCTGTTTTCTACTCGGATCAAGTGGCCAAAAGACTTTACGACGAACACCCCTTGCTCCAAAAGCAATTGGTGGATTTGTTGGGTCCAGAAGTATATCGAGATGGCCAATTAAACAAGCAATTTTTATCCGAACAACTCTTTTCGAATGCCGAATTGAAAGCGCAAGTTTCGGCGCTCGTGCATCCTATTGTGAGAAGTGCATTTGAAAGTTGGGCCCAACAACAAACGTTCGATTTGGTATTCAACGAAGCGGCTATTTTATTTGAGACCGGTGCGTACTTGAAATTTGACGCCACTGTTTTGGTTCTGGCTCCCCTTGAAACGAGAATTGAACGTGTGCAGAAAAGAGACAGTCTCTCTCGAGAAGAGGTGCTCAAGCGTGTTGCCAATCAATGGACAGATGTGCAAAAAATGGCGCTCACACCGTATCATGTTGTCAATGACGGGAGGCCTTTACTGATTCAGCTTGAAGAAATAATCGCCGAACTCCGGCAAAAATTCAAGGTTTAATAAACCATTTTGATAGGGATATTGCGGTCTTGTTGAAATTTGAAACAGCAGTCTTCAAAACTTGGCACACTCAGGTTTGGCCTGACATTATTCGAAAAAGCGTAGCCTTCTGTCGGGACCCCGAAGAAATTTTTGTCGCAAATTTTGTTTTGGTTGACATCGTGATAAACAACAACTGCGTATTTGCCCGGTTCTAAATCTTTAAATGTATAAGTGACCATTCCTTTTTGGGCATCGGTGCGCGCCAAGCGGTAAGTGGTGCCGACTTTGGCAAAGGTGTCCGGGTTTTTGTAGAGCGCAAATTCAATCCAACCCTTGGAACTGGCCACAGCACTAACACTCACCTGCAAATTGAATTTGGAGTCGGAGGAGCGCGGTGTGGCAAACGACGTGAGGATATAGCATAACAAAAGAAAAACAAACCACTTCATCACAACTCACTTATTCACAAACGAATATTCAAACCCAAATTGAATTGTAGGTTCTTGAGGCTAAAAGATTCATTGTTGAACTGCTGCTGCCATTCGTTGTAGGCGCCTACTTCTAAACCGTTGCTGAGGTCGCGAAAACCGCGGTAAGCACTGGCCCTGACGCCAATTCTTTTGGTGGCATTCCATTGGAGGTACGCAAAATAACCCATGTCTAGCTTGGCTTGGGTGTTTTCGCCAACTTCCGTTGACAAGAGCTCTGTGCCAATGGCGTTCGGATAAAAAGCGTAAAAATCTTTTTGCATTTGGCCTTGGAGGCGATAGCGGTATTGCATGCCGCCACCTAAGTGCAGACTCAAGATTTTGAGCTCGAGTCCGAGCGGAAGTGTGAGCAGTTCGCCAGTGAGCGTTTTATTGCATTGCAACAAAAAGGGTGTGCCAGACAAATCGGTA
>JAIPCC010000014.1 GCA_021738405.1 Crocinitomicaceae bacterium | reverse complement strand
CTCAGCTGCATGCCTTCTTCTACGCCGGCAGGAATGTCGATTTCGATGACTTCTTCTTGTCTTCTGGGGCCCTGCGCATCGGCATCGGCTGGCTTAGACTCAACGGTCTTGCCTGCTCCCTGACACACATGACACGCAGACTGCGTTTGCATGGCACCCAAAAAGGTTTGTGCAACGCGCGTGATGCGACCTGTTCCTTGGCACGTGGGGCAGTTTTTGTAAGTGACGTCCTCGGCCTGAACTAATTTATTGACCTTGATTTTTTTCTTGACACCGCCAGAGATTTCTTCTAGCGTGAGTTTCATTTTGACGCGCAAGTTGGTGCCTTTGACCACTCTTGAGCCGCCTCGGCTGCCGCCAAAACTACCTCCGCCAAATGCGCCACCAAAGATGTCGCCAAATTGTGAGAAGATGTCGTCCATGTTCATGCCGCCGCCGCCAAAACCACCTGCACCGCCCATTCCGGCGTGTCCGAAGCGGTCGTATTGCGCTTTTTTCTCGGCGTTGCTCAGGACTTCATAGGCTTCTGCTGCTTCTTTGAATTTGTCCTCAGCACTGGCGTCGTCTGGGTTTTTATCGGGGTGATACTTGAGGGCGAGTTTGCGATAGGCCTTCTTGATTTCGGACTCATCGGCATTTTTAGAAACACCCAGAACTTCGTAATAATCGCGCTTGTTACTCATGTTTTATTTATTGACCAACAACTACTTTTGCAAAACGCAAAACTTTGTCATTGAGGTAATAACCTTTTTCTACATCATCCATTACTTTGCCCTTGAGCGCTGCATCTGGCGCCGGAATATTGGCAATAGCTTCGTGTAAATCGCTGTCGAAGTCTTGACCTTTGGACTCCATTGACTTCAAGCCTTTGGCCTCCAAATTAGCTTTTAACATATTATAGATGAGCTGAAACCCTTCTTTTATTGCGGTGATGTCGTCCAAATTTTCATTGGTGGCAATGGCGCGCTCGAAGTTATCCAGAACAGGCAACATGGTGCTGATCACGTCTTTACCGGCAGTAGCCATCAATTGCAACTTTTCTTCGTTGGTTCTGCGGCGGTAGTTATCGAACTCGGCGTAAAGGCGTACAAACTTATCTTTGTATTCGTCGACTAATTGCTCGTCTTGCGGTGCGTTTTCCTGCTCATTTTCTGCTGCAGCTTGTGCTTCGTTCATCGCTTCCTCGTTTTGAAGTGCTTCGTTTGGTAGATCGTTCTCGACTGACATATTTACTTATTTATTCGTTGAGCTGCATTAGACAAATAATAGACCAAGCATAGTTTTGAGACAAGCTGGCAGAAATTTACTGACACGTGTGTCAAAAAAGCAGTTTTAATTTAGTAGCCAAAGTTTGTGTAATTTTGAGACATGAAAAAAATACTCCTCTATTTTCTGCTCCTCACGAGCTTCTCCCAAGCCCAATTATTATATCAAATCACAGGGAACGGACTCACCGAAGCCTCCTACTTATATGGCACTATCCATATTCTACCCAAGGAGAAGTTTGAACTTAGCAACAGCCTCAAACGCGCATTTGAAGCCTCCAAAACAATTGCCATGGAAGTAGACCTCGACATGAGCGGCGCCGAAAAAATTGCACTTGCTCAAAAAGTCTTGTTGCCCGATGGCAAAACGCTCAAAGATTTCATGACCGCACCAGACTACACCCAACTCAAGATGTACTGCATAGATAGCCTCAAGTGGAGCGAGAGTAAATTTGAGCGCAGCAGCAAACTCAAGCCCATGTTTTTCTCGAGCATCCTGATTCAAGAAAGCATGTCGGATATGGCCTCTTACGAGATGGAATTCAATAAAATGGCCAAGAAAAAACACAAAGAAACCATCGGCCTCGAAACCATCGATTTTCAGTTGGGCCTCTTCGACCAATTACCCATGCAAACGCAAGTGGACATGCTCAAGCAAGACTACATCAGCGACCTGAAAACTTTTGACACACTCCTAGCCTGCTACCTCAAAGAAGACCTCGAAACCCTCGGCAAACTCATGGCCGATGAAACGGCAGCTTACCCCGAATTCAATGACATATTATTGGTACAACGCAATAAAAGTTGGATCGCACCCATGCGCTCGCAAATGCAAAAAGAAAGCACCTTCTTTGCCGTTGGCGCAGGACATTTAAGTGGCCCAGAAGGCGTCATTGCGCTCTTGCGTTCAAATGGCTATACCGTTACCGCTATCAAACAAAATTAAGATGACTCAACAAGAAAATTTCCAACAAATTATCCAATTTAGACGCAGCAACCGTAAGTTTGACCCAAATGTGGCGGTACCCGCCGAAGTCATTGAGCGCAGCCTCAAAAGAAGCATCCTCTCCCCCAATTCTAGCAACATGCAACTTTGGGGTTTTCACTGGATCAACTCACCTCAAGAAAAAGCGATTGTTGCAGAGCTTTGCCTAGGCCAATCGGCAGCCAAAACAGCACAAGAATTAGTTGTTTTTGTAACGCGGCCAGACCTCTGGAAGCAGCGCAAAGACTGGCACCTCGCACAGGTTCAGAACGAAATCAAGGGCGAACCGACCAAAGCACAAAAAATGATGCTCCAATATTACGGAAAAGTCATGCCCTTGCTTTATGCCGCAGACCCACTCCGCTTGTTAGCAGGTTTACGCCTCACCGTCAGCTTTTTTGGCGGTTTGTTCAAGCCTTTCTACCGCACGGGCGGCGCTTCAGCCGTCAGAGTGGTTACGCATAAATCTTGCGGTCTCGCCGCACAAACTTTCATGCTTTCTATTGCCGCAGAAGGTTTCCATAGTTGCCCACTCGAGGGCTTTGACGAAAAACGACTCAAGCGCTACCTGAAGTTACCGCGCCGCGCAGAAATCAATATGGTCATTGCCGTTGGGCTCGGAACCGAACCTGGTATTTGGGGAGAGCGCGTGCGCGTCCCTTATGAGGAAGTGGTGAAGAAGCACTAAGTGCTTACTCCGACTTAGGATCCGCTTTTTTCTTAGCAGGCTTCGCCTTTTCAATACTCAACTTTAATAGTTCGGCACCTGTTTCAAAATCGAGCACGATGGTGTCTCCTTCTTGTAAATTGGAGTTGATGATTTCTTCGGCGAGTGGATCTTCGATGTATTTTTGGATCGCTCTTTTGAGTGGGCGCGCACCGAATTTTTCGTCGTAGCCTCTTTCTGCAATAAAGTCCTTGGCCGCTTCTGTACAGCTCACGTGGTAACCTAAGTTGCCAATGCGCTCGAGGAGTTTTTCGAGTTCGATATCGATAATGAGGTGGATGTCTTCGCGTTTGAGCGACTTGAACATGATCATGTCGTCTACGCGGTTGAGGAATTCTGGAGAGAAGGCCTTGCGCAGCGCGTTTTGAACCACCGACAATGCATTTTGCTCCTGCGCCTCTTGCTGCGCTTTGGTGCCAAAGCCCATGCCTGTTCCGAAGTCGGCAAGCTGGCGTGCACCGATATTGGAGGTCATGATGAGGATGGTGTTTTTGAAGTCGATTTTGCGACCCAAACCGTCGGTCATGTGGCCGTCGTCTAGGACTTGCAACAACAAATTGAATACATCTGGGTGCGCTTTTTCGATTTCGTCGAGCAATACAATAGCGTAAGGCTTGCGGCGCACTTTTTCGGTGAGCTGGCCACCTTCTTCGTAGCCGACGTATCCCGGAGGAGCGCCTACGAGGCGAGAAATCGAGAATTTCTCCATGTATTCAGACATATCGACACGGATAAGAGCGTCGTCTGAGTCGAAGAGATTTTTAGCGAGGATTTTAGCGAGTTGAGTTTTACCAACGCCTGTTGGGCCTAAGAAAAAGAAAGAACCGATTGGTTTGTTCGGGTCTTTGAGCCCAGCGCGGTTGCGCTGAATAGCACGCACCACTTTGGCAACGGCTTCGTCTTGACCAATGACTTTTCCACGGATGGTTTCGGCCATTTTGACCAACTTGCCGAGTTCAGACTCAGAGATTTTGGTCACGGGCACGCCGCTCATCATGGAAACAACCTCGGCTACGTTTTCTTCTGTAACGACTACACGGTTGTTTTTGGCTTCTTCTTCCCATTTGTTTTTGGCCGTTTCGAGGTCTTCTTGGAGCTTGCGCTCGGCATCGCGTAGTTCGGCTGCTTTTTCGTATTGCTGCGAGCGAATAACCTCTGCTTTTTGACCTTTTAAGCCCTCAATTTGACCTTCGATATCGGTGATTTCTTTTGGCACATGCAAATTGGTGATGTGCACTCTTGAACCGACTTCATCTAGCGCGTCAATGGCTTTGTCT
Organism: Crocinitomicaceae bacterium; assembly: GCA_021738405.1. Classification (GTDB taxonomy): domain Bacteria; phylum Bacteroidota; class Bacteroidia; order Flavobacteriales_D; family Crocinitomicaceae; genus UBA952. The sequence continues at coordinate 35,208 of JAIPCC010000014.1, read as the reverse complement.
GGCAAGTGGCGGTCGGTGATGTAGCGTTCGGTGAGTTTGACACAAGCCGCGAGTGCTTCGTCGGTATAGCGCACGCTGTGGTGATCTTCGTAGCGCTCTTTGATGTTGTTGAGGATCTGGATGGTTTCGTCGATAGACGTTGGCTCGATGATCACTTTCTGAAAGCGGCGTTCGAGTGCACCATCTTTTTCGATGTACTGACGGTATTCATCTAATGTTGTGGCGCCAATTGCTTGCATTTCGCCGCGCGCGAGTGCTGGCTTCACCATGTTGGAAGCATCTAGCGAACCACTTGCACCTCCAGCACCAATAATGGTATGGATTTCATCGATGAACAAGATGATGTCTGGGTTCTTTTCGATTTCTTGCATCACGGCTTTCATGCGCTCTTCGAACTGCCCTCTGTATTTAGTACCTGCGACCAATGAAGCGAGGTCTAGGGATACGATCCGTTTGTTGAAGAGAATACGCGAAACCTTTCTTTGTACAATGCGCAAAGCCAAGCCTTCTGCAATAGCGGATTTACCCACGCCGGGCTCACCGATGAGAATAGGATTGTTTTTCTTGCGACGCGACAAAATTTGGCTGACGCGCTCGATTTCTTTTTCGCGGCCTACAATGGGGTCTAGTCTTCCGAGCTCAGCCATTTTGGTGAGGTCGCGACCGAAGTTGTCTAGAACGGGCGTTTTGGATTTGGGGTCTGCGCTTTTGCGCTGTGCTTGACCGAAGTTTTCGTCTTCTTCTGGGCCAGATCCTGGGAATTCGGCGCTAGGTTGTTGTTTGTCTTGTAACATAAGTTCGTATTCGTCTCGTGCGTTTTCGTACATGATGCCATATTTATTGAGGACCTGACAGGCTACGCTGTCTTCGTAGCGGAGGATGGTCAGCAATAAGTGCTCTGTACCGATGATATTTTGTTTGAATTCTTTGGCTTCTAAATAAGACTGCTTGATGATGTTTTCCGCTTGTTTGAGCAGCGGCAGGTTGAGGTTGACTAATTCGCGGACGGCGCTTTTCGCCAGGATTTTTTCGAGCTCTGCTTTGAGTTCGGCGAGATCGAGTTTGAATTCTTGTACAATGCGGACTGCCGTACCTTCATTGAGGCGAATGAGGCCCAACAACAAATGCTCGGCACCCACAAACTCGTTGGACAAGCGAACGGCTTCGTCTCGGCTGTAGCTGATCATGTCTTTGACACGTGGAGAAAATTTGGCTTCCATGGTTTACGTTTGCTTGATACAAATATAACTTTTATCTCTGCAACGCATCCGGTTTTATTCACAATTTATGGACTCATTTTGTTAGTAAAAAATAGTGGAGGGAAGCCGTAGGGGGCTTCATTTTATTAATTTTGAGACTCTATTTAATGAATACATAGACTAACTCAAAAATATGGCTGAAGGCGAAAAAATCATTCAGATCAACATCGAAGATGAAATGAAATCAGCATACATCGATTATTCGATGTCTGTTATTGTCTCACGCGCACTTCCAGATGTACGCGACGGATTCAAACCAGTTCACCGCAGGGTGCTCTACGGAATGCAAGATCTCGGCGTATTCTCTAACCGCCCTTACAAGAAATCGGCAAGAATTGTCGGTGAGGTTTTGGGTAAATACCACCCGCACGGCGACAGCTCTGTATACGACACAATGGTGCGCATGGCCCAACCGTGGTCTTTGCGTTATCCTTTAGTAGACGGTCAAGGTAACTTTGGCTCTGTAGATGGCGACAGCCCTGCAGCCATGCGTTACACCGAGGCCCGCTTGCGCAAAATTGCCGAAGAAATGCTCGACGACCTCGAAAAAGAAACCGTCGACTTCCGCCCCAACTTTGACGACTCTCTGCAAGAGCCGACCGTCATGCCAACCAAAATCCCGAACCTTCTGATCAACGGAGCAGCAGGTATTGCCGTCGGTATGGCCACCAACATGGCACCGCACAACCTCACTGAAGTTGTAGATGGCACCATTGCCTACATCGAAAACCGCGACATCACGCCGGAAGAACTCCTCAACTACATCAAAGCGCCAGACTTCCCGACCGGAGGCATCATTTACGGCTACGAAGGCGTGCGCGATGCGCTCTTGACCGGGCGTGGACGCGTCGTGATCCGCGGAAAGGCTGAAATCGAAGAAGAGAACGGCCGCGAGCAAATCATCGTGACCGAAATCCCTTACCAAGTCAATAAGGCCGAAATGATCAAAAAGATCGCCGACTTGGTCAACGACAAAAAAATCGAAGGCATCTCTGACCTCCGCGACGAATCTGACCGCAACGGGATGCGCATCGTGTTTGAAATCAAGCGCGACGCCATAGCCAATGTTGTCCTCAACAAATTATATAAGTTCACTCAGCTTCAGACGTCTTTCTCTGTCAACAACATTTGTTTGGTAGACGGCCGTCCGCGCTTGCTCAACGTCAGAGACCTCATTCAAGAGTTCGTTGAATTCCGCCACGAAGTCGTGATCCGACGCACGCGCTTTGAACTCCGCAAAGCAGAAGAGCGCGCACATATATTAGAAGGTCTGATCATTGCTTCTGACAACATCGACGAAGTCATTGAAATCATCAAAACATCTGCAAGTCCAGATGCAGCCCGCGACCGCTTAGCTGAGCGCTTCGGTTTGTCGGACATTCAAACACGCGCTATTGTCGATATGCGCTTGCGCCAACTCACCGGCCTAGAGCAAGACAAACTACGCGCAGAATACGACGAGCTCATGAAGCTCATCGCCGACCTCAAAGACATCCTAGACCGCGAAGAGCGCCGCATGCAAATCATCACCGATGAACTCATCGAAGTGCGCGCCAAATACGGCGACGAACGCCGCTCTAGAATCGAATACAACTCCAGCGAAATGCGCATGGAAGACCTCATCGCCGACGAAGAAGTGGTGGTCACGATCTCTCATGCAGGCTATATCAAGCGCACCAACTTAGCCGAGTACAAAGTTCAAAACCGCGGCGGCATGGGCTCCAAAGGCTCTGCTACCCGAGACCAAGACTTCCTCGAACACTTATTTGTAGCCACTAACCACAACTACCTCCTCATCTTTACCGAAAAAGGACGTTGTTTCTGGATGCGTGTGTACGAAATTCCGGAAGGCAGCAAAACTTCTAAAGGCCGCGCCATCCAAAACCTCATCAATATTCCTGGCGACGACAAAGTCAAAGCTTATGTCAAGGTACTCGACCTCACCGACAAAGAATACGTTGAGAACAACTTTATCGTGATGTGCACCAAGCAAGGTGTCATCAAAAAGACTTCACTCGAAGCTTACTCGCGTCCGCGCAGCAACGGCATCAACGCCATCGGCATCCGCGACAACGACGAACTCCTCGAAGCAAAACTCACCAACGGTAGCAACGAAATCGTATTGGCCACCAGCGACGGCCGTGCCATCCGTTTCAATGAATCTACTGTGCGTCCGATGGGCCGAAATGCCTCTGGTGTGCGCGGCGTGAACCTCAGCTCTGATCAAGAATGTGTCATCGGCATGATCTGCGTCGAGGACATCTTCTCCACCATCTTAGTGGTCTCCGAAAAAGGTTACGGTAAACGCACCTTCCTCAACGACCCAGAAGACAAAGAGCCAGTTTACCGCATCACCAACCGCGGCGGAAAAGGTGTCAAGACACTCAATATCACCGAGAAAACAGGTAAACTCCTTTCCATCCAAAACGTATTCGACGAAGACGACCTCATGATCATCACCAAATCAGGCGTCACCATCCGCATGCACATCGATACACTGCGTACCATGGGCCGTGCCGCACAAGGCGTTAAGCTCATCAACCTCAAAGCCAACGCAGAAATCGCTGCCATTGCACGCGTACCACGCGCCGATGACGAAGATGAAGAATCGACCGACGAAAACACAGAAAGTGGCACGGAAATTGAAAACAACGAAGCACAAAGCGAATAAAATCTAAATTATGAAAAAACAACTCCTCCTAGCTGGTCTGAGTCTTGTCTTGAGCACAGCTACATTTGCCCAGAAGAAAAACGTCACCGACGCCATCCTCTTGATGCGCAAATACAACCCAACCGGCGATATCGCGGCCAACAAAAAAATAGTCACCGAAGCCATGAGCTTCATCGACCTCGCCGCAGTCAATCCAGAGACTGCCGAAGACTTCAAAATGCATCTTTGCCGCGCCCAAGTTTACTATTCTTTAATTGAAGTGAACGCAATGGAAAACAAAGGTGTTTCCGATGCAGCTACTACTCAAAAATGGAAAGAAACGTCTGTGGCTAGCTTTAAAAAAGTCTTAGAAGATCCTAAGAAAACCTACACCGCAGACGCACAAAACTTCATCAACGGACGCGCCGATTTCGTTTTCAATGCAGGTATCGTAGCCTACAACGCCAAAAAATACGAGGCTGCTGCCGACGCATTTTTAGCTGCACATGAAATCAAAACGTTTTTAGGAGAAGATTTCAAAGACGCAGAAGTGAATACGTCTTTGGCTGCCAACTATGCCGTAGAAGACTACCTCGCCGCTAAAAAATACGACGATGCTTTGGCTTTTGCAGGCAGAATCTCTGAGGCCATGCCTAAAAACATCGATATCCTGATCAGCATGGTCAACATCAACTTACAAAAAGGCGATGTAGCAGCTACCGAAAAATACATCAACAAAGCGCTTGAACTCGATCCACAAAACAAGCAGCTTTACTATGTCCTCGGCACCAGCTACATGGACAAAAAAGAAAACGAAAAGGCAACCGCAGCGCTCCAAAAAGCCATCGAAATTGACCCTTCTTACAACGAAGCACTTTATCAATTGGGCGCGCACCTCTACAACCTCGCTGTAGAAAAACGCAACGCTACCATCGAACTCGATTACAAAGATCCAAAGGCCATCAAATTAGAAGCTGAAGCTATGGACCTCTTCAAGCAAGCGTTAGTGCCGCTAGAAAAATACGTAGGTCAAAACCCTGACGACAAATCTATTCTAGACATCTTGTACAAAACAAACATGAAACTCGGTAACATCGACAAAGCGCAAGAATACAAGAAGCGCTTAGACGCTCTGAAAAACTAAAACCGTTTTCCACCTTTGAAACTGCCCGCAAGTCGGGCAGTTTTTTTTTGAACGCATTGCACATTTTTACTACCTTTGGGATATGGAATTTGTACACCCAGAACGCTTATGGTTCCTTTTCTTGCTACTGATTCCTATCGTTATCCACCTTTTTCATTTCAGAAAACGCAAGACGCTCTATTTTTCTTCTTTGCGCTTTATCCAGTTCCTTGAAAAAGAGCAGCAAAGCACCAGAAAACTCAAGCATTTATTGGTCTTACTGACACGGCTTCTCGCGCTTTGTGCCATTATATTTGCTTTTGCGCAGCCGCAGGCCCCAAAATCCGCTTCAGCTAATGCAGGCAAGCCCGCCTTGCTCATTTACCTAGACAACTCCTTTTCGATGAGTGCCATTGGCACCGAGGGCTCGCTTTTCTCAGAAGGCAGAGAGCTGGCCAAAAGAATGCTCGGGCAAGTCAAGCCCGATACGCGCGTTTTGATTTGCAGCAACCAACTCAACCATTCCGAACAGCGTTTTCAGAGCAAAGCCGAAGCCTTGCGCTACCTAGACAAGCTCGATATCTATGCCATTAGCCGCTCGCTCGATGACGTCCTTACATGGCAACAGCGTCAGATCGACAGACACCAAATTCAAAAAGAAAAACTCGGTCAGATTCAACAGATTTTCATCTCTGACTTTCAACAAAGCCAAGCCAAACTGAGTGCCCAAAAGCCGCAAGCCAACCAGTCTTTCTTTGCGTATCAGCTCAAGGCACAGCAAATTCAAAATGCCTACATCGATAGCATTTGGTTTGCCAAACCCACCCATCAGCGCCAAACCGAACAAACCCTGATGGTGCGGGTACAAAACTTTGGCGACCAAGCCAAAAAACGCTTAGAGCTACAAGTGAAAATTGGCAAGCTCAAGCGCACCATGTTCATGCAAATTGGCGCCAACAATAGCCAAACGGCGAGCTTTCCCTACAACGAAACCAACAAAGGGTTTGTACAGGGGCAGATTCAGATCAACGACCAACAAATTCATTTCGACGACACCTGGTATTTTTCTTACGAAGTCCCGGAGCGGACCAACATCTATCTGATCGAAGAAGCGAGCTCCAGCCCCAATGTAGCGAGAGCTTATGCGGTAGAAGCGCGCTACAACGTGCAAACCACCACGCCGGGCGAAGTCGCTTCCAACACCCTCGTCGAGGCTGACCTCATTGTACTCAATGGCCTCGACGAAATCTCTAGTGGGCTGCGCGACGAACTCAGCACTGCCCACCAAAACGGACAGCGCATCCTCATCATCCCAGGAGAAAACATCCGCCAAAACGACTACCAACCCCTGCTTGCAGCGCTTTCCTTGCCTGCTCTTGGCCCGATTCAGACCACCGCACTCAATCTGCAGCGCATCAACGACGAAGACCCCTTTTTTAGAGGCGTATTTGAGAAAAAACAAGAGCGCCTGAACGTGCCGCTGATCAAAAAAGCCTACAGCATTCAAAATCAAGCCCAAAGCAGCGCTACTCCCCTACTCATTACGCGCTCAGGTCAAGCGCTTTTCCTACGTGCCAACAACACTGCTTTTCTTTTTACAACCGCACTTCAGAATTCCTTTGGCAGCCTTGTCAATCAGTCTTTGTTCCCAACTATTTTATTGCGCTGTGGCGAATACGCGAGCGAGCGCTACCCGGCTTATGCCATATTGGGTAAAGATGCTCAAATCAAGGTGCGCGCCAAGCACCAAGAAGAAGCCCCGCTGCGTTTTGTATCCGAGCAAACAGAATTCATTGCTCAATACAGCGCCTCTCCCAATCAATTGCGCATTCAAATTGGCGGTAGCGCAGCCTTGGAAAGACTCAAAGCGGGCATCTATGCGCTCAAAAGCACTGATGTGCTGGCACAACTCGCACTCAACAACAACCGCTCAGAATCCAAGCTCGAGCTGCTTGACCAAACGGCTTTACTCGAACTTTTGGAAACCAACGGCATAAAAAATTGTACTTTTAACCAAATCAAAGAAGGACAAAGCCTGACCGCCATTCAGCTCGAAGATACCCAAAGCTACTGGCGCTACTTTCTCGTGTTTGGACTCCTTTGTCTTTTGGCCGAACTCTCATTGTTAAAATGGTGGAAATGAAAATTCAACTCAACAACGCAACAATCCTAGACCCGCAATCCAGCTGGAACAACCAAACTTGTGATGTGCTCATCGCAGATGGTCAAATTATTGAAATCGCCGCCAAACTCGATCATCCCGATGCGCTGCAAGTGCAGTCACCCAATCTTTGCCTCACCACGGGTTTGATAGACCTCAAAGCAGACTTCTGCGACCCAGGGCACGAACACAAAGAAACAATCGTTTCAGGCTTAGATGCGGCCAGTGCAGGTGGCTATACCCGTGTTTATATCCAACCGGGCACACAGCCTGTCATCGACAACAAAGCGCTCGTGAGCTATGTGCAACAGCAAAGCGTGAACAGCACCACTTTACTGGGCGTCAATGGTGCGCTATCCAAAGGCAATGCTGGAGAAGAACTCGCCGAGATGTATGAGCTTTACCAACAAGGCGTCAGGCTTTTTACCGACGACAGCCACAGCGTGAGCGCAGGCTTACTGCACCGCGCTTTACTCTACACCAAAGATTTCGGCGGACGCGTAGCGCTTCTTGCCCGCAATGCGTCTTTGAGTGCTAAGGCGCAAGTCAATGAAGGCAGTGCTTCTACCCGAACAGGACTCAAAGCAGACCCGCACGTCTCTGAGATCATCGAAATCGAGCGCAATTTGCGTTTATTGGCCTACACAGGCGGCAAAATGCACCTTTCCGGAATCAGCACAGCTACCGGCGTTGAACTCATTCGCAGCGCCAAAAAAGAAGGCCTCGACCTCACTGCCGACGTACACCTCATGAACTTATGTTTTACCGAAACGGAAATGCTCGGTTTTGACACCCGCTTCAAAGTATTACCAGTACTCCGAACCCAAGCAGATCAAGAAGCGCTTTGGGCTGGCGTACTCGATGGCACCCTAGATGCCATTGTGAGTGACCACCGCCCCGGCGATCCCGAAGAAAAAGAACTCGAATTCGACCTCGCTAATTTTGGTGCACCGCAACTAGAAACCGTATTCTCTGCGCTTTTCACGCAGCAGCCCGACGCCATGCAGCACTTTTTAAAAGCGCTCAATATCGGCCCGAGAAAAGTGCTTGATTTAGCGATCCATGCCATCGAGGTGGGTACTCCTGCTGAACTCACCTTATTTGACCCGAGTTTGCCTTACAGCCCCAACATGCGCCCAGAACAATGGCGTTTTAGCCCTTTCAAAGATCTTTCGCTTCAAGGGCAAATCCTTGGCGTTATCCGCGGCGCACATGCATCAATAGCCCAAGCCTAATGTCCAAAAGATCCTTTCTTAGAGAATTCTTCAAGGCCAACCGCATGGTGGGTTCGGTACTTCCGAGCTCCCGTTTTTTGAGTAATAAAATGCTGCTGCCCATTGCCTTTGAAAAAGCAAAAGTGCTCATTGAGCTCGGCCCAGGAACCGGTGTTTTTACCAAAGAATTGCTGCGCCAAATGCCCCCGCATTGCCAATTGGTTGTCATTGAGCTCAACGATGCTTTTTTCCACGACCTCCAAAAGAAATTCCAAGCGCCGAACGTGCACCTGATCCATGGTTCAGCTGCCGATATCTCAGCGGTCTTGCAACGCCTACAATTGCCCAAAGCCGACTACATTCTATCGTCCTTACCGCTCTCGAACTTTCCAGTTGCGCTGCGCAGTGCCATTTTAGAAGAAGTCAAGCAAAATATGCAGCCCGAAGGCAAACTGATCCAGTTTCAATACTCACGCGGGCTTAAAAAGCTCTATGGTGCTCATTTTGATCAGGTTTCCATAGACTACACCGTTTTGAACTTCCCGCCGGCCTTCATCTATACTTGCACCAATAGCTGATATCTTTTGCCTATCTTTGCGCAAAAATTTACAGCATGCTTTCGGTAACCAATCTCTCTTTACAATTCGGTAAACGCGTACTTTTTGATGAAGTAAACGTCAAATTTGTCAATGGCAACTGCTACGGCGTTATTGGTGCCAACGGTGCCGGCAAATCTACCTTCCTCAAAATTTTAACTGGTGACCAAGACCCCACAACAGGTCGCGTAGACCTCGAGCCGGGCAAGCGCATGGCTGTACTCAAGCAAAACCACTTTGAATTTGACCAAATTCAGGTCTTGCAAACCGTGATCATGGGCCACAAGCGTCTCTATGAGATCATGGTAGAAAAAGACGCGCTCTACGCCAAAGAAGATTTCAGCGATGCCGATGGCATGAAAACAGCTGAGCTCGAAGGCGAATTTGCAGACCTCGAAGGTTGGAATGCCGAAACAGATGCCGCTACCCTACTGAGCAACCTCGGTATTGATGAGTCCAAGCATTATTTGCTCATGGAAGACCTCTCCAACGACCTCAAGGTACGCGTGCTCTTGGCGCAAGCGCTTTTTGGAAATCCAGACGTACTCATTTTGGATGAGCCAACCAACGACCTCGACCTCAAAACGATTTCTTGGCTCGAAGACTTCCTACTCGATTTCCGCAATACCGTAATCGTGGTCTCTCACGACCGTCACTTCCTCGATACCGTCTGTACTCACATCTGCGACATCGACTTCAGTAAGCTCAATATGTTTACCGGAAACTACACCTTCTGGTACCAATCTTCTCAGCTTGCCTTGCGCCAGCGTGCAGACAAAAACAAGAAGGCAGAAGAAAAGAAAAAGGAACTCATGGAGTTTATTTCGCGCTTTTCTGCGAATGCTGCCAAATCCAAACAGGCCACGAGTCGTCGCAAAATGCTCGACAACCTCGATTTGGAAGAAATCAAGCCTTCATCTAGACGCTACCCAGGTATTACTTTTCACCAAGAGCGCGATGCCGGTAACCAAATTTTAGGCATAGACAACCTCAGCAAAACCACAGATGGCAAAACACTGTTCAAGGACCTCTATTTGACGGTCAACAAAGGCGACAAAATTGCTTTTATTTCCAGAGACTCCGTAGCGCTTACCCATTTCTTTGAAACGCTTGCGGGCAACCTCAAGGCTGACTCAGGTGAATTCACCTTTGGCACCACCATTACCACCGCTTATTTACCCAACGATAACCACCATTATTTTGAGGCCAAGCTAAGTCTCATCAATTGGTTGCGTCAATATGCACTTACTGACGAAGAACGCGAAGAAGTCTATTTGCGCACCTTCCTTGGCCGCATGCTCTTTACCGGTGAAGAAGCCATGAAAACGGCAAATGTACTTTCTGGTGGTGAAAAAGTACGTTGTATGCTCTCCAAAATGATGTTAGCGAAAGCCAACTTATTGCTTATGGACGAACCAACAAACCACCTCGACCTCGAATCTATTACAGCGCTCAACAACGCCATGCAAGAATTCCAAGGCACGCTCTTGTTTACCTCTCATGACCACGAATTGGTCAGTACGGTTGCCAATCGCATCATCGAGCTCACGCCGAATGGTATCATCGATAAAATGATGCCTTACGACGACTACCTCGCCGACGACAAAATTGCCCAAATTCAAGCCGAATTATACGCCTAAGCCATGGTGCGCTATCAAGTCCGTTGCGAACAAGCCCAACAGCGCTACATTCAGTTCAGCGCAATCTTTGAACAAGCTGCCGAACTCGACGTACTGCAACTCGAATTACCCAGCTGGAGACCCGGCCGTTACGAAATCGGGAATTTTGCCAAAAACATCAAGGGCTTCAAAGCTTTTGGTGCCGACAAACAAGCTTTGCCCTTTGAAAAAACAGCCAAAGACACCTGGCAAATTGCAACACAGGGCCATGCGCAAATTACCATCACTTACAATTATTATGCAGCTGAACTCAATGCGGGCTCTACATTTTTAGACCCCAAACAGCTCTATATCAATCCGGTCAATTGCTTTTTTTACGACGCCCAAAACACAGAGCAGCCGTATCAATTGCAGTTACATATTCCTGCACAGTGGCAAATTGCCTCGGCTTTGCATTTTGACGAAAATCAGACCGTAGCAATCGCCAACTTTGACCGCTTGGCAGATAGCCCATTCATCTGCAGCGCCGCCATCGATAGACGCAGTTATGAAGTTAGTGGTTACACCTTTCATATTTGCTTCAATCAGCAGGCAATGATTCCTTGGGAGCGCGTCCTACACGACTTCTCTAAGTTTACGGAGCGTCAGATCCAAGATTTTGGCGAGTTTCCGAGTTCTGAATACACTTTTTTGATCCAGTCTTTGCCTTATGCAGCGTATCATGGCGTAGAGCACCTGGACGCTACTGTTATTGCACTCGGCCCCTCTTGCGACATTTTCGGGAGCCTTTATACGGAATTACTCGGCGTTTGTTCGCATGAACTCTACCATGCCTGGAATATCAAAGCACTCAGGCCAGCAGAAATGCAACCCTACGACTTCAAGCGCGAAAACTATGCGCTTACAGGCTTTATCTACGAAGGCATCACCACCTACATGGGCGACCTCTATTTGCTCAAAAGTGGCGTTTTCAGCCTCGATCAATACCTCAAAGAACTCAGTAAGCAAGTGCAAAAACACCTCGACAACCCTGGGCGTTTTTCCATGAGCGTAGCTGCTGCATCTTTTGATACCTGGCTGGATGGCTATGTACCGGGCGCTCCGGGCAGAAAGGTGTCTATCTATACCGAAGGTTGCCTACTCGCCTTTTACGTCGATTACAGACTGCGCAAAGCGACCAACCACAAAATCGGCATCGAACAGGTCATCAGAAACCTCTACTACAACTTTGGCGCGAGCAATAAAGGCTATACCTTACAAGACTACCAAACGACCCTAGAAAACCTTTCTGGCGAGTCTTTTGCCGCTTTCTTCAAGGATTACGTTTGCGGCACCTCAGCCTACGAAGCGCTGCTACAAGAAGCTTTTGACTTCTTTGGGCTCGAACTCCAACAGACACCAAGTAAGAGCTACGCCGAAGCGCGCTTGGGTATGAAAGTCAGTTTGGTTGGCAAAGAATGGCAAATCTTGAGTATTTATCCAGGTGCTCCGGCAGACACCGGCGGTTTGGCCATCGGAGACCTCATCATTGGCGTCAATGGACTGCGCGCTTGGCCCAGCCTAGACAACTGGTTGGCTTTTCACGAAAACCAAAACAAGACTTTACTCCTGGACCGCAATGGCCAATTGTTGGAGCGTTTTATTCCGGAGGTTGACCGTCATTTTTATGTGAGCCATACGGTTGTGGCGGCCAATGAAACCATTGCAGCACAAGAAAAAGCCCTCACTATTTGGGCGCGTTGAGTGCAAAAAAGTCAGGCGGAAAATTCAGTAAAAAAAGTTTTTCACTCGCCCGCGTAATGGCTGTATAGAGCCAGCGCAAATAAGCCGCATTTTTGCGTTCTTCAGGTAAATAGCCGTAATCTACATAGACATGTGCCCATTGGCCACCCTGTGCTTTGTGAACCGTAACGGCATGGGCGTACTTGATTTGCAGCGCATTGAAATACGGATTTTTGAGTACCTCACGGTAGCGTTTTTGTTTGTTTTTGATGTCGGTGTGTTCGGCTTCAATGGCATAAAATAATTTACGCAAAACGTCTCGACTCAGGCTCGGCCCCTCGTCAGACAAACTTTGGATGTGCACGATACAGGTAATGGGCCCTTGATCGGGGTAATCGACAAAACAGAGATCGAGCTGGGCAAATTCAAAACCGTAATACGCTTCGAGCTTTCGGACGCGGTCTACGCGGGCCAACTCACCATTGGCAATAAATCCCATCTTTGAACTCGGGTCTAGCCAAAAGTAATTGTTCTTGACCACCATCAGTAGGTCGCCCTTTTCCAATACTTCTTCTCGGTAAAACAAGCGATTGCGGATTTCGAGATTCCATTGGTTGGCGCGTTTGTTGGCCAGCGTCAAGAGGATGGTTTCGTCTGTACCCACTTGTGCCATAGAACTCTCGAGGCTTTCTTGAAAGTCTGCACCACTGATTTCTTGGACACTCGCATCGGTAAACTGACTCAGTTTAGGAAATAAGGGGAGTTCAAATTCTTGTTTTTGACGCAGGTAAGTGGCGGCTGTAAGAATACCTGAGCTCTCATGGACACGAACCACTTGGGTGAGGTGGCTGTGCCAAATGTGCAGTGTCGGGAAGGCTGTGACCAAAAGCTCAGGCTCTAGAGCCAAACTCTGCTCTTGCCCCACTGGCGGCAACTGACCGGGGTCTCCGATGAAAATCAGGTGGCAATTTTCGCCGTTGTAGACATAATTCAGTAGGTCTTCGAGCACGTTGTTGGCTTCATAGGCAGATGACGCCGCGAGCATAGAGGCTTCATCGACAAAAAACAAAGTGCTTTTATGCAGGTTTTTGGCCAGCGAGAGCCCTTGCGTACTGAGTTCTCCGCCGGAGAAATAAATATGTCGGTGAATGGTACTCGCAGGGAAACCCGCATAGTTAGACAGTACTTTGGCTGCCCTACCCGTTGGGGCAAGCAATTTAAAAGGCAGGTTTTCGGCGCGCATTTGCTGCACGAGGTGTGCAATAAGCGTTGATTTTCCCGTACCGGCATAGCCCGTGAGCACCCACAACTTGCGCGTTTGGCGCGCACGGATAAATTCCAAAAACTGCGCAAGCGCTTGTTCTTGATCTAAAGTAAAAGTGAGTGCTTGGTTCATGATTTGAGCGTTCTGCGCATTAACAAAATTAAATATTGTAGCTTTGTACTAAGGCGCTAAGCCCAAAGACTTATAAACAAGCCATGTCGCGTTTGGTACTTCACTATACAGATTCTACGCTCTTGCTGCTCGAACACGCAGAAGAAGAAGTGGTGGCGCAAACCCTCCCACTCGAAACCGACAAACCTTTTGCCCGGGAGCGCATGTCTGGCCCAATCAAAAAAGCACTTGAAAGCCACACCCTGCAGCGCGTTTTATGGTTCAGTCCTAATTATACTTTGTTTCCGAGAGCGCTTTTTGACCCCAATCAATTGGCGGCTTATTACCAACTCAATCAAGGAGAAATCCCTGCAAACCAGCACCTCACACATCAAGTGCTTCCTGCACTCGACCTCATCCTGATCTACAGCATTCCGGTTTGGCTCTATGACTTTGCCAAATACGATTTGCACACACCACAAGTACAGCACAGCGCAGCGCTACAACTTGCGCACCTGAGTGCGCAGCATCCGAAAGACAAAGTAGTGCTCTTGATAGAAGCCACACATTTTGTACTGATTGCCTTCAAAGACAGCAAACTTTTGTGCTGCACGGCCAATGAATACCAACAAATTACAGATATCCTTTATTTCTTACTGGCGCATCAACAAAAACTGCAGTTGCCCCAGCACCTCGCACTAGACCTCTACGACGCCAGTGAGCGTTTTGAATACCCCGCCTTTGCTGCGCTCATCAGTCAATTCAAAGATTTTGAGCACTACAATTGCACTTTTTACGACACCCCAACCTACCAAAACCAAATTTTGTGCGCATCATCCGAGGATCATTAAAAGGCAAGCGTTTTGCCACACCGCCGGGCTTTCCTTCTAGACCCACCACTGACTACGCCAAAGAAGGGCTTTTCAATATGTTAGAAAACTCAGTAGACCTCGATGACCTCAGGGTACTGGATTTATGCGCCGGAACTGGCAACATTTCATTTGAATTTGTCAGCAGAGGGGCTGCGCATCTTTTAGCAATAGACAGCCATCCGCGCTGTGTTCAATACCTCAAACAAAACGTTCAGCAACTGCAAATTGCCGAAGCAATGCAAGTGTATAAATCCGATTGCGTGATTTATTGCCGCAACGCCAAAAACGTCCAGTACGACCTCATTTTTGCAGATCCGCCCTACCATCTGGGCTTTCACGAAGAGCTCATTCAAACCATTTTTGAGAAACAACTCCTCACTCCAGACGGCTTGGTCATCATCGAACACGGCAAACAACACGATTTTTCTGCCGTAGCGCAATTCGATGCTTGTCGCAATTTTGGAAATGTGTATTTTAGTTTTTTCAAGCACACCACATGAAACGCTGTCTTTTCCCCGGAAGTTTTGACCCCTTTACCAAAGGCCATGAAGCCATAGTACATCAGACGCTCAGTTTGTTTGACGAAGTGGTCATTGGCGTTGGTATCAACTCCAAAAAGCAAGGCCTTTTTAGCACAGACAAAAAAATAGCGCATATCCAATCGCTCTTTCTCGATCAGCCTCAGGTACGTGTTGCGTCCTTTCAAAAGCTAACAGTCGAGTTTTGCAAGGATATCGCAGCGACACATATTGTGCGCGGCTTGCGCGACGCCAAAGATTTTGAATACGAGCGCAGCATCGGCCACATGAACCACGCTATCTCGGGCATAGACACCGTCTTTTTCCTGACCGCACAAGCCCACAGCGCACTCAACTCGAGTATCATCCGAGAAATGTATCAAAATGGCGCTGACATCACGCCTTTCGTAACCAACCACGAACTGCTCGTTTGATGCACGTGAAGCAACTTCTTTTCATGAGCATGCTCGTACTGTGCTCCTCTTTTGAGGCCCAAGTACAACTCCGTGGCCTTTCCTTTTGGAATGAAACCACGCTCGATATTTATCAAATCGACAATCAGCTTAGCCAGCAAAAAACTTTTTTACAGCGTGTTAGTCCCGACTCCATGGGAATTTTCAATGCGCAACTAGACCTCCAGGCAATTACTACTTTGCAAATTTGCGGCAGCAACAAATGCGCGCTTTTCTATACCCAACCCAAGGGGCGTTACCTCATCGAATTGCCTGAAGTGGAGCAACAAACCTTTTACAACCAGGACCAACAAGATGTTGAATTGCTGTTTTACCAACTCGACACCAACGACATCAATTACCGCATTTTAGGTTTTGAAGCCTGGATGGACAACTACATCGCCGATATCTACCAACTTAAAGACATCCGCAGCAATGAATTCATTTTGAAAGTGCTCGCCTTCAAGGCCGAAACCGCAATGGTCTACGGTGAAGAGAGCAACGCGGTTTTGAGAGATTATATCAAATACAGCGTGGGCCTGACCATCGATAACTTTTCGGTCATTGGCGGCCCCTCCAAAGACGACAAATTCAACTTTTACCTCCAAACCGATAGCGTCGACTACACCCAACCCAAACTCATCGAATACGCGCAACTTTTTTATGAAAACTACGACTCACAAGTCGAGCTCAAGGTGCGCAATGCCATTGACATCTCTATTCAAGCCAATAGCCTAGACGGCTTGATCAAGGCCCTCCAACAAGACCCCTACATTTACAATGTTGCCTGGGCAGAGTTTGTAGCTCTAGAAATCATCATAGAGGGTGAACAAACCAATCGCATCCCCAAAGAACTGGCGTTGGAACTCCTGATGAAATTATCCAGTGAAGGTCAGCAGAAAGGGCTACGCGATGCAGCAGGATATTTTTGGCTAGAAAAAAGTAAATTGGGGAATGGCCAAACCTGGAGCCGGAGTTATGTCGAAAAGCAACTGGGCTTGCGCCTAGAGCCCAATCAATACCTTTATTTGCATCACTATATTCCCGGCAATCAAAAATGCATCGCCGAAATGGCCGCCCTCAAACGTTTGGCCGAGCGCTACAAAAACAAGGTGCAAATCATCACGTTTGTGCAAGCAGATGCTGTTTGGACCAACGCCGACAACAAAGCCTTTGAAGGCGCCAAGTGGCAGCGCTTAGACCTACCGAAAACAGCAACTTTGTGGCAGCAATTAGATTGGAAAAGCTCGCCAGCTTATATCTTACTCGATCCACAACTCAAAGTGCTTTACCTAGATGCGCTCGGGCCCTTACCCAATGCGCGCACCCAAACCATCGACCTCATCTTTAGTCAATTGTTCAGTAATTAGTCTACTGACGGCAGTACAAACCTGAGCTGCAGATTGCCTTGCTGGTCTTTGCTCAGCTCGTAACTATTTGCTTGTCGCAGCAACCAATCCACAAAGGCGCCATCAAGACCATTGAGGTCCAATTCAAGCGTTTGTGTCTCCCCTTTTAAAGTCGGTGTTTTCTTGCGCAATTCTTTCATGTACATCAGCTGCACGACATCCCATTCAGACGCTTTTTGCATCGCCGACATAATGAGATCTTTTTCCGGGTCATAGACAAATACCCCTACTCTGTTGTATCTGCTGAGCTCCGCTTGGCAATCTGTACATTTGGTTTCGTAGCGCAGCACCGGATCCGGGATTTTCAGCGGCTGCGTTTGAGGAAGCTCAAGGGCCAATAATTTTTGCTGCAGTTCAGCAGATAGCGCTGGCACCTGATTTTGCTCAAAGTTTTGCTCAAAGGCAATGCCCGATTGCGCCAACAACCTAGCTTGTGCTAAATCGATGCGCTTGCCCTGATAATAAGCCACAATAAAAGCGTCTGTAATGCCTTTTGCAACGGCCAATTGCTGTCTGGCCTTGGCGTCTTTTAAGTTCCCAAACTTACCGCTCGCATACCTATATTGTCCTTTAGCTGTTTTGGCCTCAATGAGTTCGCTCAGGCCAATTTGCGCCTCAGAAGTCAAAGGCCTATTGTAAACCCCTACTTGAACCGTATAATACAATCCTTGTCCGGGAGAGGCAAAAAGACTACTACTTGCCAATTCTTGTGGTCGTGAGGTCGTCGAAGTTTCCAAAGCCCTACCCTGCGCCAAACTCAAGCGGCTGCAATTTTGATAAGCCACTACAAACGCATCCGGATAACCCAGCGTGCGGATCAATTTCTGTTGTTGCAGTGCCTCGGCAGACGAGCTAAAATACCCCGCCATATACACCGTGAGCCCATTGGCTAACACCTGACCATCAACCGGCGTAAATTCCCGAAAACGCTCGGCCGGAACCGGTTTTCTAAATGCACCTACCTGAACTCTAAATACCAACCCTTGCGGACAAGGCAAACCAACTGGCAAAGGTGTTGCTTGCGTTTGCGCCTGTTTTTCTTGCACCGCAAAAACACTTCCCGCCACCGCAGCAGAACCCACGCCCTGCGCCAATTCACCCTGCGCACTCACCTGAGGCCTGTAATTTTGCTGCAAGAGCGCCTCGTATACGGCCTGATTCGGCAAGGCCACTAAAGCGCGCTGTTGCGCGTTCAAACGTTCTTGTAATTGCACCTGAGCCAAAATCAAAGCCGCAAGCTGTTCCTTCTTTTCAGCTCGAAAATCTTCTTCAATCGCCCTCAGCTCCTGCTGATTGCGCAGCAACTCGATTTTCGTTTGCTCAAAAACCCGACGCTGCTCCGCGTAATTCACATATGCCTCCACATCAACACCTTGCTCAGTAGCATCTATTACTGGAAGTACCAATTGCTGCTCCAAACTTTCAAGTGCCTCATTCGAAAGCCCCAGTCGTTCTATCTTCGGAAGCGTCTTCGGGATTTCATCGCCACCCATCATCGAGATAGCCAATAGTTCTTGTTCAAATCTTGAAATTTGTTCTTGTATGAGTTCCGGATTGGTGGAGGTTGTATTCCTATTTTCCGTTGATGAACGATTTGAATTGATGATCTCCGAATTCCCCAATTCTTGATTCAACCCTAGATTACCATTATCTGAAGTGGTGGTAGAAATATTCCCATTTTCGGAAGAATTTGGGTTAATGGAGTTGATATTTCCGTTCTCTGGAGTCGTGGTTGAAACGTTTCCATTTTCGGAGGAATTTGGATTGGTTGTGGTAGAAAGATTCCCATTCTCCGAGGATATTGGATTGGTAGCGGTAGTATTTCCGATCTCTGTAGAGGAACGATTTGAATTGATGATCTCCGAATTCCCTAATTCTTGATTCGATCCTAAATTTCCATTTTCAGGAGTGGTGGTTGAAACGTTCCCGTTTTCGGAAGAATTTGGATTGGTTGCGGTTGAAACACTCCCATTTTCGGAAGAAATTGGATTGGTTGTGGTAGAAAGATTCCCATTCTCCGAGGATATTGGATTGGTAGAGGTTGTATTTCCGTTCTCCGTGGAGGTTCGATTTGAATTGATGATCTCTGAATTCCCCAATTCTTGGTTCGATCCTAGATTCCCATTTTCAGGAGTTGTGGTAGAAACATTCCCATTTTCGGAAGAAATTGGATTCGTTATGGTTGAAACATTCCCATTTTCGGAAGAAATTGGATTGGTTGTGGTAGAAAGATTCCCATTCTCCGAGGATATTGGATTGGTAGAGGTTGTATTTCCGTTCTCCGTGGAGGTTCGATTTGAATTGATGATCTCCGAATTCCCCAATTCTTGGTTCGATCCTAGATTCCCATTTTCAGGAGTTGTGGTAGAAACATTCCCATTTTCGGAAGAAATTGGATTGGTTACGGTTGAAACATTCTCATTTTCCGTGGTGGCAAGTTGAGACTTGAGGTTTTGGGAAAGGTCTTGTTGTTGGGCATATTGGGCCAATAATTCGTCGTAGGAGCTTTGGAGATTGATTTGTGGCAGACTTTGATTTTCGGCCGCTTTGAGATAGGCCGCTTTGCGGGAGGATTGGTCGAAAACTTGAAGTTCGGCGGCGGCGGCTTCGCGTTCTGAGCGCAATTGGGTGGCGGTGGCGTCTAGGGCTTTGCTTTCGCGCTCGCGTGCAGCGATTTGTAATTGCGTTTGGGCCTGTTCTTTTTTGGATTGGAGCGGTAAGGCGGTTTGCAGTTGCTTGATTTGCTGTGCGACTTGCTGCTGCTGGGCTTTAATGGCGGCTTCTTCTTGGATGAGCTTTTGCAAGCTACGCTTCTGTTCGAGTGCTGCGGCTTCAAGTGCGCTGGCTCCATCGAAAGCGGCGATTTCCAAATATTGTTGGAGGGCGGCTTGTTGTTGGGTCCAGCCAGCGAGTAAGCCAAGGGAATCACCGGAAAGTAGCAAAGCCTGATGGCGTTCGTTCAAGGCGCGCAGGGTATCTAGGAGCACCAAATCTGGAATATTGGCGGCCTGATTGATTTGGATCCAGCGTTGATTGAATGCCAATGCGCTTTCTACCGCGGCTAATTCTTGGAGCAGTTCTTCGCGTTCACTTGCAGAACTAGGCTGTGTGATGGCCTGACTTAACTTGGCGAGGAGTTGTTCTCGGACATCGAGCTGTTGTTCGAAATCTTGGCGTAAAAGCTCCATGAGGCGCACTTGGTTTTCCAGACTTACCTCGGCGGCCAGCAAGGTGTCTATCATTTGAGTGACAAACGCTGCGGTATCTTGGGCAGCAAAACCAAATGTTGCGGCCAAAGAGACTTGCAATGGCTTGGAGCTTTCGAGCGCTGAGGTCTTGGCTTGCAGAAGCCCACCTTTTGCGACATTCATTTGGAGTTTGGAAAAGCCTGCCAATTGGGTGGCCGGATCTTGCTCGAGGAGTTGGTTGCGGACCTGCCACTGTTCTTTGCCTAGTTCGTCGCTGAAATACAGCACTTGTTGTTGCAATATGGTTTGCGGCTGTAGGTTGGGGATGCTGAAACGCGTTTGATAAACTTTTGAAGCGCCGTCTACTTGTATTTCGAGTAAAAAATCACCTTTTTGAGGCAATGCTACTTGATATGCGCCCGTGGCATCAGAAACAAAAGGCCCATAGACTTCGCTGGTGAGCAGGTCTGTAAATTGAAGACTCAGCGCTTTAGATTCGGGTTGGAGTTCATTTGTAAAAAAGCCTGCAAATACAAAGTTGGACCGAACGGGCGCGTCGAGTTGCAAGGTATAGATTTCGTACTGCCCCACAACGCCTTGTCTGGAGGTCGCAAAGTAAGCCTGATTTTGCGCGGCATCGCAGACATAAAAGAGGTCATCGCTCGGGCTTGCGTAGGGATACGGCATTTTTTCAATTGCCGATGCCGTGTTGGTCGTGAGCTCAAAAGAGGCCTTGAATAAGTCGTGTGCACCAATGCTTTGCGCGGTAGAACTGAAATAGAGTGTTTGGGAGGCAGCATCATAAAAACCAAAAGACTCATTGCTTAAAGGGTCATTGACACCACCTCCGATGAGCTGAGGGCTACCCCAGTTGTTGTTGGCGTCTTTCTTTTGGATATATAAATCGAGCTGTGTGCCTTTTGGACCATACGACGCTAAAATTCTGTATTTCATTCCGCGCTTGTAGGCATAAACGGGCACATGCGCGTGCTTTGCGTTATTCTTGCTGTGCACCTCAGGCGCCTCGTAAAAGGTATAATCATCCGGAGCAAATGGATAGGCTGAATAAAATTTGGGGTTCTTTGTTGTCTGTAGCGAGAGCAGCGGTAGCCTGATGAAAGCCGATACTTCTTTTAAGCCACGCTGGCATTCGGCAATTTGACGGCTGACATCTCGTGGTGTTTTCGCTTGCTGACTGAGCTGTTGATAGTTTTCGTAGGCTTTAATTGCTTGCGCGAAGAAATATTGTTCTTGAAAGATTTGTGCGCGGTAGTAATACAGTAAGGGGTCGGAAATTTGCTTGAGGCCTAGCGCTACATCGAAATATTTGGCGGCTTCAAAGTGATTGTCTACTTCAAAAAGGCAGACGCCATAATGGTAATTGAAGTTTGGGTTTTGTTGGTCTTTGGCCAGTAATTGGCGATAATCTACAAGGGCTGCGCTATAATTTTGTTGCGCAAAGGCTTGTGCGGCACGTTTCTCAAGGCTGCTCTGACTTTGTGCCAAAGCGCTTTGGTTTTGCCCCAATAACAAAACAGTGAAAACGAAATAAATGAGCCTTTTTGTGCGCACTATAAGTAGAATAACCTATAGGCTTACGATTTTTTGGCAAAAAGGTTCATGCGGTTTTCGGTGCCTTTGAGCAAGCGCTCAATATTCTTTCGATGTGCCCAAATGACGAGTGTTCCGAGTACAATCGTGAAGATGATCATGATACGGGTGTCGTTGTGGATGAAAAAATAAGAAACCAACGGAAAGCAGAGTGCAGAAATGATTGCGCCAAGCGAAACATAACGCGTAGAGAGAAAGACGAGCAGAAACAAAGACAAGCAAACCGCAGCTGCTGGCGGATTGATGCCAATGACGATCCCGAGCGAAGTAGCCACGCCTTTGCCGCCTCTAAATTGTGCAAAGATGGGGAAGACATGACCCACTACAGCACTAAAACCACCCACTAATTGCAAGATCAAAAACTCGTCTTTATAACCACTAAAAGCACTTTGGGCTAAAAAATAGGGTAAGCAAGCAGCGGTAGTGCCTTTGATGACATCGGTGAGCAGTACCATCCAGCCAAAGCGTTTGCCTAGGATGCGAAAGGTGTTGGTTGCACCGGCGTTTTTACTGCCGTGTTCGCGGATGTCAATACCTTTAAAATAGCGGCCAACCCATACAGCAGTTGGGATACTACCGAGCAAATAAGCGGTGAATAAAACAAATAAGAGCGTCATTAATTTTATTTATTTAGCAAATAAGCCCTCAATTTAGCTAAAATTTTTGAAGCTTCCTGTTCTTGGGTGCTCTCGTAATTGAAATTTCGGGTCTTTCTTTTATCGGGTTTGATGCCGTCAATAGCTGCCAATAGCTTGACATTAGTGGAATACACACTCAGCAAGCCGTCTTTTTTCTCCTGCGAATAACCCAAGATATAGCTCGTGCCGTCAAAGGCTTCTAAGGACCAATAAAAGGCTGTATTGGCATCGTCGCCAAAACTTTGCACATAAGCTTGCGTGAGCGTCACGGGCTGCACAATTGCCGTACCGTTGATCGAGATGAGGCCTACACTTTGGGCTTCGCTCATGAGACCTTTTGCTTGCTTGTTAGCACTTGGTTTATTGCTTCCGAAATTCTCGAGAACGATTCCGCTCAAGATCAGACTTTGCTCAAGCGTATTCGGCATTTTCTTCAATTTTTCTTCGTCAAAATCTTTAAACACTTCTTGGGCATCTTTCGGGTTAGACCACGCTGTAAGGCTGTTTAGTAAAGCATCCATTGGTTTTTTGATATTCCATTCGGGCGCCGTTTCTGCAGCCTTGAATTGGTTGGCCATTTCTGTCCAGACCGCGTTGTCTAGCGGCATCGTAATTTTTGCATTGGCTGCTATTCGGGTCTTTCTTTTTTCGGAATCATAGCTGATCTTGCCATACAAATCGATATCGACCTCACCTGTTGCGATGCCTAAATCGATGTGGCCATAACCTGACAAACCACAGCTTTCAACTGCCAACACCAACAAATTGCTCAGTGAGTCCGTGCGTTCCAGGCGCGCTTTGCTACCGACCTCAAATTGTTTGGTTTGCTGATCGTATTGGAGGTAACCCGAGACGCGGAAAAGCCCCGGGTCTGCTACGCCAATTTGCTGCGATAAGAAGGCAGGATAAATGCGCATGCTATCCGCACGTTCGGTGGCGCGCCAAACAAAACCGAGCGCCAAGCTATTGCCTTTGGCATCTGTAGGTTTTTCGGGGATAGGAATCTGAATTTGTTTGGCTAAAATGGTGTCCTTGAAGCTCATCCAGGATTTGTCGTATTGGCAAGGATGTGAAAGCTTAGTGGAACCTTCTAGCAGCAAGCCCGGATGATTGGCCTCAATTTGAACTTTTCCAAAATAAGCGAACTCAGGACTGAGCTGAAACTGCGCGTTTTCTGGAATCTCTCCTTTGGCCACCGTTTTGGTTTGCACATAACTCAAGGATTTAATGCCAATGAGGCTTTTGCTGCTGTCGCGGTCGTAATACGGATAAACACCATTGCCATCATACGCCAAACGCCCTGCGATGTGCAGTGTGGCTTGTTCAAACTGATGGAACTTCGTGATGTAATTGGCCAAGACTTTTGCATTTTTAAGCGTATCCATTGCAGCGGCCTTGCGGATGCGCACCCGAGAAGAATCTGGGAAGATGCGCGCATCGCCAACCTGAATATACTCGACAGCATCGCAGAGTATCAGTTGGGTTTTAAGGTCGTATTTGGCGCTAAGCGACTTGAATTGCAGTGAATCTTGTTTGGCATTTGTGGAATAGAAGTTGTTGCGCGCGAGGTCCGCCCCACTCTCAAAGGTTGTTTCGCCGCCTTTGTTTTTCTTGAAGTCTAGAGACTCGCCATCGATGAACCAGGTAAATTTATCCATCTGACAATAGTATTCATTGGCAGGGAACATGATGCGTTTGGTGCCGTTGGAGGAAAATTCACCGATGCGGTTGGCAAAACTGATGTGGGCTTTCATTTCGTCGGACTGTATAGCCAAAGGATTTTCTCCATAGCTTGAGAAGCGGTTGCGCAGCGCAAAAGATGCATTTTGCGAGCGAATGTCTACGTCCGTGAATTCAAAGTCGCGGGCTGCCAGTTGGGCTTCTTTGTAGAACAACGTTCCCTTGCCGGTCATGCCTTTTTTATCGAGCAAAAGTTGACCGTCGACCAATACATCCTCCGTAAAAATGAGTAAGGGTTCATTGCCGTAACTGGCAATCTTGAGCTTTTCTTGACGCGGCTCAAAACTCATGTATGCTTTTTCTGATTTGGCCAGCGGATAACGCACACCGGTCTTTTGCTCAGGGCCTGAAAATGCCACCAAACCGATGGTTGAATCGGGCAAAAAGGTCAGTTTTTTAGATATGGCTGTGGTGTGCAAAAATTGAATGGTTCCGGCACCTTGTAAGCCATTGTGAGACAAATAAATTTGATTTTTGTAGCGCGAACTCGTTTCATAGAAAGGATAACCTTCACTTGGCGCCGTAGTGATGAAACCCAGCGAGTAATCGTTCATGATGCGTACAGGAACTTGCATTTTGGGGAAGATACCCGATGACACCAATTGCCCATCGAGCTGAAAAGTTGCTTCTGCAAAATTATCTAAGCTATCGAGTTCAAAGATGGCGAGCTCATAGTAAAACCGTGTAGAATCATAAGCGCCTTTGAGAATGGAAGGGTCATTGTAAAAAATCTTGCCCGGTGCAACTGTACTGAGTACCGGAAAATGCGTATTGCCTGTGGCTTTCCCGGCTTTGTTATCCGGATCATCTATGCGGAGTGTTCCGCGCACGCCCTTGAGTTCACTGAGTAGCAGAATAGATTCTTGTCCGTCTTCTTTTTTGAGCGGTCTGACGCGAAAAGCAGTGTTTTCGGTGGTGAGTAAATTGACCAAAAACTGTTCGTAATCGAACTTCGAGAAGTTGGTTTGGATTTCGCATTTGCCGGCCTTGAGCCACCCCGAAAACCCGATGTCTCTGTTTTGATACATGTACACGACACTCGTGTCGGGGAAAATGCGCACCTGCTGGGCTTCGGAAAGCGTAATCTGCTCCACCTCCCTGAAAATGAGCTCTTGTTTGTCTAACGAAATACTGGCATAGGCTGTGGTTTGCACTTTTCTGAGGTCGGAAACCACCAAGAGGTTGTCGTAGTCTCCGCTACCTTGTGTGGCTGCAGCATAGGCCAAAAGTTTGGGCGTGACCAGCAATTTCTTTTGCACCGGATCGACGCTCAGAAAACCAGCTGCACTGAGGTCGACAAATAAAGGCTTGACTTGGTCAATTGTTTTCTTGAGCGCGTTGGCCAACTCGCCTTCTGTGAACAGCGTTTTGCCTTGTTTGTCGACTAATTGCGCAAAAACAGGGAACGGATTGTTGGCCCCTGCCCCTGCAAAACGAGAATAGAGCGCTTTGTCAAAGTAATTCATGGATTCAAAGCGGGCCATTTTGCGCTCTTGGGCCGTACCGACATCGAAAGTATAATAAGGATCGGCGGTGCCTTTTTTCCAGGTGAGTACCGGCGCGTAGCAATACAATTTGAAGTAGCTGTCTACAAATGGAAAGTAGTCGGTGCCGCGTTGAGCCGCTGCCAAACGCAATTGCTGTTGCTTTTCATCAAAGGTAAAGAAGCACTCTTGAATGCTGAGGGAATCGCCGTTTTTATAGCGCAGCACCGCACGCGCTCCTCTGGCCAAAATTTGCTGTGGCGACATCTCAAAACCAGCGGCACTGATTTCAAAGAGGACTTTGCCTTCGCACTTGAACAAGAGCATGGCGGGTTTGCCACTCGCTCCCTTTCCGATGAAATCTGCGCCTTCAAGAGTAAAACTGCCGTCGTAATCCATTTGCGGACGCAACTCATTGATTTTTAAGCGCTTTTCATAAGAAGTGAATTGTGGCGCCGACTCTTTTTCAGCTAAATCTAAAGTGGTGAGGTCGGAAAGTTTGCCCAAAATAGGCGTGGCAAAATAAGGCGTGGATAACGCAACGGAATCGGCCTTGAGTTTGGCCGTCAATAAATCTGCTTTATAGGTTTTGAGCGTGGCGAAGGTTTCGGATTTTGGCAAATTGACCTTCTCCCAGGTGAGCGTTCCATTTTTACCTTCCCAGCGCTTGGTTTGCATATCGAAGGTGCCGGAGGTGTTGTAAACCACAATTGAATCTTCAGGACGCTTGTTGTCGTCGTACTTGATGCATTTTAGGGCAACACCGGTGGCCTCGATGTATAATTTTTTGGTCTCGACCCAACGCAGGGTTCCGCCCTGTGCTTTCCACAAAAAATCGCGCTCTTTGTAGAGGGCACCATACTTGAAAAAATCGACAGAAAAATCGAGGAATTGCGTCAGCTGCTCATCTGGGCTAGCGGCGTAGTCAAAAACATATTTTGTCCAGGGGTTGGCGAGCTCAGGGTTGATTTTATTTTGAACAATGGCAATACTTGCTTGTAAAAAGTCAAATAACTCAGGAAAAGTGGGTACATCTTTGGCTTGAAGCAGATTGCAGTTTTCTTGCAATTTTTTGAATTGGGTATCGTTGAGGGTAGAACCTTTGATGAGTTGTGGCAACTGGTCTTTGAGGTACGCTTGTGCGCTTTCTTCCACGACAAGTTGCTGCCAGGTTTTGACAAATTTATCGCGGTCTAAAGGAAAAGTTTGAGCAAAGAAAGAAGGCAACGCTAGCAGCAAGCCAAACAACAAATAAAGGAAAGATTTCATGGTATTTTTTTTAGGAGCACTACAGCCCAATTTTCGCGAGCATCGGTTCTCACCCATTCAAAACCAACTCTGGCAGCAGCTGCAATCAGGTCTGGGGCATCGGTTACAAAAAAGCCGCTGAGCATCAGTAGCCCTTGTTGGGCAATAACCCTGCCGTAAACCGGAAGTTGGTCGAGCAATACGTTTTTGTTGATGTTTGCGAGTATCACCTCGTAACCTTCCGATGGAATTTCAGGTGCACCGCCGTGGATCGCTGTAATATGATTACTACCATTGAGCGCAATATTTTCAAGGATATTCTCCGCAGACCACTCCTCGATTTCGATCGCATCTATTTGCGCTGCACCCAAGCGCTCCGCCAAAATGGCCAAAACGCCTGTACCAGCACCCATGTCCAGGACTTTTTTGCCCTGAAGCTCCAAAGCCAGCATGTTTTCGCATATCAGGTGGGTGGTCTGATGATGACCTGTTCCGAAACTCATTTTGGGCAAAATCTTGATTTCAATGCCGTCTGTTGGCGCTAAAGTGTGAAAAGGAGCTACAATGCGCAAGTTGTCATTGATGATGACCGGCTCAAACTGTGCCTCCCAAGTAGCGTTCCAGTTCTGCTGTGGCAATAAGGCGAGCTCAAAAGTAGCAATTGGTGCGCCTTTCTCGTTCATTTCTTTCAATAAGGTCTGTAATTTTTGACCATCGTAGTACGCCTCTTGAATATAGGCTTTGAGTATCGGTGTCTCCTCTACAAAACTCTCGTAGTCGAGCTCGGCGAGATAGGCCACAAGGATATCGTGCCATTCATCAAAAGAGCCGATTGTGATTTGAAGTTCGTAGTAGTTCATGCTTGAAGTGCTTGCCAAAGTTGATTAAAAATAAGTGGGTCGAGCGACGCGCCGCCAACCAATGCGCCATCGACGTTCGGACAGCTGAAAATTGCTTGCGCATTAGCCGCATTGACGCTACCACCGTACAAAATAGGCACTTGCTCGCCCGCTGCACCGTAAAGGCCAACCAAATGGTTTCGAATGGCTTGATGCATTTCAGTGATTTGTTCGAGGTCGGCACTTAAACCGCTGCCTATAGCCCAGATGGGTTCATAAGCCACCACCAGTAAATGGAGGTCTGTTGCAGACAAGCGTTGCAGATTTTCAGAAAGTTGGGCCAACACAAATTCTATATGTGCACAAGCTGTTCTGGTATCAATGACCTCGCCACAGCAAAGTACAAACGGAAAACTGGCTGTTGCGCAAGCGTTCACTTTTTGAGCAAGGAGTGCGTCGTCTTCATTGAATAGTTGCCGGCGCTCGGAATGACCGATCAGTACAGACTGTGCACCAATGCTTTGAAGCTGTTCAATAGAGAGCTCACCTGTGTAGGCGCCGCTGGCTTCGAAATACACATTTTGTGCACCCGTATGCACACCCGAGGACACCAATTCTTTAAGGTAAATTGACGATGGATAAATACGTAATTCCGTATGTGGACTTTTCCAATTGAGGTCATTGAATTCCCCAAACCAGTTTGTCACTTGTTGTTGCGTCAAATTCATTTTCCAATTTGCCGCGAGGATTTTTTTTCGCATGGAACGAAAATAAGACTTTTAATTGCGCAACTTTTGCTTTTGCAATTGGGTTTTCAAGTCTTCTTTGTTGAAAGCGTCTGCACCCTCAGGGCCATGATACATTTTAACTAAGTTGCCATTCCACAAATAAGCCACACCAGGCACGTCGCGATTACCGCCTAAAACGCTCCAGAATTCAATAATATCAAGAACTTTATGCGAATAAGAAGCACCAGCAAACTTAAAGAAGTCCGGGATTTCTTCTGCGGCTTCGTCCATGAATAGGATTTGAATTTCAGGGAAACCAGGCGTGCTGTTTTTAAGTGCGGTCAGTTGCTTGGCAGTGGCGCGGCAGTGATCACAGCTCGGGGCAAAGAAGCAAAGCAGTTTTTTACCTTCGTTGATATTGGCAAAATATTTTTCGTAGCCCGATTTTTTGGGTTTAGGGCCTAAATCTTTGGGCTTGGCGACTTTGGTGGTGTCTTTGCCCGCTGGCGTCTTCACCGCTTGTGTGGTATCGGGGCCAGCAGTAGCTTGAGGCGCTGAATTTGTTGGTGCGGGCGTTTCTGTTGTGCTTGAATTATCGACAACAGTTGCGGCCTTGTACGTTGGAATGAAGACAAACATCAGCAACATACAAACACTTAAAATGGTGGTCAAAAACCAAATGTTGGAGCGTTCAGGGAGGTGGGCGCCGTAGCGTTTCCAGAGAATGGCCAAAAGGCCGATAGAGAGGACGTTTTTCATGATAGCTTCTAAAGGGGTCATGGGTAAAAGGGCGCCAAAGCAACCGCAATTGCCTTTGTTACCGGTGTTGATAATTTCTATAGAGAGGTGGATGACGAACACAGCCAACATGGCAATGAGTGCTGGAATAACCCATTTTTTGAGCTCAAAAGGAAAAAGCAAGAGCAAGCCGAGACCAAACTCGACGCCAATTAAAGCGCGCGAAAAGATTTTGGCCAACTCCACAGAGAACCCCATCGGATAGAGCTGCTTGATTTCAAACATAGAAATGGTGCCGTAAGCCGAGGGGTCCGGATAAATTTTGCCATAGGCCGAGACGAGAAAAAGACCTGCAATTAAGATGCGGATGGTCCAGGGAAGGTAACGTTCTATTGGTTGCATAGGGTTCGTTTTGAGGTAAATTTAGGTGTCAGGACGAGAAGATAGCGCACTTTAACAGCCTCTTAACAATTTTCTAAGTGAATGAGCGCAAAAACGCTGTAGTTGAGCATGTCAAAATAATTGCCCTCTACCCCTTCTGAAACTTGAGTAGCACCTGCGTTGTCTTCGATTTGCTTGATGCGCAGAATTTTACTTAGAATGAGGTCGGTGAGAGAACTCACGCGCATGTCGCGCCAGGCCTCGCCGTAATCGTGGTTTTTGCGTTCCATCAGCGCTTGTGCTTCGGCGGCAATTTGGTGGTAGCGCGCAATAGCTTCTTGGGCTTGCATGGTGTCTTGAAGACCAGCAGGCTCGCGCACTTGGATAATAGCCATGATACAATAATTGACAATGGCTTGAAATGCGTCTTCAAAGGATTCGCCAACCAGGTTTTTACCGGTTTCTTGAATGGTGCGGATGCGCTGTGCTTTGATGAATAATTGATCGGTCAGGGAACTTGGGCGTAAAATGCGCCAAGACAAGCCGTAGTCGAGTGTTTTTTTTTCGAAAATCTCTCGACAAATAGTCATTACATTTGTGTATTGAATTTGCGTTTGTGTCATGAGTCAAGCTAAGGAACAAAGTACCGTATTTCAGAAAAGTCGCTTTTTGAACATCAAAGGGCAACTCCACGATTTTGGTCAACCAAAGATAATGGGAATTTTGAATATGACGCCCGATTCCTTCTATGCGCAAAGCCGTGTCATTCATCCTGACCAACTCCTCGAACGCGCAAGCGCCATGATCACTGCTGGCGCACACATCTTAGACATCGGCGCGAGCTCTACCCGCCCCAACGCACAAATTGCTACAGCACCAGAAGAAATAGACCGTTTGGCAGACACCATTTTACTGCTTAAAAAAGCCTTTCCCGACACTTTACTTTCCTTAGACACCTATTATGGTGAGGTGGCGCAATTCGGCATCGACCAAGGCACGGATCTGATCAACGATATTTCGGCGGGTCAGTTCGACCCTACGCTTTGGCCAGTGGTGGCGCAAGCAAAAATTCCGTACATCCTCAATTACAACCGCGCAGAGCAAAACAATACCGCCCAATCTTTTCTCAAAGAAAAAGGAATTGTGAGCGATGCGCTTTCGTTTCTTTCTGAAAAACGCGCTGCCCTACAAGCGCTTGGCTGCACAGACGTCATCATTGACCCAGGATTTGGATTTGGCAAGAGCCTTGCTGAAAACCACGAATTGCTGCAAAAACTCGAGCACCTGCATTTACTCGGCGCGCCACTGCTCGTTGGTGTATCTAGAAAATCTATGATTACAAAAGTGCTCAATTGTAGTGCAGACGAGGCCCTCAACGGCACGAGCATCCTCAATACGCTTGCCTACACCAAAGGCGCACGGCTCTTTCGGGTGCACGATGTAGCGGCTGCCAAAGAGCTGATTCTCTTGTTAGGAGCGCAAGATTTGCATTAATTGAAACTTTTTTGCGTACTTTCGTATGATTGTACATCTTTAACAAGCGTATGAAAGCTTTATCTTTATTTTTTATTTCCTGTTTTGCGTGGCTCAGCTATGCACAGGCCCCATCTGCTAATTTTACGGTTTCTGACCCCGACAACATCCTCTGTCAAGGAGACTGTATTTACGTGGTCAATAACTCCACCGGCGACGACCTCGCCTACCTCTGGACATTCCAAAATGCCACGCCAGCTACTTTTGTAGGTCAAAACCCAGGTCCAATTTGTTTCAATACTGCCAGCACAACTGGTCCGTTTGCCATAACGTTAACAGCCACCAATGCGCAAGGCGCCGTGAGTACCATTACGCAATTTGTAACGGTTCTTCCGATGCCAACTGTAAGCAGCACAATTTCTGATACACTTGCTGGTGTGTATGTCGTGATTCCAGACACCACCATCGATATGTTCCAAGAAGCCTACTTATATGCAGAAGGTGCTCCTTTTGGCGGCAACCTGACTTGGTATCCGAGTGGCGTGGCTGCAGATAGCATCCCGGGTTGCACAACTTGTATTGCTGGCGATTCGCTAACTGTCACGCCTTTTTACACGACTTATTATGTTGTTCAGTACGGCCTCAATGGCTGCTTTGCTTACGACACCGTATTGGTTACTGTCAATTTTGCCAACCAAGTCAAAATTGAACTTCCGAATTCCTTCTCTCCGAACGACGACGGCGAAAACGATTTCTTCCGCGTGTTGTCCAACGTAGATGCAGATGGCAACTTTGCCAATGGCTACGAAGAAGGTGGTGCTTTGGCAGAAATCGACCTGCGCGTTTTCAATCGCTACGGACAGCAAGTATTCCGCACTACCGACGTCAAAGAAGGCTGGGACGGCACCTACAAAGGCAAGGCCATGAACCCTGCTACTTACACTTATATTCTCAACTTCCGCACCATCGACGGCCGCTCAGGTTCGCGCAAAGGAAACGTTACCCTATTCAGATAAGCACATGAAACGCACACTATACTTAGCCCTGACTTTTGCAGGTGCCTTCAGCGCCACCGCACAGCACGACCGCATTATTTCTAATTGGTCGCAATCGCAAATGATCTACAACCCCGGAGCAGTAGCTACTGGTCCCGGAGACATGAGCTTTTTTGCCAATCACCGCTCCCAATGGCTAACCGTTCCGGAAGCAGGCGTTGGCATGCGCAGCAACTTCATCAACGGCGAATTCAAAATCAAAGAAGAAGGCTTGGCCAATCGCAACAACTTTGGTGTAGGTTTCAGCATCCTCTCAGACCAAACAGGTGCTGCCAACCTAACTACCCTAAGCGTGTCGCTTCCGTTGAATTATACTTTGGCCCTAGATCGCCAAAATAAACTCAGCATCGGGGTTGCACCAGGTTTTATTCAGCAAGCTTCAGATCGTTCGGGTCAGACTTGGGAAAACCAATGGGATGGTTCTGTATTTAATCCTGCTACCTCTGTAGAAAACAGTATCAACGGCAGTTACGCCACCATGGACCTCGGAACAGGTATCTATTTTCAGCACCAAATCAACAACCGCTCTTCCTTCTATGCAGGTTATGCGCTCAATCACCTGATCAAACCCAAAATGGCTTGGTCTTTCAGCGGCGACAAAATGTACATGCAAATGGTCTTGCAAGGTGGTGCCGATTTGGCAACCAAAAACCCAGACTTTCGCATCCAACCCAATTTTGTATTCTTCCGCACCAGCAACACCAACAGCCTTACCGCAGGTGTTACTTTTGAGAATACCATCAAAGAAGGTTCTAAAATCACTGGTATCAACAAATCAAACTGCGTCAATTACGGCGTTTACTACCGTCATGGCGATGCAGTGGTTGCTACTTTCGGCATGAAAGTATCGCAATTCCGTTTTGGCTTATCCTTTGACGCCAACACCTCTAAGCTCAACCAAGCAACTGGTGGCATAGGCGGCGTAGAAATCTATTTCAAATCTTTACTGAACTTCAAGAAATTCAATGCGCAGTCGCGCATGAAGTAACAAAAGATCAAGTCTATTCAATAGAAAAGGCCCATCGTTTGATGGGCCTTTTTTGTGTAGCAAACAGAACGGATGAGTGGATCAGCCTGCCGCTACATGATCAAACGGATGAACTCCGGCGGTGGTATGGGGCTTTCGGAGCTCATCACTAAAGAGATTTCATGGTCTATTTGAACCCTTGTCACTTGCGCTGCAACATATGGCTTTTTGCTTGCTGGCCCTTGAATAGGCGCTGGTTTACTTTGCTTTTTCATGTTTGGATTTTTAACGATTGATAATGATTGACTGTGTATAAACCTGACCTTGCATTGTTGCCCTGAGCAAGTAATAGCCACTAACCATAGGCGCAGGTAAATGCTCATAATGCTGTTCGATCTGTTTTTGACTGACCAATCTGCCGCTTTGATCAAAGAGCTCTAGAAGGCCTTGTGGCATAAAGGCTTGATCGAACTCGATTGCGATATCGTTTTGGGTGTCGTAAGTAAGCGAAACAACAATGTTTACACCCACTTCTTGCGCCGCAATAACTGGCTCCAATAAAGGATTATTTGGATTACTAAGTGGCACATTCAAGTGTAGCACAAAACGGGTTGAATTGACACCGCTACTCGCAAAGAAAGTATAATTGGGCTCGAGCGTGAGGTCTTGAAACACACCTAATTGTTTGTCCTCTAAAAGAATCAGTCCATTAGCTATATTCAACTCCACCGCATTGAGCGTATAAGCTTTAGCTTGCGGAAACTCTAAAATGAGTGGGGTCTGATTTTGAGCTTTGCTCAACTTGAGCGCATTGATCACCAATTTCTTGCCATTCACGATTGTGTAGCACTGCGGGTAGTTGACAACCAACATTTTTTCGGCATCAAAACCATCGACTTGCGAACTTACTTGCGGATCCAAATAAATAAGCAATTGGTCTTTGCGGAGGCCATCTTCTAAATTGAGCCTTACAAAGGCCGTAAAGTCTATAGCGTTGCTTTTCAAGCCCTCAAAACCGCTCGTGAAATGTGAGCGCATGGCATTTGTAAAACCAATGCTTCCCGTTGTATGGCCATCCGGAATTTTAACCCAAAAGGATTGCAACGGCGGCACATATTGGCTAACTGGTATACCGCTCAAACTCGTCCCCAAGCCACTTTGCGCATTGTAGGTATCGAAACCATGGTTTGCAAAGCGTCGGCCGTTCGGTACCACATAGTTGGCAATAAATTGGTTCGCACTGCTGCATCGAAATCGAGGTAAGACGCATAAGGATTGCTCACGAGGTTAAATCCGCGGTAATAATTGGTGGTGCCAGTTCGTGTACAAGGAATCGTATAGCTGCCGTTATTGAGCATTGCGCCATTGAATACCAGTGTATCGTCTTGTGCACTTTGCACAAAATAGCCCTTCCCTACAACAATTGGCGTTTGGGCATCTGTAATCTCTTGCCAATTGCCCAGTGACTCATTGAAATATTTCAAAACCTAAAATAGGCGTAACCGTTATTGGAACCGAGCTGTTTGCTAGTGCCAGGGAATAAGCCACCCCCAAAGAAGGTGTTCCATACGTACTTGTCATGGGACTTGCCAACTGCGTATTGGCCCACACGGGAATGGCTTGCGCTACAAAACTAATGTTGTCAAAGCGCCATGCACCACTTGTGGAATAATTCCTGCTGTTGTTGCTATAAGAAGGTGAAAAAACGGCGGAGTTCGCAGCAATCATGTAGGCGGTATTGGCAGCATTAGTGCTCGTTTGGTCGGACTGATCAAAGGCCAAAGGACTGAAAATCGATACAATGCGCACTTTGAAATTCGGATTGTTCTCAGCAGCACTCACAGTGCCAAAATTGACACAATATGATTGCCATTGCCCATCTGGGCTGAGGCTCCCTGCATTGATCCAAAAACCGGTGTTCCACGTACTGCCATCGGTACTGTAGTCAATCCGCGCCCAACGCGATGCTTGGTTTGAAGCCCGCTGCATGAAATTCAACACAACGGATGTATAACCAGTTGTATTCACCGACATCTGAATGCCACGCGTTCCAATTGATGAAGACTGATTGGCAAAATTGCTCAATTGCAAGCATTTATCGTATGATGATGTCGGGTACGCGCTATTCAGTGAGGATAAAAGCGTCAG
>JAIPCC010000013.1 GCA_021738405.1 Crocinitomicaceae bacterium | reverse complement strand
CAACAACTGAATACGTTGTCGTAGATGTTGGCGAAACAATAATACTACTTGTTGTCGAACTTGTACTCCATACATAAGATACTGCACCTGTAGCGCTTAATGTAGAGCTAGATCCTGAACAAATGAATTCTGGGGATGCTACCACTGCGATAGTAGGTAATGAGTTAACTACAATCTGCATAGTGGCAGTGTTAGCACATGAACCAGCTGCAGGTGTAAACGTGTAAGTAGTTGTAGTCGTATTATCTAGTGCTGGTGACCAAACACCATCAATGCCATTGTTCGATGTTGTTGGCAAAGCCGTTAACGCAGCACCCGAACAAATCGCAGCCACCTGTGTAAACATAGGTACAGCTAGCTGATTTACAACAATCTCAACAGTATCGTTTATAGTACAGCCGTTTGCAGTTCCTGAGACAATGTATGTTGTTGTTGTTGTTGGATTCACAGTAATCGATGAACCAGTAGAACCGTTATTCCAAACATACGTGTCTGCTCCGGTAGCTGTTAACACTGTACTTGAACCTTCACAAATCGTAGCCGCACTTGCAGATACTTCAACTGTCGGACAAGCATTGACTGTTACCGTTACTGAGCCAGTTGCAGTACATCCTTCTAAAGATGTGCCCGTTACTTGGTAAGTAGTTGTTGCCAAAGGGCTTACTGTGATAACAGCACTTGTTGAACTATTATCCCATGCATATGTGTTTGCACCAGATGCAGTCAGATCAACACTAGAACCTAAGTTAATTGATGATGCTGACGCACTAGCAACTACCGTTGGCAAAGTATTCACTACGATATCCATTGTTGCAGTATTGGCGCAAGAACCAGCTGCAGGCGTAAACGTATAAGTTGTAGTAGCCGTGTTATTCAAAGCTGGTGACCACGTTCCGTCAATACCATTATTAGATGTTGATGGCAACGCACTCAAGCTAGCACCAGAACAGATAGCAGCAACCTGTGTAAAGGTTGGAGTAGTAGGTTGTGTTACTGTTACTGTTACTGTCTCTTGACTTTGACATCCAGTTGCGCTAATTGTAGCAGTAACTGTGTAAGCCGTTGTAACCGTAGGTGAAACACTCGCTAATGCACCTGTACTATTACCTGGATTCCAGACATAAGCATCTGCATCGCCAGAGGCAGTTAACACCGTTGTAGCACCAGAACAAACTGTTGTAGTACCACTAACTATTAAGTCAGGGAGCGGATTAACAACTACCGTGACAGAAGCAGTAGCTGAACAACCAGCTAAGGTTGTACCCGTTACTGTATAAGTTGTTGTTGCAAGCGCTGCAAAAGGAATTCCACCTGAGACACCATTATTCCATGACAATGTTGGAGCACCAGAAGCTGTTAATGTAACGAGTGCCTCTTTACAAACTGTATTATTAGCAGCATTTGTTGAAGCAACTATAGTTGGTATAGCATTCACAACTACTGTTGTAGCAGCACTCACCGGACCAGTACAACCTGAGGCGGCTGTAGAAGTTACCGTATAAGCACCCGCTAAAGTAGCCGCGTATGTGCTTGAAGTAGCACCAGCAATGGCTGATCCATCTAGATACCATTGTAAACCTTCAGTTGAAGTTGTAGAAAGCTGTACTGAAGAGCCTGTACATATCGAAGTAGTACCAGCTGCTGTCACAATTGGCTGAGCAGGCGTAGCCAATACATTTATAGTTAATGAAGCATTTGCAGAACAAGCACCTGTAAAGCCAGAAACAGCATAAGTTGTTGTATCTGAAGGTGACACTATTATACTTGAGCCAGATAAGTTACCAGGCATCCATGTATAAGTATTCGCACCAGTAGCTGTAAGAGTAACAGACGTTCCTCCACAAACATTGTTCGCAGATGTTGAAAGTTCCACCACTGGATTAGGATTCACTGTAATTGTGCTCGTTGCTGTGTTTGTACAACCATTGATATCTGTAACAGTTGCAGTATAAACTGTAGAAACCAAAGGTTTCGCATAAACAGCAGCTTCTGTGCCTAATGCTGCAGTAGTAGCTGCGGCATCGGCGTATAGACCCGTTAACGGAGACCATACCGCACCAGTTGTTGCTGTAAGTTGCTGAACTGAGCCCTCACAAAGCGTTGCTGTCGCAGAAGACACACTAATTGTAGGTGGCGTATATACATTCACCGTGAAAGTCTGTACAGAAGAACAACCAAACGTAGGTGAGCTACTGATTGTATCCATAGCCGTTACTGTGTATGTTGTAGTTACAGTAGGAGCAACAACAATAGATGCACCAGTACCTAGGTTATTAGACCAAGTATAGCTGTAGTTCGCATTCGTACTTGTGGCCGTGAGGGTTACGCTTATGGCAGCACATACAGTTGTATCTGTTGCGCTTACAGCAACAGCCGCAGTTGGATCTACTTGAACAGTAAATGACACTGGAGCACTGTTACAACCGAAAGCACCGCCTTCAACTACATAGAAAGTTGAAGTTGCTGAGATCGCTGTGTTATATGTGTTATAGCCAACACCAGTGGTTGCAGGCCCCTGAAGAAGGGTGCCACCGGTAGCTGCGTTGTACCATGACATTAAACCATTACCCACACCGTTGGTAGAGGAAGAAGCCACCGTAGCCGTAGGAATTCCTTGACCACAGATGTTTGCCACACCACTTACTGTTGGCGTAGTTGGAACAGGATTCACAACAAAACTAACTGTGTCTTGATTTTGACAACCTGTTGTTGCATTTGTAGCTGATACAATATAACTTGTTGTGATCGGTGCCGCCGTGTTGTTCTCAGCTAGAACAGTAGCAGCTAAAGATGCACCTGGGTTAGATGAAGTCACAACTGGAGTGGTATTCCAAGTAAAATTCAATGGCGCATTCGTTAAGCCTTGAATATTGATGTTGTAATCTTCCATCTCGCCATAGCTAAATGTAGGACATGCAACAGGTGATGCAACATTTTCATGAACAACCACACGCATTCTTGTAACACCAACAGCGGCAGTAGAAGGAATTGTGATTGATCCAGAACGTGTATTCGGAGAAACAGTTGTAGCAGTAGTTGTATATGCTTGCTCACCTGCATCATCGAAGTCCCCATCGCGGTTGTAATCGATAAAGATTGACAAACCACTAGAGAAATATGTTGGGCCATCACATTCATCGGTTAGGACACTGAAAGGATATGCAGTTCCGGCTGTGTAGGTCACCGTAGGGACAGTTGAGGCGTAATTTGTGTAGTTTGACGTACAAGTTTCAGCTTGAATATTGGACATTGATCCAAAAGTTACACCGAAAATTTGTTCATCTGCCAAAGTAGTTGTTGATGGTGTACCTGTACAGTAACCTGTTGGCGCTGTTTGAGGTCCAGTCATGTAACTTGCGGCAACTAGTTCCACGTTAGAACCGGCACAAACCGCACTTGGTGTTGCAGTTACTGAAGAAATCAATGGAAGCGGATTAACCGTTACAGATGTAGACGCAGTAGCTACACATGTTGCAGCACCAGTAGTGTCTGTAGCCGTAACTGTGTATGTTGTTGTGGCTGACGGACTTACAACAATACTTGCGGTTGTAGCACCGGTTGACCATAGATAGGTATACGAAGCGTTTTGCGAACTCACGCTCACTGTTGCATCCTGACCAATACAAATTTGTTGAGCCGTTGATACCGTAATGGTTGCAGGTGTATTCAATACAACCGCACACATTACTTGCGGACTTGTACATCCGTTTGCATCTGTTACCGTTGCATAGTAATTGTTCGTTGCACCGTTTCCGTTAGCAGCTATTTGTGTGTAAGAAGCTGTACTCGCACCAACAACTGGTGCAGATGTTGGCGTTGCGTACCACTTGTAAGTTGGGTTCACAACCGCAGAACTTACAGTGTAAACCGCGTTCGTAGCACACAAAGGAGAAACTGAAATATCTTGTGGTGCAGCAGGATTAGCATTCACATTCACAGTTACCGGAGTTGAAACTACCGGACAACCATTGATCGTAGCTGTACATGTATATGCATTTGTAGATGTAGGGTTGATTGCAGCTACCGCTGTCGTTTGTCCAGAAGACCAACTGTAAGCAGTAATTGCTGGCATTGAATTTCCACCGCCACTTTGACCACCAGAGATAAGAACTTTATAGTCTTCGTATTCACCCCAAGCCGAGGTAGAAGCCGTACCTGTAATTGTCGTTTCCAAACAAACTACACGCATACGTGTAAGACCATTAAATGCCGTTGCTGGAATAGTAAACGAACCAGTTTCAACGTGTGGACCAGTTACTGTGGTAGTGGGTAAATAAACTGCCTCACCAGCATCTCCAAATGATCCGTTACGGTTGTAGTCAATGAAAATTGCCATTGAATTACCATAACTACCACCTTGAGTAATACTTGTAAGTGAGAAGTTATATGGGTTTGATGCAGACATTGCATAAGGACCAAAAGACGTAAAGTCTGAATAAGAACCAGCAGTACCCGTAGCTGTTCCAATCGTACCAACTAAACTTCCGCCAGTTGATGTATTAGATAGAACTGTAGTAGAACCCTGTGTAATAACGATTCCGCCAAAGTCTTCATCAGTTGTTGGGCTAGATACTGAAGGAACAGAGTATCCTGAAGGCATCATGTTTGCAGGCAAGTTAGAAAGTGACGTAGTCAAGTTCACGGCTGCACCCTCACAAACTGTTGCTGCAGAGGTGTTCGCGTACAAACTCAAGTTCAACCCGTTGTTCGGGTCATCGCCATAAGACTGTCCAATTTGCTGAGTAGAATAAGCTCCGTTTGAAGCCACTACATTCCAGGTCACTGTGCCATTTGAAGGTGAAGCAACAGGAATGCTTGCTGTCCAGTCATTATTGGCACTATTCACCATTGCAATAGGAGTTTGAGCAACACCATTGAATGAATAGTTCAAAGTAACAGAAGTTATTGTTGTTGGCGAAACAACAGTTGCTGTAACGTCACGCCCAACTGGCACACACTGATTACCTTGTAGGTTTGTAGCTAACCCTGTTATAGCAGGAACTACTGATGTACCTGCGAATTCGTCTGCACCAATATCTGGAGTGGACGATCTTGCATCACCGTCAAAGTCGGTAGAGATACCAGCAATTGCTGCCGCACCGCTTTCTGCAGTTGTTGCAGCCCCGTTAGTGAGGTGTAAATATGCTGCATCACCAAAAGTAGTACTAGATAGAATTGAAGCTACACTCTCAAGATTTGAGAAGGACTCTCTAGGAGCCACAGCAGCTTGGAAATCAAGCATTGTAGTGTATGAGTTGGTGCCATTTGTAAAAATTGCATTCGTTGCACCTGAACCTATGCTAAATAGGTTGGTATTAGATCCTGTTGCGTAGTTAGTTTGCGTCACTGCAGCTGTACGAATCGCAACTGCAAATTTACCAGTACCCGCAGTCATTTCATTTGAAACAATGTTATTGCGAATGTCAATACTTGTAGGTGACGCACCTAAGTCAATACCACTTGACCCACCAAGTGTTGTGCCTGTTAAGTGAATGGTATTGAAATAAATCTTAGGACTTGTTCCGCTAAATACATTGATACCACGAACTGCACTTGCTGCCGTAGCATTTTGAGCAGATAAATCACCAATAATATTGTTATTCACATTTACTGTTGTTCCTCCACCGATCATGATACCATGAACGATCGAAGACGCACCAACATTTGCACTGATCAAGCCAATTTTATTACGCGATACGTTGGAAACACTTGCAGCGCCAGTGAAAACACCATAAGCTGTAGCATTGCCTGATCCCGAATGGTTCAAATTCGTTACAACATTTGAACTGATGTTCATAGTATTTGTACCTGCACTCGTTGCGTAAATACCTGCAATTTCTTGCGTACCTGTAGCAGTACCTGCAATAGAAAGGTTTGAGATCGTATTGTTGCTCATTGTGATGGTCAGACCACCCAAAGCATTTTGATAATAAATACCTCTCATTGCAGCCGAGTTAGTACCTGTTACCGATACAATGCTGTTATTCGTTATGGTATTATTTGATATGTTCCAAGACGCACCATATGTTGTACTTGTATTGGACATGTCAATTGCATTAAAGGTACATGCACCAGCTCCACCATTGATTACATTATTCGAGATGTTATTGTTGGACATGCTTGGATTAAATGCCGCATTATACATAAGCGAGTTGATGCCTAAGAAAGAACCTACACCCGTTTTAGTATTACCAGTAATCGCATTATTGTTTGCATTGAAGGTAACACTACCATTAGCCAAGCCTGTTGCTGTATAACCACCTAAATAGAGTCCATAAACAGTTCCTGTACCGTTAAATGTGTTATTGGTAATGTTGTTATTATTGATATTAGCCGCAGTACCTGCAGTTTGGCCATAAGCATAATAATACATTGCATAGGTACTACCTGTGGTACCACCCACATTGTTATTGGTAAAGGTGTTACCAGAAACACTCACATTCATGAATCCAGAATAGGCATAAATACCATATACGCCTCCACTAGTGCGAGTAGCGGTAGTTGTTATTCCAGAGACCGTGTTATTGTTTATAGCAATATTGTTATTTGCACCAGATAAACCACAATAGATACCGTAGTATGTGCTTGTAGCTGCACTGATCACACTATTTGATATAACGTTATTAGAAATTGAAGCGGCATTATTCGTACCACTAGAAGCCCAATAAATTCCGTAGAAGGTAGAAGGTGCATTAACCGAAATAGTATTGCCGGTTATAGCACCATGCGGGCCAGAACCACCATCAATTGCATAAACAGTTGTAGTATGACCAGCACCAAGTGTGTTAATGTTATTATTTAATATTTGAATTCCACGGTTATTGGCAAAACGAACCGCATATACTGTAGTGGCCGCACCACCAAAATTGGTTATCGTATTACCACTTACAACATTTAATGTATCGTTTGTGCTGATGGTTCCTGTCGATGTTGTAGCTGTTGCGGCATCGAAATAAACCGCACCATAGGTGTTGGTAATTGTGTTGTTTGTGACAGATACTTTATTTCGGAATTTTTGAACATCCTGTTGAACAGCCGGTCCGTTGTAAACCAATGATGTAGCATTAGCGCCGTTTGTATTTGATACACGGACACCAATAGCTGTAGTGTTTGCACGGTTCAATGTAATTGTACCGTTGGTATACACAACATCATTAGAACCATTGAGCGTACCACATTTATAAATACCCAAACCAGTTTCCATCATGGAGTTACCCAATGCGTTACCGTCAAAGAGATCAATTCCATTGAAGGTTACGTTGTCAGCACCAATGATTTTAACAATAACGTCTGTATATGTATTAGAGGAACCAGCAAGCGTACCAACGCTTGCAGAGATTTTAGGGTTTGCACCGCTTCCTGTTTTTACGAAACTGATTGTTTGTGAAGGACCCGACAGCAAGTTTGCAGCCAGGTTACACTGACTCATGGTCAAGCCACCAACTGGAGCTGTTTCTGTATAACCAGCAGCTACTTCAAAAGTAACGTTGCCTGCTACACCACGCGTATTGATCGCAGCAAAAGCATTTGCAAAACTTGTGAAGTTTGAGCACGATGCAGTTCCACCAATTGTATAAATACCTGCAAGAGGCGATGTAATATCAGCTAATACAGGTGTTAATGTTGAACAACCTTGATCAGAAGTTACGTTTAAGATATATACTCCACCGGTTGATGTAGTTAAAGATGCTGTTGATGAAACAACAGTTGCGCCACTTTGCCAAGCATAAGTAGCAATGTTACCCGATGCTATAGATGCCGCAG
Source organism: Crocinitomicaceae bacterium (assembly GCA_021738405.1). Taxonomy (GTDB): domain Bacteria; phylum Bacteroidota; class Bacteroidia; order Flavobacteriales_D; family Crocinitomicaceae; genus UBA952. The sequence continues at coordinate 31,877 of JAIPCC010000013.1, read as the reverse complement.
CATCAAATGTGATCGAATTTCCGTTAAGCAAAACTGAACAGTTAGAAACTACGTTCACAACTGGAGCAGGTTGCTCAATAACTGTGACATCTGAAACAGACATACAACCGTTTGCATCTACGTTAGTAAGGGTGTACTGCCCAGCAGTAGACGCGCTTATTGTGCTCGTTACGTCGCCAGTACTCCAAACGTTGTTGCTAGCTGTAGTTGAGGTCAACGTAACAGGAGAACCCGGACAAAGATTTGCATTGTTGGTAGAAGTGATTGAAGTAATGTTCTGTGGATAAATGGTCACTACAATAGGAAGCGCTGGTGCAGAAATACAACCATTTGCATCCGTATAGGTTGCTGTTAACAACTGAGGACCTACATTTGATACGATCACACTTGACGCAGTAGAGTTATTACTCCAGTTCAATCCAGTAGTTACATCAGCACTTACCTCTATAGTACTTGGCGCACAGACAGCCATTGCGGTTGAAGTTAGAACTGGTGCTGCTGGTAATGCATTAACCAGTTGCGTAATCGCATTTGAAGAAGCCGGGCTTCCAATAGCACAGGCAAAAGAGGAAGTCATTACAACAGACACCACATCTCCATTGATAGGTGCATAAGTATAAGTTGATAAAGCACCATTTTGAACACTTACGTTATTCACGAAGAATTCGAAAGTCGGTGCTGTTCCTCCACCCACTATGTTTGTGGTATAGGTTAGAACATCTCCAAAGCATGGAGCAGTATTCGAGGAAGACAACGCTACAGTGGCGTTGATCGCGCCTGTTACCGTAATGGTTTCTGACGCTACCGCAGGGTTACCTGAAGTACATGTTTCAGAAGACGTAAGTTCTACCGATACCACAGTTGTGCTAGAAGAAACAAACTGTAGCGTATTCGTTGTAGAAGTTTGTGCGACGCCATCTAATGTCCAAACATAAACAGGGTTTACACCAGGATTGATAGCGTTTGCAGTAATGGTCATGTCTGTTCCAACACAAACGCTTGTGGCTGGACTAGTAGACAAAGAAACTGAAACAGGCAAAATTGGGTTCACCACAACATCATTAACTGCTGAGCTACTACAGCCGTTTGCATCTACTGCAGTAAGGTTATATGAACCACCTACAGACACCTGAGGTGTTTCTAAAGAAGAAGTGTAGTTGTTCGGGCCGGTCCAAGCGTAAGTTGCAAAACCAGTAGTTGGTGTTATTGTGACCATAGCACCGTTACAAACAGGGCCATTATTGGCAATACTTAATGTAGGTATCGCTGGATCATTTAAAACAACCGTAGTAGTAGCCGAACAGCTATTTGTATCGGTTACAACGATTGTATAGCTTCCGGCAGCTAAGTTTGTTACTGGAGATGTTGCGCTCGCGCTATTTACAGTAGCAGTCAATAAGCCAGTACCACCGTTTGCATCAAATGACAACTGGCCATTTGTGTAGCCATTACAAATTGGATTAGTGCCTAAAGCATTGGTAATTTGAACTTGCGTAGGTTGGTTTACAACCACACCACTGTGTGAGGCCACACAACCAGATGCGTCTTTTACGTATACTGTGTAAGAACCCGCTGGTGCGGCGATAGTACTTGAAGTTACGTAGTTTACACCATCGATAGAATAAGTGTATGGCGTTGACCCGCCAGAGGCAACAACCTGAATAGAACCGTTGGCTCCATAACAAGTTGGGTTCGTTACAATACCATCAAACGCAGTGAGCGTAGTTAAATTTACCGTTGCGTTGGCAGTATTCACACACCCATTTACATCAGTGTAAGTAACTGTATAAGTTGAAGTAGCTGTTGGTGCAGCACTAATAGAACTAGTTGTTTCACCAGAACTCCAAGACGTTTGAGCAGTTGCAGGTATGGTATAAGACTGAATATTTATTGCATAGTCTTCCATTTCACCATAACTGAAACTAGCACAAGCGGCCGGAGAAGCAACACTTTCCTGAACAACTACACGCATGCGTGTTAAACCAGGCGTAGCTGTAGCTGGAATAGTAATTGAACCTGTTCTTGTGTTCGGAGAAAGTGTAGTTGTGGTAGTGGTATAAGCTTGCTCACCAGCGTCATCAAAATCACCATCGCGGTTATAATCAATATAAATGGATAGACCGCTTGAGAAGTATGTTGAACCATCACACTCATCTGTAATGACACTAAAGGCATAAGGGCTGCCTGTAATTACATTCACAGGGGCTAGAGAAGAAGTGTAATTGGTATAGTTAGTTGTACAAGTCTCTGTTTGGATATTCGTCATCGATCCGAATGAAACACCAAAAATTTGCTCATCGCCAAAAGTGCTGGTAGATGGCGAACCAGTACAATAGTTAGCAGGCATAACCTGTGGGCCACCTACTGCCATTGTCAGTGTCTGACTAGCCCCTACACAAACGGTTGAAGTGTTAGGTAATACGCTTACCAAAGGCAAAGGATTTACCGTTACGGTTACCGATGCACTGTTTATACAAGTGTAGTTCGATGATAACGTATCGTTGTCGATTGCAGTTAAGCTATAAGTTGTTGTTGTTGTTGGAGTGACATTTATTGAAGCAGTAGAGTCACCAGTAGACCAAACATACGAATATAAGGTATCTAAACTTGTGGCTGTAAGCGTTGTGCCCTGACCAATACAAATACCAGTTGTCCCTACAATAGTAACTGCCGGTGGTGTGGTAACCGTTACAGTAACAGGAACCGCTTGGCTCACACATCCGTTGGAGGTTTCAGTTACATAGAATGTTGTGGTATTATTAACTAAATTAGGATAGGTTGTAGCAACGGAAGCCACACCAGCTAAAGCAGGCGTAATAGTGACGTTATCAATTGTATGAACCATACTTACACCACCTGTTCTTGCGGCAAATAAGTGCTTCCAGTTAGATTTATTGGCACTCACGAAAGATGCAGGGAGCGCTAAGTTTGTAAAGATGGCCGTACCGTTAACCGTTAATGTGAGGTTTCCGTTAGAAATTGTAATCACAACCGGAACATTATTAGCGGTACCTGCCCAACTCACGTTGTTAGAATAAGCCAACACACCGTTTGCACCTACAACCTCTCCAGGCGTGTTGGTTGACGCACCATAAATAACACGAATACCCGCGATGTTTCCACCAGAGGTTCCGTAAGAATCGAAAGATACGTGTAGTTTTGATCCAGAGCCATATTCTGCATTCAAAGTCAAAGGCCAAGTTGCATCATCTCCAAAACAGTAAGACATACCGTCTGCACCTGATTGAGCTGCCAAACTTGTTTTCAAACTGAAAGAAATTGAATAATCTGTTCCTTGTGCGCCATTGGCAGGAATCATCATTGCTCCGATGTTTGAAGTCGTGTTAGGTGTAAGTTGAACCGCACCATTCAAATAAGAAGCATTACCGTATAAAGTTTCTGTTACAACACCAGCGGCACCAGTGTTGAACGTGCTGATATAGTTATTTTGTTGCCATGTAAACAATGGGCTTGTTGCACCACTGTTAGATACAACACTTGCGGTAGGCACTAGTGGACCACATTGCGTGCTAGACAAACCAGTTGGCGTAGCAGGTAATGGATTAGTAGTGACGGTTACCGTATTACTTACGCTAATCGGACAGCCTTGAATAAGCACTGTTGGTGTATAGTTATCTGTAATTAACGGGTTGATGACCGCGTTGTTTGTGTTGCCAACAACATCACCATTGAGGTTGGTCCAGGTTACAGCTGAAATAATAGGGAGTGTTGTTCCACCACCATTGGTAGCACTAGACAAATTTATTGCATATTCTTCGTACTCACCATAATACGGAACTGTAGCAGCTGTAATTAATCCTTCATTACTTACTACTCTCATGCGCGTGAGGCCATTAAATGCAGTGTAAGGGATTGTAAACGAACCCGTCTCTGTGTGCGGGCCAGTTGTAGTTGCAGCAGATGTATAGACCATTTCGCCCGCATCATTGAATAAACCATTTCTGTTATAATCTATAAAGATGGCTAATGCATTGGCGTATGACGTACCTGAGGTTACTGATGACAAACTGAAGTTATAGCTTTGGCCAGCAGTTAAACTATAAGGGCCAAAACCTGTAAAGTTAGCATAACCCCCAGCTGTTCCCGTTGCAGTTCCGATATCACCAGATAAGTCGTGAAGAAGTGTGCTATTGCTTAAAATTGTTGTAGCCCCTTGCGATATCACAACCGAGCTGATGTCTTCGTTAAATGTTGGTGAAGACACAGCAGGAGTTGCATAGTTTGTTGGCGCAACTGTTGACGCTAGGTTAGAAACCGTTGCCGTCAATGTTGCTGGCTGGCCCGAACACACAGCGGCAGCTGATGCGTTTGCAAAAGCTGTCATGCCAAGTGTAATGTCATTTTGATACGATGTTCCGGCCAAGGTAATCGTTGCAAGCGGATCAATCGTAGTTACTGACCAAGTAATGGTTGCGTTACTTGGATAAGCTAATCCGGTTGTTGCGTTTATAATTGTGCTCGCATCTGGTATCGTTGCAGCCCAAGTGTTACCACCGGCACTCGTCATGGATATACCCGGCTGAACAGTACCGTTGATGCTATAATTCAAGGTAACCGATGTAATTGCAAGTGAGCCTGGAATTACAGTTGCATTGACAATATTCGCTGAAGGCGCACAAGCCGGGCCCGTAACGTTAGTTACAGCCGTAAGGTTAACTGCTGTAAGCGGAGCTCCATCAAATTCATCGGCTCCGATATCATAAGAAGTACCACCACCATTTACAGATCCGGTTGGGCCCGGGCGCGCTTGGTTGTCGTAGTCAACGTTGTAGTCTGAAATGATTTCACCACCAGACTCTAGCTGAGTGGCGATTGTACCGTAGTTAAGGTGTAAATCTGTAGCTGATGTAAACACAGGGTTTAAATTCAAGCTATTTATATCTTTTGCGGTTGCGGTTTGCCAAGCGCCGAGCGTAGTGCGGTTAGCGGCGCTGTAGTATCCTACATGGCCAGTTGGCACGTAGTAATTATTTCGGTTCACATTAGCAGTAGAAATGTTGCCTGTGGCACCACAGTAAAAACCGATTGCTCCGGTACTATTTAAGCTGTTAACTAAGATGTTGTTGCGAAACGAAGAAAAAACCACACTCGTGGTGGCATACACACAATTGGCAGAATAAGCTGCAGTTGATCCAGTAGTTGGAGCTACAGAAAGCACAATGGTGTTGTTGTCTAGCTTAACACCTGTTGCACCCGCAGAAAAATAAACACCGTGTTGGGTAAAAGAAGAGGTTGCTGAGGAAGTATACTTAGACGCAACCATATCTCGAATAATATTGTTGCGAATGATGAGTAAGGTGTTGTTTGTACTTCCGGTTACAGAAATACCAATTGCCCCATATCCGGAAGTTGATGGTTGCTTGATGTCGTGAATATAGTTGCTTTCGATTATTGCACCGTAGTTTACTGTTCCAACTTCTATACCAGCCACAGTTGCGCTATAGCCTACTGTGCCCGGGTCACCCCCCATGATTTCGTTACCAACAATTAAAGCATTGCCATCGGCAGCACCGGTTGAAGTATATGAAAAGTTAATACCACGCTGACCAATATTACCTGCTAATGTGTTATCGCCTAAAACGTTGTTGCGTACAATAAGATTTTTATTGGGGTATGTAGCTGATGAACCAACTGCCCAAATACCATGATATACTCTGGTAATAAGGTTGTTTTCAAATTTGGCATTTAATGAACTGTATCCACCAGTACTCAATAAAGTTGTAGAGTAGTTAGACATGTTGATACCATATGTAGCGGTTGTCCAACCAGCGCTTCCCCTACTACCAGTAATGATACAGTTCTTAACGGTATTGTTGTCTGCACCGTCAGTACCGGTTGTGGAGTTGGAACTTACCCTTACACATGCTGTTGCTGTTGCAGCCGTGGATGCAAAACCAATTGTAAGGTTGCGTGCGCCGGCTGTGTTTGGATCATCACCATCTATGGTTACGTTATCAGCACCGTTCAATTCTATAATACCACGGTTGGCAGTAATGGTACCCGCAATTGTCCAGTTACCACCTTGTGGCCTTAAATAGACACTGGAGTAATTGGAGGGGCTCGCACTTTTCAGGAGGGCCACTGGCGCCCCTGGCTCTGCGGTATTACCCGTGACCAAAATGGTCACCGCACCCTGGTGCGTTCCACTATTGATTGCTGCAAACGCAGCGCTCACGGTGGCATAATTGGCAGAGGCAACCCCTGAGGTGGACTGAACCGTTACTTGCGCCATGAGGCCAGATAGGCTCGGCACAAGCAAACCGCACATCATAGTGACGCGCAACACCATTTTGCTCAATGCATTTTGACGCGAATTTGGTGTTAAAGAAATTTTGGCATTAAATAATTTTGTAAGCATAGTACAGAAAATATAATAAGTAAAAGCTCCAAAACACAGAATTCAAGACTTGCGGTAGTAGCGTTAGGCTTTCTTTCATTGTTCAGGTTAACGTTTTATAAAACACCCAATAAGGTATTTTACGGTCGAAAGATATTTAATATTTTCAAAATAACAAATTTTTAGGTTAACTTTTTATTATTTGTGTGTATCCAATGAATATTTAACAAAAAGGCTGCCAATTGGCAGCCCTTCAAGTTATTCAATAAAATAATAACCAGTATGATTACAGAATGTTTTTTTAATCTGCTAAAATAATTAGCTTTTGGTTGTTGAGCTCAGCCACACCACCTTTGATTTGTACGCGCACTGAAGAGCCAGAAACAGCAAGGTGCTCATTCGCTTCTACGGGTTGATTGGTTTCGAAACACAACTCCCCTTTTTTCAATGAAGAAATGATTGGGGCGTGATTGTTAAGGACTTGAAAAACACCATCTAGGCCAGGCAAACTGACGCTGTTCACCTCCCCTTTGTAAAGGCTTGCTTCTGGTGTGATGATTTCTAATATCATGATTATGCTTCTGCTAACATTTTTTCTCCGGCGGCAATTACATCTTCAATTCCTCCTTTGAGGTTGAAGGCTGCTTCAGGATATTGGTCAAATTTACCATCTAGGATGTCGTTGAACGCTTTGATGGTATCTTGGATGTCGACGAGTACGCCTGGGAGACCTGTAAACTGCTCAGCTACGTGGAATGGTTGAGACAAGAAACGTTGTACACGACGTGCGCGGTGAACGATCATTTTGTCTTCTTCAGAAAGTTCATCCATACCTAAGATGGCGATGATATCTTGAAGTTCTTTGTAGCGTTGCAAAGTAATTTTTACGCGCTGCGCACAGTTGTAATGCTCTTCACCTACGATTTCTTGCGTAAGGATACGAGAAGTAGAATCTAGTGGGTCAACCGCAGGATAAATACCGAGCTCGGAAATTTTACGAGACAATACTGTAGTTGCATCTAAGTGAGCAAAAGTGTTTGCTGGAGCTGGATCGGTAAGGTCATCGGCAGGTACGTATACCGCTTGTACTGAAGTAATTGATCCGTTTTTAGTTGAGGTAATGCGCTCTTGCATGGCACCCATTTCGGTAGCCAATGTTGGTTGGTAACCTACTGCAGATGGCATACGACCAAGAAGTGCAGATACTTCTGAACCAGCTTGGGTAAAGCGGAAGATGTTGTCTACGAAGAAAAGGATGTCTTTTCCTTGACCTTCGCCGTCTCCATCGCGGAAGTATTCGGCAATTGTAAGACCTGAAAGGGCTACACGTGCACGTGCTCCTGGAGGCTCGTTCATCTGACCGAAAACAAATGTTGCTTTGGATTCTTTCATTTCGTTGAGGTCAACCTTAGAGAGGTCCCAACCGCCTTCTTCCATAGAGTGCATAAATGCATCACCGTATTTGATAATGCCTGACTCTAACATTTCGCGAAGTAAGTCGTTTCCTTCACGGGTACGCTCACCAACACCTGCAAATACAGACAAACCACCGTGTCCTTTTGCAATGTTGTTAATTAATTCTTGGATAAGTACTGTTTTACCTACACCTGCACCACCAAAGAGACCAATTTTACCACCTTTTGCATATGGTTCGATGAGGTCGATTACTTTGATACCGGTGAAAAGAATTTCGGTAGCAGTAGATAATTGGTCAAATTTCGGAGCCTCGCGGTGAATTGGCAAACCTTCCGTGTTGTCCATGGTGTTGATGCCGTCGATAGCCTCGCCAACCACGTTAAACAAACGACCCTTGATGCGATCTCCGGTTGGAACTTTAATTGGAATGCCTGTTGAAATCACTTCCATTCCGCGGGTAAAACCATCGGTTGAGTCCATGGAAATGGCGCGAATTGCATTTTCTCCAACGTGTGCTTGAACTTCCAAAACCACACGAGTGCCGTCGGTTTTGTATACTTCCAATGCATCATAAATGTTCGGTAGCGCGGTACCGCGCTCGAATCTTACGTCCACAACTGGACCGATTACTTGAGAGATTTTTCCTTTGATTGATGACATCATTTGTCTTTTAAATTCGGGCGCAAATATACAAGATTTTATTTGAATTACTTGAGAACAAGCCAAAATTATTTTGCATTGTGCTTACTGAGTCCTGCGCATTAAAAATCTGACAGGGAAATAGGTAAACAAAAAAGCTAATGCGCTGGAAGCGAAGAGTATGCTGACAAAGTCTTTTGATTTGAAAACAATGGGGAACGGCACATTGGCTCCTGGTACAATTAACCAACCAAAATATTGCTGACACCAACAGATGAGCAAGCCGAAAACCAAACCAAATCCGATTCCTAAAAAAGAAAGCAACAACCCTTCGAAAAAGAAAATCTGAAAACGGTTTTGAGCCATCATGCCAAGTGCTTTTAAGATTTGCAAGTTGGCTTGTTTTTCATGGATGAGCATGGTGAGTGTCGCAATCAAATTGAAAGACGCCAACACAAATACAAATAGCAAAATGATGAACACCACCAAGCGCTCCGAACGACTTGTTTTGTAAATTAATTCGTTTTTTTCTAATTGCGTCCTCACTAAAAAGTCCGAACCCACCAAGCGTTTGATATTATTTTGAATCTCGAGTAAATCGATAGTTGAATCTGCGTAGACATGAATTCTAGTTACCGCACCCGCTTGATCAAAAAGTAAACTCGCGGCATCGTAATCCCAGAGTAACGCATTGCTGTTCAGCTCTTGATTGTAGTTAAGGGCACCGGCAACATCTATGGGTTGAATATGAAATGGCGTTTTACCTAGTTTCATTTTCATGTTGCGTTTGGGCGCATAAAGCTGAATGTTGTTTTGCTCAGAGCCGAGCCCTAGTTTTAGTTTTGAAAAAACATCGGCGCCCAAAAACACAAAGCCAGCATTGTTCAGGTACTCGGCACCCACCTGATTGATCAAGTGCGCATTGACCTTTGCTTGCTTCACAAATTCGGCATCGACCGCGTGCATATTGGCGTTGATCCACCTTTGGTCTTTGCGCAATACCACCAATTCTTCTAGTTCTTTGCTGAACGCCTGAACGCCATTGATTGCCTTTAGCTGTTGGAGGTCTAATTGACGTAAAAAAAAGGTTTTTCTACTTTGGTGCTGGATGGTGATTGGCGCATCAAATGAGGTGTAGAGCTTGGAAATCATTTGTTCGATGCCGTTAAAAGCAGACAACAAAATGACCATAGCGGCTGTACAAACAGCAATGCCAACAACAGAAATTCTGGAAATAATGCTGACTATCGAGCGTTTCGAACGACTAAAAAGGTAACGTTTTGCTATGTAAAGCGCGGTTTTAATCGCTTAGTTCTTGAGAAGTGCGTCAATCTTGATTGCGTAATCAAGAGAGTCGTCTATGTGGAAAACCAAATCTGGAATTTTGCGGAGGTTTTTGAGGCGTTTGCCTACCTCTAAGCGGATTTTGCCTCGGTTTGCTTGAATATTTTCCAAAACGACTTCTTTTTCGGGGCCCGCAAAAATACTGAGGTAAATTCTTGCCAAGCTTAAATCTGAAGTAATGCGAACGACTGTAACTGAAACCATTGCACCTAGACAAATTTCTGCGGCTTGTTTTCGAAAAAATGCGGCTAGCTCAGCCTGAATAACGGCTTCTATTTTTTGCTGACGGATAGAACTCATATTGCAAAGGTAAGAATACTTACAGAGCAAGCCCCCATCTAAACAAAAATGTATCTTTGTGTCAATGTCTTACTACAAAGAAATATATAACTATACCTTCAAATACAAAGGGCTGGCATGGGCTACCATTCTATTCAATTTGCTTTTTGTCATGTTCAATTTGCTCTCTTTGGTCTTGTTTGTACCCGTTTTGCAATTGATCTTCAAAAGCAGTGAAGAGCTTACAGCAGTGGCTGCTCCCCAATTTCAAGGAGGTGTTTCCGGAATCGTGGATTATGTGCGTGATGCTTATAATTTTGAGATGTATACTTTGGTCAAGGCCGACCCAAAAGGCGCGCTTCTTTTTGTTTGCGTCAGCGTGTTTTTAGCCTTCTTTTTAAAAAATGTTTTTAGGTATGGTGCTGTCTGGACACAATCACAACTAAGAATGTGTGTTGTGCGCGACGTACGCGGCGCTTTATTTGAAAAATCGCTGCGCCTACCGCTTGCCTATCACAGCAATGAAAAAAAGGGAGATTTAATGGCGCGCATGAACAGCGACGTCAATGAAATAGAAGTTGCCGTGGTGAGTTTACTCGAACTCATTTTTCGAGAGCCACTCGCGATCATCATCAATTTATTGACGCTCATTTACATGAGTCCGCAACTCACCCTCATTTCTTTGCTGTTGTTGCCTGTTTCTGCTTTTGTGATTTCTAGAATTGGCAAAAGCCTGAAGCGCACAGCGCAAAAAACCCAAGAGCAGCTCGGTTTTTTGTATGCCTCCATGGATGAAAACTTAGGTGGTGTTCGGGTCATTAAAGCGTTCAATGCCATCCGCTTTGTTGCCGACACCTTTGCCCAAAAGAACAATCAGCACCAAAAACTGGCCACGCGGGTTTTTAGAAAACGTGACCTCTCCCCGTTAGTCAATGAAACCCTTGGCGCAACTGTATTGTTGGCTCTGGTTTACTTTGGCGGGCGACTCATTTTAAACGGCGAACAAATTGGCCTCTCCGGCGAAGTCTTTTTGACCTACATTATTGTTTTTTCTCAATTTCTGCGACCCATCCAAAGCGTGTCAAACAACATGGCCAACATGACCAAAGCCCAGGCTTCTCAAGACCGCATCAATGCCCTTCTACATGCCAGCGAAGCGGTTACCGACAAGTCCAACTGCATTGACATCCAAAACTTTGAAAAAGAAATCGCATTTAGTCAGGTTGGTTTCTCTTATCAAGAACAACCCGTACTTCAAGACATCAATTGGACCGTCAAAAAAGGCAGTCTGGTTGCAATTGTTGGTGAGTCGGGCAGTGGAAAATCTACCCTCATGGATTTACTTCAGCGTTTTTACGACGTCACCAGCGGAGACATCAAAGTAGATGGCATCGATATCAGAGACTTGAGTTTGGCCTCATTGCGCAACTTGATTGGCGTAGTGAGTCAGGAGTCAATTTTATTCAATGTGAGTGCGGCACAAAACATTGCTTTTGGCGATGAGCACCCCGACATGGAAAAAGTAATTGCCGCGGCACAAGTCGCTAACGCACATGGCTTTATCACGGAACTAGACAACGGCTACGATACCATTTTAGGCGAGCGCGGCAACAAACTTTCCGGCGGTCAAAAACAAAGAATCGCCATTGCACGCGCCGTCTACAAGGACCCTGCTATTCTCATCTTAGACGAAGCCACCTCTGCACTAGACACCGCCTCCGAAACACTGGTCCAACAAGCACTAGAAAAACTCATGGAGAACCGCACTTCATTTGTGATTGCACACAGACTTTCTACCGTTCGCAATGCCGATCAAATTATTGTGCTCTCCAAAGGAGAAATAATCGAGCGCGGACAACACGAAGAATTGCTCGGAAAACCCAGTCTTTATAAGGATCTTTGCGCACTTCAAGGTTTGTCATAAATGAAATCTATTTCATGTTGATGATTGCCTATTTATATTTGCTTAACTTTGTTCTTTAATCCTGCTAAATGAGTTACGCCCCCGTTCAGTTCTCTAAAGAACACAACACTGAGTTTTATAAAACACTCAGGTCTAAAGTCAATGCCTATTTCAAAGAAAACAATATTGCCAAAACAGCAAATGCGGCAATGGTTTTCAAAACATTTGCATTGCTCGCTTTATTCTTAATTCCTTACGGTTTCTTGTTTTGGCAAGAACTGCCAACCCTCGCATACTACGGACTTTGGGTAGTAATGGGCTTCGGTATGGCCGGCGTAGGTTTGTCTGTCATGCACGATGCCAACCATGGCGCTTATTCACGCAAAGAATGGATCAACACGCTAGTTAGTAATGTCATGATCATTTTAGGTGGTAGTGCCAGAAACTGGCGCATTCAACACAACGTGTTGCACCACACCTACACCAACGTAACCGACCACGACGAAGACATCGATCCGCCGCTTTTTGCGCTGCGTTTTTCGCCACACTCTGAGTACCACTCTATCCACAGATTTCAGCACCTTTATGCTTGGTTTTTTTACGGCATGATGACACTCTTCTGGTACCTCACCAAAGACTACCAACAAGCGTTCCGTTACAAGAAAAAAGGTCTTATCGAAGCACAAGGTGTTACTTTCGGACAGCACATGTTCAGAATCATCTTCTTTAAAATCATCTATACCGGTCTTTTGTTGTTCTTACCCATTTATTTTGGTGGTGCCAGCTGGATCACAAACGTACTTGGTTTCTTGCTCATGCAATTTATTTGTGGTCTTATTCTAGCCATGATTTTTCAGCCAGCTCACATCGTTCCTACCTCTACTTTCCCAATGCCTAACGATTCAGGTGTTGTAGAAGCAGATTGGGCGGTTAGCCAACTATACAACACGGCTAATTTTGCACCTAAATCGAAATTATTCTCTTGGTATGTAGGCGGATTGAACTACCAAGTAGAGCACCACTTGTTCCCTTCAATTTGCCATATCCACTACAACAAGATTTCTAAAATCGTGGAGCAAACTGCAAAAGACTTCAATTTGCCTTACCACTCTTACGACACCTTTTTAAGTGCACTTTCAGAGCACACCAAAATGTTGAAGAACTTAGGTAAACCCAATCCTGTTATCGCTTAAACGCCAATGAATATTGAGGAACTACACCATTACTGTTCACTCAAACAAGGCGCCACGGATTGCTTCCCTTTTGACAACCGAACCCTCGTTTTCAAGGTTTATGGTAAAATGTTCGCATTGGTTGATGTCGAAGAATGTACATCTATCAACCTCAAATGCGACCCAGATTACGCTATAGAACTTCGAGAGCAATACACAGCCGTTCAGCCAGGGTTTCACATGAGTCACAAACACTGGAACACCATACAGTTCAACAACGACGTCAACGATCTGCTTTTAAAAGAATTGATAGACCTCTCCTATCAGCTCGTTTACAAAGGGCTTGCTAAAAAAGTGCGCGATGAAAACCCGCTTAGATAAATTTCTTTGGGCTGTTCGCCTCTCCAAAACACGTTCTCAAGCCACAGAACTCATCTCCAAAGGAAAAGTACTGCTCAATGACAGCGCAATTAAGCCCTCCAGAGAGGTCAAAGAAGGCGAAACCATCACACTGCTCAAACACAGTGCGCGCTTCCAATACAAAGTACTGCAAGTACTCGATCGACGCGTGGGCGCACCACTTGTCAAGGACTACATCATAGACATCACAGCACCAGAAGAAATCCAAAAGCTAAAAACCTACCAAGAGGCACAAAGCAATTACCGCCTTACAGACGGAAAGCCAACCAAAAAAGACCGTCGCGAGCTCGACCGCTTTATGGACGACTGGCAAGAAGATTAATGGGATTCATCGGCCAAGATTTTGTCGGCCAAAACACTGCTTAATTTTATATAACTCTCTGTTGTCCAACCTCCTACGTGTGGAGACAAGCTCACGTTATCGGCCTGAACAAGATATAAAAAATCAGCCGGCATGTCTTGATCAAAAAAAGCTTCAAAGCTCTTCTTTTCATATTCCAAAACATCTAAACCAGCTCCTTTGATTTGTCCTGATTTGAGGCCAAGCACCAATGTATTCGTCTCCACAATTTTTCCGCGCGACAAATTCAACAAATAAAAAGGCTTCTTCATTTTCTGAAGAAATGCAGCATTAAAAAATTGTTTGGTTTCACGATTTTGAGGAATATGAAAACTCAAAACGTCGGCTTGTTCCTGAATAGCCTCTATGGTACACTCTTGTACAAAATGATCTCCAAAACCTGTTTTATATTTGTCGTAGGCCATAACCTTTACATCAAAACCACGAAGCTTTTTTGCAAATGCAGCGCCGTTGTTACCGTAGCCAATTAGCCCAATGGTTTTACCATCGAGTTCCTCTCCTCTATTTGCTTCTCTGTCCCAAATACCAGCGCGCACTTCTTTATCTGCTTTATGCAACTTATTGAGTAATCCTAACAACATTCCGAGCGCGTGTTCTGCCACTGCATTTCGGTTTCCTTCCGGAGAATTATAAAGTTTGATGTTGCGTGCTTTACACAATTGCGCATCTATATTTTCTAAACCAGACCCAGCCCTGGCGATAAACTCAAGTGCAGGACAATATGCTAAAAAATCTTCGTGAATGGTAAAACGTGAACGAATGACAATGCCTGTGGCAAGAGGCAAGATATTTTTTAAATCTTCGAAAGAAGTTTGGTAATGCAGCGCACATTCAAAACCGGCCTGGGTCAGCCGCTCTTCTAAAATAGGATGCACACTGTCAATAAAAATAACTAAGCGCTGTTTCATTGTTTCAATTTTACGTGGTCTTGCATTTTATGTGAAAATAACAAAAAAAGCCTGTTTTTTGGTCTTTTCTATTGCAACATCTCTGTAATTGATTGGTGTTTCCCTTTCAGGGTGGGCAAAACACGCTTAAAACGGCTTAAAATGCAAATTAGCGCCCTAAATGAACCAAAAGCACCGATATATCACTTGGCGAAACGCCAGAAACCCGCGAAGCCTGGCCAATCGTAGCTGGCTGAATTTTAGTGAGCTTCTCTCTAGCTTCTATACTCAAACTTTTCACATGAGTATAATCGAGCGTGGCGGGCAATTGCAAATTTTCCAAACGTTGGTGTTTTTGAGCTTGCTCTTCTTCGCGTTCGATATAGCCTTCGTATTTCAAAAGAATTTCTGCTTGCTCTACCGCTAACGGATTTTGAACAAACACTTCATTTACCGCTTGAGCGGTTGGCGCGTGAATGGGAATTATATCTGCTAGTGAAATATGCGGCCTGGTGATCAGAGAGCTCACCTTCACTTGTTGCGTTATCGGTGCAGATTCCTTTTGAGCAAGCATAGGATTAGCTTCTGCCGGGCTGATGCCCATTTCCCGAAGTTTGGTTTTAAGTTGCTTGGTGAGTTGTTTTTTCTGCTCTACTCTCTCTAGAGCTTCAGCGCTTGCTAAACCGATTTGAAAACCTAGCGGTGTAAGTCTTTCATCGGCGTTGTCTTGGCGCAATAAGATCCTGAACTCTGCCCGACTTGTAAACATGCGGTACGGCTCGTTGGTTCCTTTGGTAATGAGGTCGTCTATCAATACGCCTATATATGCTTCGCTGCGGGTCAGGATAAAAGGATCGGCTTGTATCACTTTTCTATGTGCATTGATGCCAGCCATTAATCCTTGGCAAGCCGCTTCTTCATAGCCAGTTGTTCCATTGATCTGCCCAGCAAAGAAAAGGTTCTCAATGAGCTTGGTCTCTAAGGAATGTTTGAGTTGAGTTGGTGGGAAATAATCGTATTCGATGGCATAACCCGGTCTAAACATTTTGACGTTCTCAAAACCAGGTATTGTTTTCAATGCAGCGTATTGTACGTCTTCCGGCAACGAGGTGCTGAATCCATTAACGTAAATCTCAACGGTGTTCCAACCTTCAGGTTCTACAAAAATTTGATGTCTGTCTCTATCTGCGAAACGCGATATTTTATCTTCTATACTCGGGCAATACCTCGGGCCGGTGCTTTTGATCGCGCCATTAAACATCGGGGAACGGTCGAAACCTGTGCGCAATAATTCGTGTGTTTGCTCATTGGTGTAGGTGATGTGACAAGGAAGTTGTTTGGCTAAAGCGCTTGTATTCGTATAACTAAATTTAGACGGGTCTTTGTCTCCGTCTTGAACTTCCATTTTAGTGTAATCTAAACTTCTGCCATCCACTCTTGGTGGTGTTCCGGTTTTCATTCTACCGGCTTCAAATCCTAAATTGACTAATGATTCTGTTAAACCTGTGGCCGCTTTCTCTCCAGCTCTTCCGCCACCAAATTGTTTTTCACCAAGATGAATGAGGCCATTTAAAAAGGTGCCGTTGGTAAGCACAACAGTTGTTGCGTAGATGGTAGTTCCCATGGCCATTTGAACACCGACTACTTTATTGTTTTCAACTACAATTCCGACACACATGTCTTGCCAGAAATCTACGTTGTGGTTTTGTTCCAAAAGATAGCGCCATTCCAAAGAGAAGAGCATTCTGTCGTTTTGGGTTCTTGGGGACCACATTGCGGGCCCTTTAGAGAGATTCAACATCCGAAATTGGATGGCACTCTTGTCACTCACAATTCCAGAACCACCTCCAAGCGCATCAATCTCGCGAACGATTTGGCCTTTTGCCACGCCGCCCATTGCTGGATTACAACTCATTTGCGCTATGGTATTCATGTTCATTGTAACCAATAAAACCTTACTGCCCATTCGAGCAGCAGCATTGGCGGCCTCACAACCAGCATGACCTGCACCTACAACAATTACATCGTATTTATCTAACATGTGTTTTTTGTTTCACGTGAAACAACACGGTTTAATTTTCGATTGTTTCACGTGAAACAAATCTATTTATATAAAAATCTTCCTTGGCCCGCATCTCAATCACATCTGCGTCAGACTTGTCTTTGTAACCACACAAATGCAAAACACCGTGAAATACGACACGATAGAATTCTAATTCAAAACTTTGGTTAAGCGACTGCGCGTTGTCTTTTACGCGATCCAAGGAAATCATAACATCACCAGAAACTTCTGGAAACGCAGAATAGTCAAAAGTGATGACATCGGTAAAGTAGTCGTGATTGAGGTATTGTTTATTGACCTCAAGTAAATAGTCGTCGTCCGTAAAAACCAAACTGAGGTCTTTTAAAACCTTTCCCTCGTTTATAGCTAAACTTTTAACGGCTTCTTTTAAATCCTTTTTAGATACGAAACTTGGTATTTTCACACCGAGATTTACTATTGTCGTCATTTATTAAAATACAAATTTACAACACTACCCGTGTTTAAAAACTCTACTTCGTCCGCTAGATTCTTCATGAGAAAAACACCGCGGCCGCTATCCTTTAAAAGATTCTCTGGTGCGGTTGGATCGGGTAATTCATTGAAACCGAAACCATTACCTTCATCTTTCACCTGTATGCAGAATAGCTCGTCGTGGTTTCCAACCTTTACTTCCACCTTAGCGTCCGGAATATCCTTGTTTCCATGTTGAATCGCGTTGTTAACTGCTTCAGAAACAGCTATTAACACGTTTCCGAAGGCATCTTCTTTCACACCAAATTCTTCACAAATACCACCAACAAATTTCTCAACTTCGATAAGTGATTGATAATCAGACGGTAGAACCACTTCTGTAACTATTGAAAATCCTTCTTTCATAATATAAAAATCACGAAAATCACTGATTTAAATAAGCATCAGAACGTTGTTTGTAATATAATTGCAACGCAGGGTCGATGGCTTTAATTAATTCGAGCTCATTCCATTTCGACCTTTTATACTCATCAAATCGAATTTGGTTACCTTTTTCTACATCTTTTCCAGACTTAGACTCACGCTTATCTTCAAAACCGCGCTTCATGATCGCGTCTTCACTTTCTAATAAACGCGTCAGTATTTCTTTTTGTCTTTGAATAGTCTGTGGATTCACGCGTTTGAGTAACAAGTCTTTTTCCTGTTCTTCCAATTCTTTCAATAGCGGATTGAGTTGATTTCCTAGACCCTTGCCTTCTTTATTCAATTCTTGTTTGAGTTGCTCTAAACGCTGTCTGATTGCCGTTTGCTCAGCAGCCATACGTGCCAATTCTTTAGAACCTAAACCTGGCAAGCCCTGACCTGCTTGGCCTTCTTTACCCGGAGCTGATCCTGGTTGTTGCCCTGGTTTATTCCCACCTGGATTAGGACCCTTCTGCATTTGCTCTAGTTGTTTTTTGAGCATTTCTTTCATGTCTCCAGAAGACATACTCTGACCAGCTTTAGGCCTTCCTTTACCAGGGTTGTCGCAACTTCCATTGCCTGGCATTTGTGAATTCATTTGTTGCTGCATAGATTGCAGCGCTTCATTCAGTAATAAAGCTAAATTATTATAGGAAGTCATGACCAATTGTTGGTGTTTTTCGATGTCCTTCTTACGGTGATCATCTATGGCCTCAATGGTAGATTTTTGATGGCTCACAATTGCATTGAGTTCTGTATCTATAAACGTAGCAATTTTGGGTTGTCTTTTTGCCAAAGCGAGCAAGCTATCTCTGATGATTTTTGTGTCGTCATTGATACGCTGCTGGCGCCGACCCAATTTACGATAAACAGGATCTTTGGTGCTGATTTTAACAAAACTCTTTTGGGTTTTTTCTTGATCGAAACTTAAATTGATCAATCCTTCTAGAATTGCCCTCAAGGTTTCCATGTCCTCTACTTGTTGTTCTTTATTGGATTGGTTCTGTTTGGCATTTAATTGAGAAGACATCGCTTTCATTCCGTCGGAAGCTGACTTTTGCTTTTCGCTGGCTTTTTTTGATTTACCTTCCGAAATTTCCTGCTCGGCATTTTGTAAATCATTAGAAACTTGTTCCTCTAAGGCATCTAATATATCTAGGTCTAATGGGCGTGCTAAATCTTTATTTAACTCTTGAACCTCATTGAGTTCTTTTTTAATTTCATTGAATTTCTCGTTGAGCTCTTTTTGTTTTTGGAGCAGCTCTTCTTTGGAGAGTTCTTGGTTTTGCTCCTTGAGTTCATCTTGTTCTTTAGCTAAAGCATCTAGTTCTTTTTCTAAATCATCTATGCGTTCATTGACCTGCATTTTTTTCAAAAGCTCAAGACTGCGATCGAGTTGCTTATTCATGTCTTCTGTGGACTGCTGCAGCTCATCTAGTTTCTCTTTGGTTTGGTCCTTATCCTGTTCCTTTAGGAGCTTTTCTAATTGCTCTAGGAGCGCTTTTAACTCATCATCCATAACTTCGTTAAGGAGTTGCTCTAAAAGTTGTTGTTTCTCGAGTAATTGCTCATCTAAGGGTGAAAGTTGATTCTTTTGTTCAGTGCTCTGCTTGATTTCTTCTAAGCTCTCCTGAATTTGCTGTTGTAATTGTTGTTGTTGTTGCTGTAATTGCTCAACTTTATTGAGTTTGTTCCAATTTGTTGTTTTTGATTGTAGTGCTTCTTTTTTAAACTCCTGGACCTCTTTTTGAAACTGCTGTGTTTTTTTGAATACATCTTGCAACTCATTTAATTGCTCGGCTTGTTCTTCTTTGCGCTGATCGTTTAATTCTTCTAAACTTGGCAGTTTATAAGTGAGTGTTTCACTTTTTGTTGCTTTGTGCCCGTTCACGCCATCGTTGTCATAGACCACAAAATAATATGTGATGATATCATTTAGTTGAATTTTCTCTCTTCTGAAATCTACGCCGAAATCAAATTTTTGCAGTGTGCCTTTCACTGTTTGAACATCTAGACGTTGCGTTTTCTTTTGTCCGTTTTCTTGTTCTATTGTATAAACAAATTGTAGTTTACTTAGTCCGTAATCATCAGAAACGGCACCTTGAAAGTATTTTCTACCATCTATGAGTGTATCTTGTTCTTCTTGAACCTCTATGCCAGGATGCGCATC
This sequence comes from Crocinitomicaceae bacterium, assembly GCA_021738405.1. Classification (GTDB taxonomy): domain Bacteria; phylum Bacteroidota; class Bacteroidia; order Flavobacteriales_D; family Crocinitomicaceae; genus UBA952. Next base: position 11,951 of record JAIPCC010000013.1, on the reverse strand, counting down.
TTTCAATACTTCAATTTTAGAAATTACTGTGTCGTTTTGCTGTGTTTGTGCATTGGTGAGTACAAACTTCAAGCGGCCGCTACTCCTGTATTCTTGGGTAAACTGACTATATATAGGATCGAGATTTCTGACTTTATTTTGCCAAAATAACTGCAGTTTACTGGTGTTTTTTGTTGCGATTTCCCAACGTACGTTTGTTCCTTCCGGAAGGGTTAGGTCACTGGTATTCTCAATAACGCGTGCTGGTTTTTGAAGGTATTCTGGATAGGAACAGTAAGCTTTCAAAGTACCTAAGACAGCTTTCCTATTGACACGAATCCATTTACGTTGGCTATTGAATTCATTGGTTGTTAAGAAAAAAGAAATCGTTTTTTGAAGCTGTGGAACTTTATATGTAAACGAATTGCGCTTGAGTTGTTTCATGAGAAACTTCCCTTGATCAAGGACAATATAAAGTTGTTTTGGCAATGAATAATAACCAGGAGCTGGCTTCACTTTTACTTGAATCTCGAGGCTACTACCTTCTTGAATGCTATTTGGAATGGCTTCAAAAATAAAAATATACGGATTGGGTTCTTTAAATTCTTTGGAATACTGAAGTACCCTGTTGGTTCCTTGAGTGAGAATTTGAGGAACAAACCAAGCCACAGCTAGAAATCCAAACAAAACAGGTAACAAATATTTGAGGTACTGTCGTTGGGCTTTGTATTCTATTGCCGATTCAAAAGAAATGACGTTCAATTGATTGGCGCGCTGGGCAATACTTGCTGAAAGGAGGTCAATGTTTCCGATGTGTCCGTCGAGGTCTTGCTGAAGTTGAATGGTGTTCTTTAACTTATCTGCAACCTCCGGAAAAAAAGAACCAATAATTTCAGCGGCTTGTAAATGAGAAATTCTTTTGCCAAATGATGACAAACGACTCAAAGGAATACCTATCCATCGAATGAATAAGTAACTTTGAATGACAATAAAACCAAAGAAAAGAATAGCCCTAATCAGGATTGGAAAACGACCAAAAAATTCCAAAAACGAAGTGGCTAAAAGTGCCAACAAAAAAAACAATGCAAACAACAAAACCCCTCTGATCAATTGATTTTTGTAATACTTCCTGATGAAAGCATCAATTTGATCAATAAGATTGTTGAAAGTCGATTGCATAGGTTAAAGCTACTGTTTCATTTGCTAGCTACAAAATTAAAAGCTTAAACGCTCCTTAATAAGATTAATATATTTCTTTTAAAAGAATTTTTAAAATATTTACTACTACTATTAAGGCTGTTCATTTGTGTATAATTAGAAAGGCTATTCATTGTTTTTTAAAAACACGGATGGTTATGAACATTCTATCCACTATTTTTATTCTGTAAACAATTGATAATAAATTAGATATAGATTAATAAACAAATAGCACAAATGATAACTTGTTTAAAAAATTTAAAGCAAACACCCCTCTATTTAGTTTGAAACTAGTTGAAAAGCATTGCATAAAGAAAGCTAAAAAATAGTGCGTATGTCGTGGCTATTTGAGCTTATACAAAAGAACCACATATCCAAAAATCGTTATCAAGTATTGTCAACAGGTTTTAAACGCTTATCCGTAAAGAACTGTTTATAAATACAACCTACTTATTGAGCTGTAGCGCCGTTTATTTTTAGTTTGTTTATAAGTTTAAACATAAAATAGTCCTTAATTTAGCGCAAAAAAGATGATAATTCCCATTGGCTCCGATCACGCTGGTTTTGAAACCAAGCAAATACTTATCGCTCATCTTACCGCGCTAGGATACGAAGTAAAAGATTACGGCTGTTATTCAGAACAAAGCATAGACTACCCAGACTACGCGCATCCTGTTGCTGAACACATTGAATCTAACCCTGGTAGTCTTGGTATTTTGCTTTGTGGATCTGGCAATGGCATTAGCATGACGGCTAATAAACACCAAGCCATTCGTTGTGCACTTTGCTGGACGCCAGAAATCGCTGAGCTTGCGCGCCTGCACAACGATGCAAATATCATTTCACTACCCGCCCGATTTATCTCCGTAGAAGAAGTCAAAGAAATGGTGAATGTCTTTTTAAATACAGCTTTTGAAGGCGGTCGTCATGCAACACGCGTTGCTAAAATTTCTTGCTAGTTTTCCTTGATCAAGATTTCTACCCTTCTATTCGCTTCCTTTTCTTCTTCGTCTTTGGGCGTCTTATAAACAGGTTTAGAAGAACCGAAACCAATTGGATACAAGCGCTTGGCTGCTACACCATTTTGAACTAAGTAATTCTTCACCATTTCAGCTCGTTGTTTGGATAGTTTTTGTGCTTTTTTAGCACTGTTCTCATCTAAATTAACATGTCCGTGAATTTCAATATTGATCTGTGGATTCAGTAAAAGTAAGTCGCGTAAACGATTGAGTTGCGCGTAAGATTCCTCCATTATTTCAGGTAAACCTGCACTGAAATAAACTTGTTCGAGTTTGGTAAGCTCACCAGCTTTGAATCCACTTAAGTAAATAGTGTCTGTGTAAGTTGCACCAAGCGGTATACGGTGTTCTTTGTATTCTACAGGAAAATAACCAGGTACTTCAACTTTGAGAAAGCCTTTTTTGAGAGGTTGTTTGAGATTGATGCTCAGTTGCGAGGCAAAATAAGAGCCGTTGATTTCCGGAGCGCCCTGTAAACTTATTCTTCCAGCGATTGGCGCTTTTGATTGCCCGTCCCGCAAAACTAAGGTGTAAACAGGAAGCGCTTCGTCGTAAGTAAAATCTAAAATTTGTTCTTCCTCTCCTAAATTAGTTGCAAAAAACGTACTTTCAAATAATACAACATCTCTTAAGTTTCCCTGAGTTTCTAAGCAAATGGTGGCAAATTGGTTTTTTTCTAATTCCACATTTTTAAGCGCCAAAAAGTTCTTTTCGTCAAACGCAACACTATCCGTTTGTGTTTTTTGCAGTGGCGTAAGGCCGCACCATTCTTCGTTACTGATGTAGAGAATGCCTTTCGCATCATTCAAGGATGCGCTGATCGTTGTGATATTCAAATTGAATTTTCCTGATTTTGGCGCTATGAAAACCAACCATATTTGATTAGATTTTTTATCCCCAAGGAAGGAAAGAGAGAACTTACCTTCTACTGGTGCAAATACGGCGCCTGAACAATGATTATATGTGGAACGTTGGCCAAATAACAAGCCACCAAATAACATACAGATAACACTGAGTAAAATTTTCACAGAACCTTTATACGGCTCAGTCTATTTTTAGTTTCAACCTTCCGCTTAAGCGCAAGTCTACGACTAAAAAGCCAGTGGTTAAAAGCAGGTTTTGCACAGTTAATTCGTCTATTTTTCCTTGAAGCCAGACGCCTTTTGTGATTTCACTATTGATTTGTTGTTCAATAGCTGCTTTTGTTTCGAAGAGAATAGGACTTAAATCTACGTCGACACTAGCCGCTAATTGTTCCTTGAGTTTGGAATTGAGCATCCATTTAGCGGAGTGCAACAAGACGCTTTTCGTTCGCAATTCATAATCGACCTCTCTGATTCTTAAATGTTGCTGTAGGTCAATGTAAGGTTCAACGACTAAATAAAGCGTTCCTTTTTTTGTACCCGAAAATTGCACCGAGAGCACCAGGCGCTCACCTTGCGGCCCTAGCACCTGAACTTTATCGATATTAATATACTTTTTGTCGGTGATTTTGATTTGCTGTGTATCGAAGTCGCGCAACAAGAAGCGGTTGATCGAATCATAAGAGGCTACTGTTCTGAGATTGAACACACTGACATTACTTGCCTTGGCTTGAGGTGTATTTTTCGGTAGGCGCGTTTTGGGCCGCTCAATTGCATCTGTTGAAAACAAGGGTTTGGCGACCATTTGTGTTGTAAAATAAGCCTTTTGACCTTCGTTTTTTAAAGTCAGGTTGTCGATACCAATTTGCTGTGGACGCAAATAAAAATAACCGTAAGGCGCCACTAAAATAGGATCTTGTAGTGCTTTCCAAACTTCGGTCATGGTGCTGTGTATCGGCGCCGAAGCCAATTGTTTATCTATTTCTTTTTCGAGTTGTACTAAGGATGCTCTTACTTCTTTTTCGATGGTTGGGGTTGCATCGTACCTAAAAACCGTGATTTTACAAGGGTCAATTAGTGTAAATTCCTGTAATTTGGTGTGAGACTTTAATTCGAAATTTTCGCTAATTGCAATTTTACTTTTGTAAGAAATGTGAACTTTTCTTTTTGGCTCACCCAAACCACATGAAGCAGAAACACGCGGAATGATGCACATTTGTTCACCAAATACAGACTGACAATCTGGGCAGTAAGACAAACTTAAATCAAACCTGCCGTCGATGTCACACAAGACCTCTTGGTCTTTGAGTTCAAAAGAAAGCGGTTCGCGTTCAAAATGATATTTATACTGAATGCCTTCACAAGGCTCTTCCCCCCCGCTAAATTTTTTGTCCAAGCTTTTATCCGACTCGCTTAAGTAGGGCTTGAGTGCTAATTCAGTTTCTAAAGAAAGAAAGGAAGGCTCTGGCGCACTGACCTCTTCTACCACTTTGAAGTCCGGAACGGGTAAGTCAATTTTAATGGTCTTACACGAAAACAAACCTAAAATTAGAAAGACAACGATGTTGATTGACTTCATTTTTTGGGTTTGAGCAGCACACTTTGGAGAAAGTCGAAATGCACGGTTTCAACAGAAGATTCAGCTTCTTTAATGTATGGGCTTGTATATGTTGGTTTTTTTTGTCCACCGGTAATTTGGAATATCAGGTTTTCATCTTGTTTACAAAGCGATGAATTGAAAAACATGCCGCTCAATTCAAAGTGGTCATAAAAGCAATTGCCTAAATGTGTCATTTCGATCAGTAAACTATCACCTTCGTCCAGCCAAAGTTTTTTGGTCTCTTCTGCATAAAATATTTTGTATGCTTTGGTACTCATGACTTCTCCATCTTTTAGATTGATATAAGACATATTATAGGTCCAATAATTAGGCCTGTCCATGACTTGTAAGTCAAAGTTGACCCCAATCTTTTGTTGTAAACCATTGTTATTATAGATTTCCATTACACCCTCATAGGAGCCCAGCCAATCATCAGGAATACCATTGTTAGGAGAGGTTGGAAGTTGACTCCAAACAAAAGAACTCAAAAAAGAAAAAACAAAAAGTAGACGCATAAAAAAAGGGGCTTTAGCCCCTCTAAATTAATTCATTTTTGCTTTCAGACCTTGGTCGAGTGCATCTAAGAACTCTTCGGTATACACAAAGTGGTCACCGTGGTTTACTTTGTTGCCGTGAATACACACCGCTAAGTCTTTGGTCATGATGCCGCTTTCTACGGTTTCAATACAAACTTTTTCTAGTGTGTCACAGAAGTCAATCAATGCTTGGTTGTTGTCGAGCTTTCCTCTGAAAGCCAAACCGCGCGTCCAGGCGAAGATAGAAGCGATCGGGTTGGTAGATGTTTTCTTGCCAGCTTGGTGGTCGCGGTAGTGGCGTGTTACGGTGCCGTGTGCGGCTTCCGACTCCATGATTTTTCCGTCTGGTGTGATCAAAACGGAAGTCATGAGGCCCAATGAACCAAAACCTTGCGCAACGGTGTCTGATTGTACATCGCCGTCGTAGTTTTTACAAGCCCAAACAAAATTACCGTTCCATTTGAGCGCCGAGGCTACCATGTCGTCGATGAGGCGGTGTTCGTAAACGATGCCTGCAGCTTCAAAAAGCGCCTTGAATTCTTGTTGGTAGATTTCTTCGAAAATGTCTTTGAAACGGCCATCGTATTTTTTAAGGATGGTGTTTTTGGTAGAAAGATAAAGTGGCCATTTTTTGGTCAATGCCATATTGAAACAGCTTCTTGCAAAACCTGAAATAGATTCGTCGGTGTTGTACATAGCCATACCAACGCCATCTCCTTTGAAATTGTAGACCTCAAAAGTTTGTGTTTCGCCGCCATCTTCTGGTGTGAAGGTCATGGTGAGCTTACCTTTTCCTTTGAAAACAGCATCGGTAGCGCGGTATTGATCGCCGAAGGCATGACGACCCACAATAATTGGGGCGGTCCAGTTGGTGACCAAACGCGGAACGTTTTGCATGACGATAGGCTCGCGAAAAACAGTGCCGTCGAGGATGTTGCGGATGGTTCCATTCGGAGACTTCCACATGGATTTCAAATGAAATTCTTCGACGCGGGCTTCATCAGGAGTAATGGTAGCACATTTGATACCGACTTGATATTTTTTGATGGCCTCAGCAGCATCTATTGTAATTTGGTCGTTGGTTTCATCGCGTTTTTCGATACCGAGATCGTAGTATTTGATATCTAGATCGAGGTAAGGTAAAATGAGTTTGTCCTTGATGAATTTCCAGATGATACGGGTCATTTCATCTCCGTCGAGCTCTACGACTGGATTGGCTACTTTAATTTTTGACATTGAAATTTTTTATGTACAAAATTAATCAATAATATGTTTCCGTCCGTTGCTAATTTGCTCCGGACAAAAGCTGTATTAGTCCAAAGTACCAATCATTTTAGATGGGTCTACGATTTGATCGTATTCTTCAGCGCTTACATGCCCTAAGCCCACAGCAGCTTCTTTAAGTGTGGTGCCGTTTTTGTGCGCGTATTTGGCAATTTCGGCAGCTTTGTAGTAACCGATTTTGGTATTGAGCGCCGTTACGAGCATCAGGGAGTTGTCTAAGTGTTGCTTAACGACCGGCAAATTGGCTTGGATGCCCACCGCGCAATTATCGGCAAAAGACACACAAGCATCTCCAATGAGGCGAGCAGATTGCAATACGTTGGCTGCAATAACTGGCTTGAACACATTGAGTTCAAAATGACCATTTGACCCAGCAATGCTGACCGTCACGTCATTGCCCATTACTTGTGCACAAACCATGGTTAAGGCTTCGGGCTGCGTAGGGTTGACTTTTCCCGGCATAATTGAAGAACCCGGTTCGTTGTCTGGAATGATGATTTCTCCGATACCACAGCGCGGTCCAGAAGACAACATGCGGATATCATTGGCAATTTTCATGAGTGAAACTGCACTGCGCTTGAGCGCTCCTGAAAGTTCTACCATGGCGTCGTGGGCAGCGAGTGCTTCAAATTTATTGGCTGCAGTGATAAACGGCAAGCCGGTGAAGTCGGCAATTTTTTGAGCCACCAATACATCGTATCCTTTTGGCGTGTTGAGACCTGTACCAACGGCTGTTCCGCCCAAAGCAAGTTCTGAAACGGCAACTAATGCGTTGTTGATAGCGCGCATGGAGTAATCAAGCTGCGCAACATAACCACTGAATTCTTGACCCAATGTAAGCGGCGTGGCATCCATAAAGTGGGTGCGTCCAGTTTTCACGATGTCTTTGAATTCGACTACTTTTTGTTGCAGTACAGCGCGCAAATGTTGCAAGCCAGGCAAAGTAACCTCAACCGCCATTTTGTAGGCCGCGATGTGCATAGCGGTAGGGTAGGTATCGTTGGAAGATTGCGATTTATTGACGTCGTCATTTGGGTTCAATACTTTTTGCTCGTCGAGCAACTGACCGCCGTTAACGACATGGCCGCGGTTGGCAATGACTTCGTTGCAGTTCATGTTGGATTGTGTTCCCGAACCTGTTTGCCAAATCACTAATGGAAATTCGTCGTCGTGCTGGCCGGTCAGGATCTCGTCACATACTTTAGAGATGAGGTCTCTTTTTTCTTGTGGCAACACACCGAGTTGGTGGTTGGCATGCGCCGCAGCCTTTTTGAGATAGGCAAAAGCGTGAATCACTTCAATTGGCATCGAGCCCTCTGGGCCAATTTTAAAGTTGTTGCGCGAACGTTCTGTTTGAGCGCCCCAATAGCGGTGAGCAGGTACTTTGACCTCTCCCATGGTATCTTTTTCGATGCGAAATTCCATTTTTTGGTGTTTATGAATTAATTTGTGTAATTTTGGACAAGTTTTCAACTGCAAAAATAATAGAAGATGAGCACTTTCGGTATTGTAATGTTTCTTTTAATTGGCGGGATGGCCTTTTGGATGTTATTCTTTTTATTAGGATTTATCCTTCCTTATTGGCTTACGCTTGGTTTGTTCGAACAATTGCGTCCAAAACGCATTTTTGACGAAGAGTCTAAATAAAGAAACCACCCTTTTTTCCGAAAGCGCCACATGGCGCTTTTTTTATGCCCCAAAGATTTGTGCACAATTGCCTTGAATAGTCAGGCAAATTTGGTCAGTTGGCAAGTCGTTTTCATCGCCGCCAAAAGGATCTTCAATTTCTTCAGCGAGTAGCTCCATACTGACCAGCGCATAAAAAACAAAAGTCGAAATGAAGGCCGATAAATATCCAAACAACGGCACGAAAGCCAAAGGCATGGTCAGGACATAAATAAAGATGAATTTCTTGATAAACAAGCTATAAGAAAAAGGAATGGGTGTGTTTTTGATCCGCTCACAAACGCCGAGCGAAGCCACCAGCGCATCGAGGTCTCGCTGAACAGCTAACCAACATTCAGCACTCATGCTTTTGTTTGTGTATAATTGCTCTATTTCAGTGCGGAGTAATTGTTGAATCCGCAGCGGCTGGTGCCCACTTAAGTCTAAGCCTGAGATTTTGGCCTGACAAGCGTCATCTTGCTCAACGCGCTTGGACCTCAAATGATTTTTGACACTAAAGACATAGAGGCTGATTAAATTGCTCAAAGTCGCTTTTTCTGCTTGGCTGAGTGGCAGCGCACTCAATTTAGCACTCAGACTTCTGCTGTCATTGACCATTGCACCCCAAGCTTTGCGGCCCTCCCACCAGCGGTCATAAGCGGTATTGGTCCGAAACACTAGTAAAAGCGAAATCACAAATCCGAGTAGTGAATAGACGGTCGTTAAATTTTTGAGATAAAAGGCCTTCGGAAAAAAGGTGATTTCAGTGTAGGTGATCAGTATGGACAATAAGCTGATGTAAATCAATTCCTTCCACATCATGCGTGCGGTGTCGCTTTTGTGAAAAGAGAAAATAAAGGACAGCCAATTTTTTGGGTTGTAATTGATCATAGGTCTTGCATTGAGAACACAAATGTAAAAATTCTTTAAGCACTTAAATTTTGTTTAATTTCGAAGTGTCAAATCAAGCAATAAAAGATGGAAATCACACCCGAACTCAAAGAGAAACTCAGTCTATTAAATGAAAAATACGCTGCGCTTGGCGAAGATTTCAATGCCTATTTAGAGGGCTTGCTTTACGCCGATGTCACCACTTATTGGGATTACATTCAATTAGACACGCTCTTGAGTTTGCAAAAACCCAAAACATCTTTTCCAGATGAGGTGGTTTTTATCATGTACCATCAAATCACTGAATTGTACTTCAAGCTGGCCCTTCGCGAGTTTGAGGCTTTGGGCAACATCCAAACACCAACCAAAGCACATTTTATTGACCGCGTGTCGCGCATCAACCGTTATTTTGATGCTTTAGTCAAGAGTTTTGAAATCATGATCAACGGCATGGACCGCGAAGAATTCTTGAAGTTCCGCATGAGTTTACTACCCGCATCCGGGTTTCAGTCTGCGCAATACCGCGAAATCGAAATCTTCAGTACCGATTTCATCAATCTTGTGGCAAAAGACCAGCGCGAGCAACTGCAAGGCACGTCAGATTTAAGCCTTTTGTTTGAGCACATCTATTGGAAGGCGGGCGCTACCGAAGTGGCTACCGGCAAAAAAACACTCACCCTGATCCAATTCGAAGAAAAATACCGCGACCAATTTATCGCATTGGCCAACAATTGCCGAGATAAAAATCTTTGGCAAGTCTATTTGCGCCTCAGCGAAGCAGACCAAGCCGATGACAATGTACAGCAAGCCTTGCGTCAAAACGATATCAATGTCAATATCAATTGGCCTTTGGCGCATTACAAATCAGCCGTGCGTTATTTGGCCAGACAAGACAAAGATGTAGCAGCCACCGGCGGAACAAATTGGCAAAAGTACCTGCCACCACGTTTTCAAAAGCGCATTTTTTACCCCACTTTATGGTCGGCAGAAGAGCAAAAAAACTGGGGCAAGGCTTGGGTAGAAGAAACCTTCAATTAAGTCGGTTTTATTTCAACTCTTTGATAAACAACGCAGAATAGTCTAGCATTCCAGACGCCTCTAATTGAAAGCCCCTCACGCGCAACTGATTGAGGACTATAAAATCTTCGGTGTAAATCGGAATGAGCGCCTGTTGGTCTAGGATTGCTTTTTCACAAAGCATTTGCGCGCGCAAGCGTTTTTCGTTTGATTGAGCACAGATGGATTCTAAATAGTAGGCATCGACCCCGCTGTGATCAAACACAAGCGGATTTTGTGCACCGCTGTAAAAAAGCCTGAGGTAAGACTCCGCGCCAGGGTAGTCGCCGATCCAGCAACTGCGCCACATTTCACCATCATTTTTTCCTGCGTGTTGACGCGGTCTTTTTGCTTCTTTTAATTTAATGCGAACAGGCAGTGCTTTTTGGAGTTGCTGTGCAGCTGCCGCGGCCCATTTGTAGGCTAGACTATTTTTTGCGGCTCCCACATAAAAATGAATGGGCGGCAAGGGGCGCTGGGCATCGTAACCCGCTTGAGCAAGCAATAATTTAGCTTGCGCTATTTTTTGTGAAAGGGTTCTATTGTCTGAAAAAAGCAAGTTGTTTTTATACTGTTTTTGGGCAGGAATAAATTGGCCATTCAGTTCTTGACCTTCGCCTTTCAAGATGTCATTGCAAATGGTTTTTGTATCGATGACGAGTGCAAATGCCTGGCGAACAGCGAGCTGATCAAAAGGACTTTTACAACTATTGAATTGAATAAAGTGCACCTTTGCCGCATTTTTGATGTACACCTCATGCAGCGGGTTTTTACCCTGCTTGGCATCGTTGAGTGTGCCGAATGCTTCTCTGAGGTCGTCTATCGGGAGGTCGAAAAGTAAGTCGAGTTGATTGTTTAAAAAACGTTTGTGCGCTAGCTGACCCGGAACGCCGCAGCTCAACTCAACACGGTCGAGGTAGGGGAGTTGGTTGCCATATTTGTCGTGTCGCCAATAAGAAGGGTTGCGTTCAAATAGGTAGGTTTTTTTTAATTTTTCTTGCAATAGAAACGGGCCTGTTCCGACAGGATTTTTATGTAACAAACGCCCATAAAATTTAGCCGCTTGCTTACTTAAAATACTCAGGCTTGGGCTAGTCAGTTGATTTAAGAAATGATTGTAGGTGCCTGTTAATTCAATTCTTAACGTGTGTTTATCAATGATATGTATGCCCTTAACATTGGCTTTCGTTGGGTCTTGGTGTTTATCAAAAAACTTTGTTCCTCCAACGATAAGCCTAGGTAAAATGAGTTCTTGCTGAATGTTGTCTTGTTGTGAGCACGCCAAGCTGAGGCTAAAAGCAACGTCTTCTGCAGTGAGTTCTGAAGAGTGAAAAAGAAAGCAAGAATTATCAGTGAAATGGATGTTTTTCTTTAAGCGGATAACGACCTGATTTCTTTTGGCGTTCAGACTGACTTTCGAAGCCAAGCAATAGCGCCAACCCCTTTCGTTTTGCGCCGGCTTGAGTAAGGGTTCAAAAATGAGTTGTTGAAGCCGTTGTGCTTCGAGGGTGTTGTTGGCAAGTGGATAAAGATTAAGCGCCTTGTCTTTTGAGCTGATGCTAAGTGTGCCACCGTATGCTTTACCGCCTTTAGCACTTACGTTTTTTGGTGTAGCAAAATAGAGGATCAGCCCGCTAAGCGCTAGAACAAAAACAAGCCAGATGATTTTATTTTGCTTCATTTTTAATCTTTAAGCAAATGTAGAAAACCGTGACCGTTTAATTCTTGGTTGTTGATCCCTGTGGCGACGTATTTATAAAAATATACCCCTTCGCTTGCGGGTTCTCCATTGATTTTTCCGTCCCAAGCTGGGTTATTGTTGATGAGGTCAACTGAAGTAACATCCATCAAGACATTGCCC
>JAIPCC010000078.1 GCA_021738405.1 Crocinitomicaceae bacterium | reverse complement strand
AGAATTGGCCAAGCGCTACCTCAATTGGGAAGAAATGCTGATCATTTCGGCAGGATAGCAACCTTTTAAGGGCAATGTCGTTATACTAAAACAGCAAAAAATACGTTATTCAACGGATGTTCAGGGCACTTATTGTATGGTTATTTCTGCACTTGGCTTTAGTCGGCCACGCCTCTCACGTCATGGGCGGAGAAATCACCTACAAACACCTGGGTGGCGGCAACTACCAATTTGAACTTGTTTTCTACCGCGACTGCAATGGCGCCGACGTCAATGCCGTCTCGGAAAACCTCCGCGTTTGGAACCATCCAACGCTCAGTGTGCTTCCTGTATTATTTGTACAGCGCCAAGATTTATCGCCTAGTTGTACGCAAGTGCCTGGCGGAGCGGGTCCACTTTTATGCGGCACCGGCAACAACGGTGGAAACGGCATCGGCGCCATCGAAAAAGTCATTTACCGCAGCGCACCTATTGCCCTCAGCGGCAACCCGCCGGCGCAAGGCTGGGCCTTTACCTACGAGAACTTCTCGCGCAGCGGAGCCCTCACCAACCTCAGCAATCCGGCTACCTACGGCATGACACTCGTGGCCAAGATCTTCAACTTAGCACAACCCGACGACTCACCTGTCTTCAATGAAGACCCTAACTTTGTGAGTTGCGCAGGGCTCCCCTACCAATACAACGCAGCCGTTAGCGATGCCAACCTAGACTCCTTACACTTTGAATTCGGCGTGCCTTACGATCATTTCCCTGCCGGCGTGTATAATCCGCCAGCCAATCCGGCGCCCATTCCATTTGTAAGTGGCTTTAGTTTTGCCAGCCCCACGCCCGGAACGGCGATCAACTCGAGTAATATTCCGGCAGTGCTCAACCCACTAAACGGCAACCTCACCTTCAACAGCTTTACCATTGGCAACTACGCCCTCAAAATTGTCGTGAAAGCCTATCGCGCAGGTGTGCTCATTTCAGAGACCGAACGCGAGATGCAATTGGTTTTGCAGCCCTGCAACAGCAGCAACTTTCCGCCGATCATTGCGCCGCCCTTTGCGGCGGGCACCTCCTACGAACTTACGGTCAATGCGGGTGACCTGATCGATGTGCCGCTGCTCATCACAGACCCCGATACACAAAGCAATGGCAGCCCTCAAAACATTACTTTAGAAGCCCAGCTCCCCTGCACAATTGGGCCTTGCCCAAGTTTGAGTGTCGCGTTGCCGTTTACAGCCGCCAGCCAAATTCAGACACAATTTACCTGGCAAACCACCTGTGACCACCTACTCGATGGCCAAGGCCAGGCCCAGACCCAACAAACGTATCATTTTGTCCTAAAGGCCACAGACGACGTCTGCCCTATTCCTCAAATCCAGTACGCCACCCTGACCATTCATGTGCTCAATACGGGCATCATTGCAGCACCTGAGATCTCTTGTATCCAAACCACCAGCAACAACGAACTACAGCTCTTTTGGCCCCCAGTAAACCCGGTAAACCCGAGTAATTTTGTATCTTATCAAGTTTATTCGCTCCAAAATGGCCTGCTTGGCAGCATTCCTACCATCAACAGTAACAACTTACTCGTGGCTCCCATTTTTGCAAGCCATGACTTTTACCTCGGTGTAGCAGCGGGCTGCAATGGGCAATTTTTGAGCTATTCCGATACCGTCAAAAATATTTTACTGACACTCAATAATCCTAACAATGGCACGGCTGTGCTCACCTGGAACAAACCACGCGCACAAGCATTGCCCGCCTACAACAGCCATTATTATATTTACCGCGAGTACCCAACCAATTTTTTCAACTTCATCGATAGCGTTCCCTACAACCAAACCACTTTTACCGACACCATTGATATCTGTTCTGCGTTTATCAATTACAAAGTGGTGCTACCTACGCTTTCTTGCAATTTCACTTCTAATATAGCCGGAGACAACCTCAGTGATATGCTCACGCCTTACATTCCAGTGCTCTCGAGCGTGGGTTTTGATACCAGTTCGCAACAAATGCAAGTACAATGGAATGTCAATGCGGCGCCAGACACCTACGGCTATGTAGTATACACCTATGACGCCAACGGTTTTTTAATTGAGCTCGACACCGTTTACGGACAAAACAACACCACCTATCAATACAGCGTTCCCTTCAATGGCGGCCCCTACACCTACACCGTTGCCGCTTTTGACTCCTGCTTTACGGCCAGCAACCCACCCTCTTTTCAAACCTCAGCGAAAGCCAATTTACACACCAGTATTCAGGCCAGCTACCTCATTGATATGTGCCCACAATTGGCCAAACTCACCTGGAGTCGGTATTTAGGAAGCGGCGTGCAAGACTACGAAATTTGGTCCAAGCACAACAACACCTGGACGCTTTTACAAAGCACCACCGACACCAGCGCCAGCGTTGCATTGGTCAGAAATGAAAGTTATTGCCTCTACATCAAGGCCAACTTGCAAAATGGCTTTTCGGCATTCTCCAACCCGCTCTGTTTCACGATGCCCCAACCCACGCCACCGGGCGTTCATTATTTTAGGGTAGCAAGCGTCAATGAAAACGACATCGAACTCAAGGTTTGGATAGACGCCAGTGTGGGCATCAACGAAGTGCAATTCGAAAGAAAAGACACCAATGGCGTATTCGAACTCATTGGAACGGCAGCCGTGAGCAATAATTCGGCCTATTTCTTAGATGACGACGTAGACACCCAATGGGGGCCGTGGACCTACCGCAGCGTTTACATCGATAGCTGTGGCGCCACCGGAAGCTATGCCAACGAAAACACCACCATTTTTGTAACGGGCAGCGCCGACCAATACAACATGATCAATACGCTCAGCTGGACACCCTACACCCAATTTGCGGGTGGCATCTCGAGTTATCAGGTCTTTAGAAACGCCTATGGAAGCTGGGAAACCATTCCGATTCAAGTTTTACCCGACGGCAGTTATGGCATTACTGATGACGTTTCACAATTGCGCAACAACGGTGAGGTATGCTATCAAATCATGGCCTTAGAAAACGTAACGCAAACGAGTTTTACAGACAGCAGTTTTTCAAATATCTTTTGCTTGGAATACGAACCTTTAATGTTTGTACCGAATGCGTTTACGCCAGACGGCCTGAACCCCATTTTCTTACCGGTGGTGCAAAATGTCGATCCAGAAAAATACACCTTCAGCATCATCGACCGCTGGGGTAAAATTGTATTTGAAACCAATGACCCTGCTGCGGGCTGGGATGGCATCATTAGCAGCTCCGGCCTACCCGCCACCAACGATGTCTTTCAATACCGCATTGAGCTCATCATCAACAAAACCGACGCGATTGTCAAGCAAGGTTACGTAACGCTCATCCGATAGTCTTGCAGCGCATCCTGATCATACAAACTGCTTTTTTGGGCGACGTCATTTTGGCCTCACCCGTATGGGAGAACTTACACACTGCTTTTCCGAATGCACAAATCGATGTAGTGGTCAAAAAAGGCAATGAGAGCTTGTTGGCAGGGCATCCGTTTATCAAAAACCTATACATTTTTGACAAAAGTCAAAAAGTTAAAAATCTCTGGAATCTTGGCAAGACCTTACGCGCCAACAAGTACGAGCTCATCCTCAATCTACAGCGCTTTGCAAGCTCCGGCCTGCTCACCTTTTTAGCCCGCGGAAAAGAAAGCAGGGGTTTTGCCAAAAATCCGTTCGCGTTTTTGTACACCAAGCAGTACCCGCACGAAATGAAACCAGATTGGCACGAGGTAGACCGCAATTTAAGCCTGATTTCCGATTTGGTACCCGCCCCTCGTCGCAGGCCTCAGTTGTATCCCAGTATAGAAGATTTGAATGTTATTCATAATTATCAAGTCGTTCCGTATTACTGTTTGGCACCCACCAGCGTATGGTTCACCAAACAAGCGCCAAAAAAGACTTGGCTTGATTTGATGAGTAAGTTACAAAAACCAACTCAACGCATCTACTTATTGGGCGCCCCTTCTGATATTCCCTACCTCGATCAACTTCAAAAAGAAGCAACAGATCAAAACGTGGTCAACCTAGCTGGCAAACTTACGCTGTTGCAATCTGCCGCGCTCATGGCCGGCGCACAACACAACTACGTCAATGACTCCGGGCCCTTGCATTTGGCCTCTGCCACCAACGCACCCGTGAGCGCCTTTTTCTGCTCTACCATCCCCGAATTTGGCTTCGGACCGCTTTCTGAAAAAGCCAATATCATTGAAGTGCAAGGCCTAGACTGCCGCCCTTGTGGTTTACATGGCCACAAAAGTTGCCCGAAGGGTCATTTTAGGTGTGGAGAATTAAAAAAGCCATCCGAAGATGGCTTTTGAGTTGGATATGTGGTGAAAATTAAGCTAAAACTTCTTTCACTAAGTCTGCAGCTTCTTGCAATTGAACTGCTGAGTGTACGTTGAGGCCAGACTCATCAATTAAGCGCTTCGCTTCTTCGGCGTTGGTACCTTGCAAACGAACGATGATTGGAACTGGAATTTGACCGATGTTTTTGTAGGCGTCTACGATACCTTGTGCAACGCGGTCACAGCGAACGATACCACCAAAGATGTTGATGAGGATCGCTTTTACATTTGGATCTTTTAAGATGATGTGAAAGGCCTTTTCTACGCGCTCTGCGTTGGCAGTTCCGCCGACATCTAGGAAGTTGGCAGGGTTACCGCCAGACAACTTGATGATGTCCATGGTAGCCATTGCCAAACCAGCACCGTTGACCATACAGCCTACGTTACCATCTAATTTAACGAAGTTCAGACCCGCTTCATCGGCTTCTACTTCTGTTGGATCTTCTTCAGATTTGTCGCGCAGCGCAGCGAGGTCTGGATGGCGGAACAAACCGTTGCCATCTAGGCTTACTTTGGCGTCTACTGCGATGATTTTGTCATCGGAAGTTTTGAACAAAGGATTGATCTCGAACATAGATGCATCTATACCTACATATGCGTTGTACAAAGCAGGAACGAATTTGACCATGTTTTTGAAAGCCTCGCCAGACAAGCCGAGGTTGAAAGCGATTTTGCGCGCTTGGAAACCTTGAAGGCCTACGCGTGGATCGATGTGTTCTTTGAAGAGTTTTTCTGGGGTGTGCTCGGCAACGTGCTCGATGTCCATACCACCTTCTGTAGAATATATGATGACGTTGCGGCCAGACTCGCGGTCTAGGAGCACAGACATATAGAATTCTTGTACTTCAGATGCACCCGGGTAGTAGACGTCTTGGGCAATGAGTACTTGATTGACTTTTTTGCCTTTGCCATTGGTTTGAAGCGTAGTGAGGTGACCTCCGAGGATGCCCGCTACTTTTTCTTCTACTTGGTCGATGCCTTTTGCAAGGACTACTCCGTGAGAACCTGTTTCTGCGACAGTTCCTTTACCACGACCACCCGCATGAATTTGGGCTTTGATCACATACCAGGACGTGTCCGTTTCTTCTGTGAGTTGTTTGGCTGCTGGAATAGCCGCCTCTATACTGTCAACAACAATGCCTTCTTGCACGGCCACGCCGTATTTTTTGAGGATTGCTTTTCCTTGGAATTCGTGTAAGTTCATACTGTCAAATTTGCGCCGTAAAAGTACGTTTTTTTCATGAGCCAATTTGGCCCCTTGTAAATATTTTTATCTAATCTGGTTTTTCCAGGAAGAAGTGATGTCTCTGGAAGCGTAAGCTGCTTTCTTCGCTGCCTGAACATCTTGCCAAATGGTGTCGAGTGCATAAACCAAAGCGCGCTCTTCTTCTTGCATGGCGTCTTTGAGTAGAGCCGGATCTGAAAAGTGTGTTTTGACAAAATTGGTATCGAAGTTGCCACTGCGAAAAGCCGGGTGCTTCAAGACGAACTTGCCAAAATCTAAGGTTGTTTTGACACCTGAAATTTGGTAGTTGTCTATGGCGGCAATGCAGCGGTCTATGGCTTCGGCTCTGGTTTTGCCCCAAACGACCAACTTGGCAATCATTGGGTCGTAATAAATGGGGATTTCCATGCCTTCTTCAAAGGCGTCGTCTACGCGGATGTGGCGCCCAGACGGAATGCGGTAGCGGTCTAGGGAGCCGATATCAGGAGTAAAACCACCGAGTGTGTCTTCGGCGTATACGCGCACTTCAATGGCGTGTCCGTGAATAGACAATTCGTCTTGTAATTTTGGCAAGCGCTCACCGCGAGCCACGCGAATTTGCCATTCTACGAGGTCGAGGCCCGTGATTTCTTCGGTAACTGGGTGCTCTACCTGCAGGCGGGTATTCATTTCTAGGAAATAAAAATCGAGTTTGGCATCGATCAAAAACTCAACTGTTCCGGCTCCTTCGTAATTACAAGCCTTGCAAACAGCGACGGCTGCCTCTCCCATTTGCTGACGCAACTCGGGGGTCAGGACCGCACTTGGCGCCTCCTCTACTACTTTTTGATGGCGGCGCTGCACAGAGCATTCGCGCTCGAACAAATAAACGGCATTGCCGTGTTGGTCTGCGAATACTTGAATTTCAATGTGGCGGGGTTGGTCTACGAATTTTTCGATAAATACGGCATCGTCGCCAAAAGAAGAACGGGCTTCGTTTTGAGCAAGCGTCATTTGCTCTTCGAATTCGGCTTCATTTTGCACCAAACGCATGCCTTTGCCTCCACCACCAGCAGAAGCCTTAATTAAGATCGGGTAACCCACCTCTGCAGCAATTTTTTTGGCGGCCGGCACATCTGAGATGGCTTCGTCTACACCCGGCACGAGCGGCACGTTGTAAGATTTAACGGCTTGTTTGGCCGAGAGTTTGTCTCCCATTACCTCCATAGATTCTGGCGAAGGGCCAATGAGTTTGATGCCATTGGCCTTGAGCTGACGCGCAAAACCTGCGTTTTCAGAAAGAAAACCATATCCGGGGTGCACGCCGTCTACGCCAAGGTCTTTGCAAATTTGTATGATTTTATCCTGCTGCAAATAGCTTTCAGCAGAAGGGCTTTTGCCCACGTATACGGCTTCGTCGGCTTCTAATACGTGCGGTGCGTTGGCATCGGCATCGGAATAAATGGCCACACTGCGGATGTCCATTTTTTTGAGGGTTCTAAGCACGCGTCGAGCGATCTCGCCGCGATTGGCTACTAGTACTTTTTTCATCTTGTGGTAAAGTTACAGGTTGTCTGTGTTTTTTGGGTTGGGGTTGCCCAGATTTTTTTGGAGACTTCGTGAGGAGTTGTTTCAATTGCTTGACAAAAGCCAAATCGGAGAAACGATGGAATTCTTCGTAGTAAGAGACCCCAAAACCTTGTGTGAACGGCCCTTGGTTTTCATTCACTGAGTTGGTATTGGACTGATTAAAGGCCCTCACCCTGAAGTTGTCTTGGATTTTGTATTCGATATTGACATCGCCAATCATGGAGTTGGTATAGGCCTGAGAGCCATTGGCCGCCGCACTGCGGTTCTCTACGCCAAAGCTGCCCGTGATCACGAGTTTGTCGTCGAGGAAGCCTTTGGCGACACCGACCTCTACTTTGCTTTCGCCAGCGGCTGCATCGGCGCCGTAGTCTACGTTGAGTTTGTAGTTGTCTGAGAGCTTGCCTAAAGCCGCATTGATCTGAGATTCGAGCAAGTCTAGGGCTGCAGAACCGCCTGCAGACAAGCTGCCTTTGAGCGGCTGAAACTTACTGACCAACAACAAAGAAAAAAACTGGCGGTTGAGCTCATCTGGATCTGATTTCACGCGGTCGATGAGCGCTTTACCGGTTTCGGTGACCCGTGGTGCCACGAGGTCAAAAGTGATTTTGGGGGCCAGCAAAGACTCGCTGAGCTTCAGGTAGCACAAAATCTCTTGATTGACAAGCGTGTTGTCTTGGATTTCCGGACTCAATTCCAAAATAGAAGCGCGCTTGGCTGTTACCGTATTGATCGAGATATCGGCGTTGTACGGATCGCCGGTCCATTCGATTTTAGATCCTGCCTCGATGTCGAAAGTTTGCTTAATGGAGCCCAAAGCAAAGTTATATCGGCTGCCCTTGGCAATGACATAAGGGCCGTTCATGGTGAGTTGGTTGTACTGATCGAGCTTGATATTGAGCTCTCCGCTGCCTTTTGCCGTGATTTCGTCTCCCGTTTGCTCATTGAAGATGAGTTTCATGCCGGCGTCCGGAGTAATGTGAAAATTGAGGTCGAGGTATAGGCCCGTAAAATCTAGTCCTTGTTGGGCAAGCTGCGTACTGACGCCGCGCTCTACAAATTGGACAAAATTGTCTTCGTCATCAATCTCAGACATGCCATACATCGGGAAAATGACTTCTGTGCCCTTTCGCGTTGTGGCGTCTACGGTGATTTCGGTGTTGGTCATGGTGCCAAAAATATCGGCTGTGCCGCGTCCATAAGCCTTGCCGTAATAAACATCTCCTTCTTTGTGTTTGGTATTGAGCAAGAGGAATTTATCGATCGGCACCAACTGATTGTTGCGCGGATCTATTTTTTTGAGGTCGTCCTCGAAGTTGATCTGGATGTCGTAGTTCCAGCGGTCAAAATTGCTGTGGTTGATGGCACTCGAAAGATAGGCAGTGTTGCCTTCTGGATCTTTGATTGGAATGTTGTCGAGGAAAAAGGCGTCTTCAGTAACCTGAATGAGGCCCTCTAACTGGTAATTGACCCCGAGAATAGCCACTTCGGCGGCGCCTTCTTGCAAACGGAGTTTACCTTTCAGCTTGGGCTCGTCGGGACTACCGCTCAAACGCATGCGCCCATTGAGTTTACCTTTGATGGCC
>JAIPCC010000077.1 GCA_021738405.1 Crocinitomicaceae bacterium | reverse complement strand
GGCGCGAAAGCGGTGCCTTTCCTCTTTCCACGCTCAAACAAAAAATTGGCGGGTATTTATAAGCGCTTCACATTCACGTGATCAAAACGTAACCCTTCTTTTTTATTTCCGTATTTGCTTTCCTAGGCGAAATCAGCTACTTTTGCCAGCTAATTAATATTTTACAAATTAACAGATCAGTATGGAATCAATGATGATTTATGTGCCAATAGTAATGGCAATTATCGGATTACTATTTATGGCAATGAAGCGCTCTTGGGTATTGAAGCAAGACGCAGGTGATGGAAAAATGAAAGAAATTTCAGATTACATCTACGAAGGTGCACTCGCCTTTTTGAAAGCAGAGTACCGCCTTTTAGCCATTTTTGTAGTCATTGCCAGTGTTGTTTTGGCCGGAATTACCTTCCTTCCAGGTGTCAAGACGCATTTATTAATTGTTGTTGCCTTTATTTTCGGCGCTATTTTCTCTGCTTTGGCAGGAAACATGGGTATGAAAATCGCAACCAAAACGAATGTTCGTACCACACAAGCTGCACGTACTAGCCTTCCGCAAGCCTTGAAAGTTTCTTTCGGTGGTGGAACAGTCATGGGCTTAGGTGTTGCTGGTTTGGCTGTTTTAGGCTTGACTGGCTTCTTTATTTTATTCTACAACATTTTCATGGGCGGTCACTGGACCAACTCTGAGCAAATGACCGTTGTACTCGAAACCCTAGCTGGTTTTTCTTTGGGTGCAGAGTCTATCGCTTTGTTTGCACGCGTAGGTGGCGGTATTTATACCAAAGCTGCTGACGTAGGTGCTGACTTAGTTGGTAAAGTTGAAGCTGGTATTCCAGAAGACGACCCACGCAACCCTGCAACTATCGCAGACAACGTTGGTGACAATGTAGGTGACGTTGCCGGTATGGGCGCTGACCTCTTCGGTTCTTATGTAGCTACTGTATTGGCTGCAATGGTTCTTGGTAATTATGTCATCAGTGACATGGGTGGTATCAAAGATGCATTTGGCGGTATTGGCCCAATCTTATTGCCAATGGCAATTGCTGGTTTCGGTATCTTGTTCTCGATCATCGGTACACTCCTCGTTAAAATCAGTTCTGATTCTGCAAAAGAAGCAGAGGTTCAAAAAGCACTCAACATCGGTAACTGGGTATCTATCGCCCTTACAGCTGTTGCTTGTTTCTTCCTCGTTCAGTACATGTTGCCTGCAACCATGAAAATGACCTTCTTTGGTGAAGGCATCAAAGACGTCTCTGCCATGAGCGTATTTTATGCTACACTCATCGGCTTATTCGTTGGTGGTGCTATTTCTTCTGTTACAGAATACTACACGGGCTTAGGTACAAAACCTGTCTTGAAAATCGTTCAAAAATCTTCTACTGGTGCCGGTACCAACGTCATCGCTGGTTTGGCTACAGGTATGATTTCTACCTTCCCAACTGTCTTGTTGTTTGCAGCGGCTATCTGGTCTACTTATGCGCTTGCAGGTTTCTACGGTGTGGCACTCGCTGCTTCTGCCATGATGGCAACAACTGCTATGCAATTAGCGATCGATGCATTTGGTCCTATCTCTGATAACGCTGGTGGTATCGCTGAAATGAGCGAACTTCCTAAAGAAGTCCGTACCCGTACAGATATCTTAGACTCAGTTGGCAACACAACTGCAGCAACCGGAAAAGGTTTTGCAATCGCATCTGCTGCACTTACTTCATTGGCTTTGTTTGCTGCTTACGTGACCTTCACAGGAATCGACGGCATCAACATCTTTAAAGCGCCTGTACTCGCCATGTTGTTCATCGGTGGTATGGTTCCGGTTGTTTTCTCTGCACTTGCGATGAACTCAGTTGGTAAAGCTGCAATGGATATGGTTTATGAAGTGCGTCGTCAGTTCAAAGAAATTCCAGGAATCATGGAAGGTACTGGCAAACCAGAATACGGTAAATGTGTAGAAATCTCTACCAAAGCTGCCCTTCGTGAAATGATGCTCCCTGGTATCCTTACCATTGGTTTCCCAATCGCTATTGTATTGCTTGGTAAATTAGTTTACCCTTCTGACAACCAATTGATCGCCGAAATGCTCGGTGGTTATATGGCTGGTGTAACTGTTTCTGGTGTGCTTTGGGCAGTTTTCCAAAACAACGCTGGTGGTGCTTGGGACAACGCCAAAAAATCTTTCGAAGCTGGTGTTGAAATCAACGGTGAAATGACTTACAAAGGTTCTGATGCGCACAAAGCAGCAGTTACCGGAGACACCGTTGGTGATCCATTCAAAGATACATCAGGTCCATCCATGAACATCTTGATCAAATTGACTTGCTTGATTGGTTTGGTGATTGCCCCTATCTTGGGCAACGGCGCCGAAACAAACAAAAAAGAATGCAAAGTAGGAACAGAGTGCCAAATGAATGGCGGTTCTTGTGAGCAAGATGCTAAATGTGCTGCTGAGAAGCCAGCATGTTGCGATAAAAAATAAGCTTACGCTGTACATATGAATTAAAAGCCACCTGTTGAGGTGGCTTTTTTTTATCTTTGAAAGTGCTCAAAAACAAAGATTTCTTCCAAGATGTCTACGACGTCGTGCGGCTCATTCCAAGTGGTCGCGTCACGAGTTATGGCGCTATTGCCAATTACTTGGGCTCCAAACAAGGCGCCAGAATGGTGGGTTGGGCCATGAACGCCAGTCATGTTCTACCAGATGTTCCTGCACATCGGGTGGTGAACAGAAATGGCCTGCTCAGTGGGAAACATCATTTTGATGGGCCCAACACCATGGAACTGCGCTTGCAAGCCGAAGGCATTCGAGTTGTGCAAAATCAAATTCAAGACTTTCAAAAAGTTTTTTGGGATCCTGCGCTCGAATTAGGGCTGCCTTAAAGGATTCTATTAATTTTGTCGAAATACTTTTGACTATGAAATTTGCCACCAAAGCCATTCACGCTGGCGTTCACCCAGATCCAGCAACAGGCGCCATCATGACCCCTATTTACCAAACCTCTACCTATGTGCAAGATGGTGTTGGCAACCACAAAGGCTACGAGTATTCGCGCACACAGAACCCGACGCGTCATGCGCTCGAGAAAAACATCGCAGCCATTGAAAACGGTAAGCACGGCGCTTGCTTTGGCTCGGGCTTGGCCGCAATAGACTGCGTGATCAAAATGCTCAACCCCGGAGATCAAATCATCTCTACCAATGACCTCTACGGCGGTTCTTACCGCATCTTTAATACCATTTTTGCCAAATACGGCCTGATTTTTCATTTTGTAGACATGCAAAACCCAGCGGCAGTTGAGGCTTTGGTCAACGAAAACACCAAACTCATTTGGGTCGAGACGCCAACAAACCCCATGATGAATATCATCGATATAGAGGCCATGGCGCAAATCTCCAAAAGAGCCGGCGCGCTATTGTGCGTAGACAACACTTTTGCCACACCTTATTTACAAAATCCGCTCGATTTAGGTGCCGATATGGTCATGCATTCCGTTACCAAATATCTTGGCGGCCATTCAGATGTAGTGATGGGCGCTTTGGTCTGCAATGACGACGACCTCGCTACAGAAATGTACCGCATCCAAAATTCTTCAGGTGCTGTAACCGCACCAATGGACTCTTTTTTGGTCTTGCGCGGCATCAAAACCCTGCACTTGCGCATGCAACGCCATTGTGAAAACGGCGAAAAAATTGCACGCTACCTACAAACGCATCCGAAAGTAGACAAAGTATACTGGCCTGGTTTTGAAACGCACCCCAACCACGACGTCGCTAAAAAACAAATGCGTGGCTTTGGCGGCATGATCTCCTTTACACTCAAAGGCAATCAGTTGCAAGATGCATTAGATTTGGTCAAGAAAGTAGAGATTTTTGCGCTTGCGGAGTCTTTGGGTGGCGTGGAGTCGCTTATTGGGCACCCGGCAACCATGACCCATGCGTCTATTCCGAAGGAAGTGCGCGAACTGAGTGGCGTTGTCGATTCATTGATCCGCTTGAGTGTGGGTGTTGAAGACGCCGATGACCTCATCGCAGACCTAGATAGCGCTTTAAAGTAAGTCTAGGCTCTTAAAGAACTGCTCTTTTTTGGCCGGAGACAACGGAATAGCGGTGCCGTCTTTTAAGATCACCGAACCGCCGTCGTGCTTGTCGTAGCGCTCCACATAATTGAGATTGATCAAATGCGACTGATGCACCCTGAAAAAGGAGAAGCCCGCTAGCATGGTATCGTAGTCTTTCAAGGTTTTGGACACCAAAATTTTCTTACCGTCGTTGAGATAGAAAAACGTATAGTTTTTATCCGCCTCGCAGTGCACGATGTCGTCAATTTCAATCACAAAAATACTCTCTTGTGTCTTGAGAACGAGTTTGCGCTTGTGCTGCGGCTGAATGTTGTGCTGTAGGGCTTGAAACTGCGTGTCGTCTTTTTTGTGCTCCACCAATTGCAAGGCGTTGGTCATGGCGGTGTGGAGTTCCTCTGCGTCTATGGGCTTTAAGATGTAGTCTAGCGCCGAAAATTTAATGGCTTGTACGGCAAACTCCTGAAAAGCAGTGATGAAAATCACTTCAAACGACTTGTACTTGACCTGTCTTAAGACGTCAAAACCATTGCCATCAGGCATTTGGATATCTAGCAAAACGATATCTGGTTGGATATCTTCTATGGCTTCGATGCCCGATGCTACGTTTTCTCCATCAGTATAAACACTCAGGTTCAAATCAAAAGATTCGAGCATTTTGCGGATGAAAGTCCGGGTTGGCTTTTCGTCATCGATGATCAGTACTTTTCGACTCATGGCACGTGTAGGTTTATTGTTCGGGTTCGTACTTTAGTGGCAAGACGAGCGTAACCACCGTTCCGGTTTGAGAAACGGCATCTAAGTCGCTCATTGTCAAGCTGCCATTAAATTTATACTTTTTATTGAGAATAGCGATGCGTTCGCGCGTAATATCGATTGCCATACTTTTATGGGCATTCATTTTCTTGGTATCGGCTGACTTTTTACGACCGACGCCGTTGTCTTGAATTTCGATGTAGAGCTGCGCATCTTTAGCGTAGATGTCTACGGAGATTTTGCCGTCTTTGACGGAGTGTAGTTGGCCGTGTTCGATGGCGTTTTCAATAAAGGGCTGGGTAATCATTGGCGAAACCATGGCTTTATTGAAGAGGAGGTCGTCGCTGATGGTGAGTTCGTAGTCAAAGCGGTTTTCAAAGCGCATTTTTTGAGCTGTGAGGTATTTGTCGAGGATTTCTCTTTCGAGTTCGATAGGGATGAATTCTTTAGGCGAGTTTTCTAAGATGAGGCGCATGAGTCTGGAAAAATTGACCAAAAACTGCGATGATTTGGCGGGGTCGTTCTCGTAGATATAACTCTGAATAACCGACATGGCATTGAAGACAAAATGCGGATTCATTTGGGTTCGCAATAGTGTTTGAGACAACTCGGCCTCTCGCTGCTCCTGCTTGATCTTGACTTGCTGCATTCTGAGCACGTAAATAATGACCCCAAAAATGATGGCCAGAATAAAAAGAATGGAAATAACCAACTGGCGGTCGCGCTGTAGTTCAACGATTTCGCGCTCTTTTTGCGCGCGCTCAATGGACGCTTGCTGGTTGAGGATAAGGCGTTCGCGCTCTTCGCGCAAATTGGCCGCTGCCATCTCTTCTATGCGCGCGGCACTGCGCCAAACAGGGCTGTTTTCGAGCCAACTGCTGTATTTTTGCTGGTGCTGATAGGCCAAGGCGAGTTGCCCGGTTTTGCTCGCAATTGTAGCTAAGGCTCGGTAGGTGTTGGCAATTTTGGGCCTAATCAAGGATTCAAAAGGCAAGCAACTCAAACTTTTCTCAAAAGCGACTTTTGCCTGGGCAAATTGCTGTGCTGCTAATAAATACTGACCGTATTCATAATAAGTTTCTGAAAGCAGCAAGGGGTCAGGTTCTTGCGCAATCGAGGCCACAAAACTGCTGAACCCCGATCCTATTCTCCCGCCTGCCTCTCTGAGCGCAACAAGCTGGAGTAAGTTCGAACGATTGGTATAGCGCACATTACCGGTCTCTTGGAACCAATGATAAGCTAAATTGGCGCGCTGTGCTGCTTTTGCAGGCGCATTGATGCCCAAGTAATACCTGCCAAAGAGATAGTGCGCAAAAGCCAAACCGCGCTCGTCTTTCATGGTTTGTGCAAGGTCTTGAGCGCGTTTCAGGTAGGCATCTGCAACGTTGTAATTTTTGACATCCGAAGAGATAGATGCAATGAGCAAAAGCGGGCTCAGCTTGTAGTAATCGAGGGCCGCTTCTTCGGCGAGTTGCAGCGAAAAAATGGACCTTTGAACCGCTTGCTCAAATAAATTGAATTGCCAATAGACCTCGGCTTGTTGTTGCATGGCCTCGATGAGCACCCAGCGCTTGTCTGAGCGTTTGGCCAGCTGTAGGGCGCGGTTACTGGCCCAAATTGCAGAGTCTTTGTGGTAAACTGCCGTAAAATTCTTAGCGATTTGCAAATACAACGCGGTTTGCTCTCTGTTTTTGAGACCTCGGTTCATTTGGGCCAAAAGGCGCGTGTAGTGGTATGTCGGGTCGTTTGGATGTACGGCACAACCCAACAAATTTTTGCGCCAATTGAGTTTCGGGTCGCGAAAACGAGCACTTTGAAGCTGGTTGTCAAATATTTGTACAAGCGATTTTCTGTTACCTAAGAAGTTGGCGCGCTCGGCCTCTAGTAAGGAAATAAGGGCCTGATCATAAGGCCCCACATAAGCGCGGCGTTGCAAGACCAATAATTTAATCTCTTTTTGCCATTCATTGCGGTTGCTTTCGTAAATCGCATCGATCAGACGCAACCTTATTTGCAATTGCGACGTCTTGTCTTTCGTGCGTGCTAGCTCCGAACGGAGTTGCTTTTCGGTCTGTGCAGTCAACTGCAAAGCCAAAAAGGAACACACTATTAAAAAAAACAAGCTTACCTTTGCCATCAACAACGAATATACAAAATTCATACGCATGCGTCTCAAAACTACCTTATTTGCATTTTTAATCGGATTTTTATTCAGCTTCAACAGCTGGGCTAGCCATATTATCGGTGGTGAAATCTATTACGATTCACTCGGCAACAACCAATACAAAATCACCATCGAAATCTACCGCGACTGCAACTCCGCCACTGGTTTTGACAACCCCCTCAACTACACCATTTTCATGGCCGATGGCAGCATCTTCATGACCCGCTACATCGCACCTTTCTCTCAAAACATTTTGCCAATTGTCTACGACGACCCGTGTGTAACTGTTCCCAACGACATCTGCGTGGAGCGCGCCATTTACATCGATACCGTTACCCTGCCCCTCACCCTTCAAGGATATTACATTTCTTATCAGCGCTGCTGCTGGACGGGCGCTATTGACAACATTGTAGACCCAGCAAGCAACGGCATCACACTCACCACGTTTATCCCTGGCTCAGCGCTCGTTGGCGTTCACAACCAAGGCGCGCGCTTCATCAACTATCCGCCGCTCATTTTGTGTTCGCAAAACACCCTAGATTTTGACCACGCCGCTTTTGACCCCGACGGAGACTCCTTGAGCTACGAACTCATGGCACCTTTGCTCGGCGGAAGCATAGCCAATGTTGTTCCGGACCCAGAAACAGCTGCACCTTACACACCAGTGAGTTGGAATCCGTCGTTTACCGAAACCGTTCCTTTCGGAGCTGGCTCGAACATCACCATTGACCCTGCCACAGGCTTCATGACCTTCACCCCCAACCTCATCGGTAGTTTTGTGGCAGGTGTAGCTGTTAAAGAATGGCGCAATGGCATCCTGATCAATACCAAAATCAGAACCTTCGGCTACCGCGTGGTGGCTTGCCAGGTGGAAGTACCAATTGAAGTCGATGTCACTGGGCCTACCCAACTCATCGAAGACTGCGGTTTTGCCGGCTTTATTGTCAAGCGCACCGATCTCTCTTCCAATTTAGTGGTGCAAATCAGTTTGGGTGGTACTGCTACCAACGGCGACGACTACCCTTTCATCAACGATACATTGGTTATTCCAGCAGGAGTCGCTTCAGACACCATTGGCATCTCAGCCTTCCTAGACGGCTTGCCAGAGGGCACCGAAACGGTCTTCTTCAACGTTATTTTACCCAATCCTTGCGACGGCACTTTTGACACTACATCTATCTCGCTCAACATCATTGACTACACCCCAATGACCATCACGGCAGTAGACTCCTTAAACGTGTGTGCAGATTTCGGACAAGGCACCAACATTTGGTGTGAGGTCAAAAATGGTATTTCCCCGTACAGCTACGTTTGGGGGCCGGGCGGTTTCCCGAACAACGACACCGTTTACGTGCAGTCGGGCATCCTTGAACCGAACCTCAACAACTTCCAGGTCTACGTCATGGACCAATGTGCCAAAACCATTACGTCGCCAAACATCCGCGTTTACAACCAGTGTCCGTTGGTGGTGCCAAACGTACTCACCCTAGACAACGACAACATCAACGAACTACTCGTGATCCAAAACTGGGAAGACTACGACCAAGTGAGCATCCAAATTTTCAATCGCTGGGGCAACCTCATCTACGAAAAAGACAACTACCTCAATGACTGGAACGGCACCGACATGAGCGGCAAAGCGCTAGAAGAAGGCGTCTATTTCTACACGGCCACTCCAAAAAGCGAGAAATACGAATACGACAACAAAGAAAAAACACTTTACACCCTCCACGGCTTTGTCCATTTGGTCAAACCTTAAGTTCGGGTTCAAGAACAAAACAAAAAAAGGCGCCT
>JAIPCC010000076.1 GCA_021738405.1 Crocinitomicaceae bacterium | reverse complement strand
TGGCCAAACACCAAGTTATAGGCCGCATTGGTAGCGAGTTTGGAGCCCTTGATTTCATAAGCCGGAACAGCCATAGAAAGCCCAACAATTAAAAAACAGTAAGCGATGAGCCCTGCTGTGATCCAAGAAAGCCTACGGACTGCTTTTTGACCGTAAAATTCATTAAGTAAGTCGGTGAGTAAAAAAACAACCGGCCAAGGAAGAATGCCGATAATGGTGACAAAAGGCCCTACTTTACGACCAAAAAAGAAGCCTTCTAGCGGAATTTGAATCAGTTTGTTGCTGATGAGTTCTGCCGTAACCGCATTGGTGACAAATAAACCCGCAAGGGCTATAAAAAGCCATTGTCTGCGCTCATTGAGTTGTGCTTGCTCCATGTGGCAAAGTTAGGCAATTAGGGCGTACCGTAATCGAGGCGCTTGGTTTTGAGGTAGCGCTGTATGTAATATGAAGACGTATTGAAGTTGTCGATGCGCACACCCGTATTGGCAGAATGAATGAATTTGATTGCAGTGGGCGTAACTTCTACGACCAGCGCCACGTGCCCTACACTTGTAGAGTTGACATTGCTGCCTTTGAAAAACATGAGGTCTCCTGGGCGGATTTCAGAGAGCTTTACAGTGGTGCCGAGCTCTGCCAAACCGTAACTTGTTCGGACTAAATCAAAGCCAAAATTACCAAAGATGTAATTGATGAAACCAGAACAGTCAAAACCAGATGGCGTGGTGCCACCATAGCGGTAAGGAACCCCCAAAAATCTCTTGGCGTAGTTGATAATGGCATCTACCTGTGGGTCGTTTGGCAAGGGTGCCTGAACTTGATCAGTGGCCACGGGCGGCTGCGCTTGCAAAACATGAGCGCAAACGAAATAGAGAAACAAGAAAAATATGCGATTTATTTTCATTTTCTGAAAGCCGTTGCAAAAATAATAATTATTTTCGAATATTCATTCAAGTAGACAGATGCCCTCAATTGAAAATCAAACACTTAGCAAACTTTACTACAGCATTGGCGAAGTGGCAGAGATGCTGCAAGTAAATGCCTCACTCTTAAGATTTTGGGAGAAGGAATTTAATCTTGTGGTTTCAAAAAAGAACAAAAAGGGCAATCGGCTTTTTTCGGTCAAAGAAATCGAGCAAATCAAGCGCATTTACCATTTTGTCAAAGTCGAAGGCTACACCTTAGATGGCGCCAAAAAAGCACTCAAGCAGAAGGGTATTTCCGCTACTGCCCCAACCGAAAATCAAGTGATTCAAACCACACAAACTCAGTCTGAATCATCGGCTGATCATCGTGACTTGATCGCAAGACTTGAAAAAATCAAACAACAATTGCTGCGTTTACCGGTTCACAAAATGGAAGAAACCCCTGCTCCTGTTGTGCAAGCAGCAACAGAACCAGCTCAAGCACCAATACCTGCACCAACACCTGCACCCAAGCCAGTAGTTAAGAAAGCACCCGAAAAGCCAAAGCCAGCCTCTGACATGCCTACGCTGTTTGATTTTTGAGTCGCTTCTAGGTTATTCGGCAAACAATTGCTCAAAGTAACCCGGCACCTCCAACATCCTCGATCCGTACCACGAGCACATTTCACCATCGACCAAAAGAATTTTTGACTGAGGAAATTTTTGTTGGATGGCTGTGAAGTGTTTTTGTTCAAAAGGATAAGGTTCTGAACTTAGAAAGATAAAATCCGGATGAGCTGATGCCTTTTCCTTATGAGACAGCACTTCTTGGAGTTCAGGATACCTTTCGATTGCGCAATAATTCTCAAAACCAAAATGACTCAACAAGGCGTGAATGTAAGTTTTTGGGCCAACCACAAAATAGGGGTCTTGCCAAATGAAATATAGAAACGTGGCGCCGCTGCCTACCTGACCTAAAGCTTGAAAATCATTTTTGATTTGACTCACTAAAGTACGCGCCTCATTTGTCCGATGAACCCGCTCTCCTATTTCTTGCAAGTAAAAAAAAGCGTCGTCGAGCGTAGTGATATCGGTCAGTAGCACCTCGTATTTTGACTGCAACCATTCAATATCGTCTTTGGTATTTTCTTCTTTATTGGCAATAATCAAGGTCGGTTCTAAGCTCGCAATAAGCTCCAAATGAAGTTGTTTGGTGCCGCCTACTCTAGTTTTTTCACGCCACCATTGGTTGGGGTGCACGCAAAACTTGGTGATGCCCACCACTTCTTGCTCTAGACCTAAGGCCCAGAGAAATTCGGTCAGGGACGGAACCAAGGAGATGATGCGCATGCGAAACTAGGCCATTGCGGAAATGACGTCGTAGCGAGATACAATATGGAATTTATTGTCTGCTAGATGGACAAGAACAGCCGGAACTTGTTTGGAAATCAGCTTGCACAGTTCTTCAACGCTGGTGTTTTGTTGAACAACTGGAAAAGCAGGATTCATGATGGTAGAGATGGGCGCATCTTTGAGCGAAGGGTCGTCTACCAATAATTGATATAAATGGCTATCGTCTATGGATCCTACAAACTGCCCGTCTTTCATGACCGGGATTTGCGAAATATCGAAATTGCGCATTTTGGCAACGGCGTGTGAAACCAATTCTTCGGCGTACAAAGAAACCAATGGTTTATTGGCGTGTTTGGCCACGAGGTCGCCTGCGGTGAGGAACTCTTCTTCTAAAAAGCCGCGCTCGCGCATCCAGTCATCGTTGAAAATTTTGCCAATATAGCGGCTACCGTGGTCGTGGAACAAGACCACGACTACATCATCTTTGGTGAGCCTATCGGCCATTTGCAACAAGCCTTTGATGGCAGAGCCTGCTGAATTACCCACAAAAATACCTTCTTCGCGGGCCAATTTGCGTGTGTAAACTGCGGCGTCTTTATCGGTGACCTTTTCAAAATGGTCTATGATATCAAAATCGACGTTGGCCGGCAAGATGTCTTCTCCAATGCCTTCGGTGATGTAAGGATAGATTTCGTTCTCGTCAAAAATGCCGGTTTCTTTGTATTTCTTGAATACAGATCCGTAGGTGTCTATTCCCCAAATCTTGATATTCGGATTTTTTTCTTTGAGGTATTTGCCCACACCAGAAATGGTGCCGCCCGTACCTACTCCCACTACAAAATGTGTGATTTTACCTTCGGTTTGCTCCCAAATTTCGGGGCCTGTTTGCTCGTAATGTGCTGTTCTGTTAGACAAATTATCGTACTGATTGACATACCAAGAGTTCGGAATTTCAGTAGCCAAACGGCGCGAAACCGAGTAATATGATCTAGGGTCTGTAGGTTCAACTGCCGTAGGGCAAACCACTACCTCTGCGCCAACAGCGCGCAAAATATCCATTTTTTCTTTGGATTGTTTGTCGTTGAGTACGCAAATGAGTTTATAGCCCTTAATGATGCAGGCCAAGGCCAAACCCATACCGGTGTTACCTGAAGTGCCTTCAATGACGGTGCCGCCTGGCTTCAAAATCCCGGCCTTTTCGGCATCTTCGATCATTTTGACTGCCATGCGGTCTTTGACGGAGTTACCTGGATTGGTGGTTTCTATTTTAGCAAGGACTTGTGCCGGAATGTGCTGGGTCAGTTTGTTGAGGCGAACCAAGGGCGTATTGCCGATGGTTTCGAGGATATTGTTGTAGACTTTCATGAATGATCTTTGGACAAAGTTAGTCATCTGTTTGAATTCATTAATTTTAGGGCATGTTAAAATTTAGAATTACACTCCTTTTGAGCGTGTTTGCGCTTTATTCGCACAGTCAAACATGTCCCATTTTGCCCACACCAGCCGTTTACCAAACCACTAATGGTCAGTTTGTAAGCAGTGGTAATTTACTCATTGACCCCTCCAATTTGACACCTAATTTGGTAGACGCCTTCAAAAGTTATGCGCTGTGGTCAAAAGGGATTGAAGTGAGCCCATTTGTCCAAAACCCGATGGTGCAGTTCAAAAAACTCACGAATGTCAAGCAAGACTCTTACAGCATCAATATTGCAGAGCGCATCACGATTTCGTATTCAAGTGAGGCCTCTTGCTTTTATGCTTGGGTTTCGCTGTTGCAATTGAGTTCGCAGCAAGAGGGGCAATTGAGTTTTCCAAAATGCTTCGTGAAAGACTACCCTAAATTTCAATGGCGCGGCCTGCACTTAGATGTGTCAAGACATTTTTTCACGGTAGCTGAAGTCAAGCGTTTTATTGATCTGATGGCTTATTACAAATTCAATACCTTGCATTGGCACCTCACCGACGACCAAGGTTGGCGCATCGAAATCAAAAAATATCCACTCTTGACCGAAGTGGGCGCTTGGCGCGATTCCACAGTTGAAAACCACTACAGCACACTGCCGCGCACCTATAACAAAACGCGCTACGGCGGTTTTTATACCCAAGAAGAAATCAAAGAAGTGGTGGCTTATGCAGGCGCACGTTTCATTGAAGTTGTGCCGGAAATTGAGATGCCAGGCCACGCCCGAGCTGCACTGGCCGCCTACCCACAATTTTCTTGCAGCGGCCAAGCGCAAGGCGTAGAAGGCCTCTGGGGCATTTTCGACGATATATTTTGTGCCAAAGAAGAAAGCATCCTTTTCCTGCAAGACGTCTTAAAGGAAGTCCTCCCGCTTTTTGCGAGTGCCTACGTACATGTGGGTGGCGACGAAGCACCGAAAACCAGGTGGGAATCCTGCCCGAAGTGTCAGGCGGTCATGCGTGCAAACGGCCTTCACGACGAACATGAACTTCAGAGCTATTTCATTGGCCGGATGGATGCATTTTTGACACAAAATGGCAAAAAGCTCATTGGCTGGGATGAAATCTTAGAAGGCGGGCTTTCGCCAAACGCTACTGTGATGTCGTGGCGCGGCTACGAGGGCGGAAAAGCCGCCGCCGCGCAAGGCCATTATGTGGTCATGTGCCCGGGCTCTCATTGCTATTTTGATCATTACCAAGGGCGCGGCGCCGAAGAACCCCTTGCTATTGGCGGCTTTACTTCTCTTGAAAAAGTACTGTCCTTCAACCCGATTCCACCCGACATGAGTACCGCCGAGGCCGCTTATGTCCTGGGCGCACAAGGCAACCTCTGGACCGAATACATCCCCGACATGGCACAACTGGAATACATGGCCTATCCAAGAGCCATCGCCTTGAGTACTGCACTGTGGTCCGAAACGCCAACATCTTATGAAAATTTCCTCTCCGTCTTGACGAACTACCACTTTTCTTTTTTAGAAACACAAAAGGTGAATTTCTCTAAAAGCTGTCTGAAACCTAACTTGCAAACTTCCAGATCTGAAAATGGTGGCATCGTCATTCAGAAAACGGCCGCAAAAGGAATCATTGCTTATCCAGAAATTATTGCACAAATCAAGACGGCGAAAAGAAAAACCAAAACCGTTCTAATTAAAGTGGACCAAGGTCCGAACTTGCCGACTAAAGAAATGAATATCATTGCGCACAAAGCGCTAGGTGCAAAAATCAAATTCAGCACCAAACCAAGTCCGAAATACGACAACGGCGACCTTACTATTGTGGACGGTCAATTGGCTGCTCGCCCGTGGAAAGGAAACGAATGGCTGGGCTTTGACTCCGATAGCGTCTCTTTTGATATTGAGTTTGACAAACCCATCAAAGTAAAAGAATTGCGCATTCATACCCTTCACGACCCGAACAGCTGGATTTGGGCAGCCCAAACGTATAACATTTCTTTTGCCAAAACAGGCGTCGGCAATGGCATTGCGGACGGTTATTCAACTGTAGAAACGATTGTAATTGAAAACATCAAGGACAAGACCAAAACGATTCATGTGGTCTTGTATGGCGTTGGGCGCATTCCTTCAGGAAACCCAGGAGCTGGCAATGTTCCGTGGCTGTTCATCGATGAAATTGAAGTGCGCTAAGGAATGATACCCAAGCGCACGGCATGAACAATGATGCCTGCCGTATTGCGCACGTCTAGCTTTTCAATGATGCGCATTTTGTGTGTTTCCACCGTACGCGGCGAAATTTGGAGGTCGTGGGCAATTTCTCGACAGGTTTTCTCCTGACAAATACCGCGGATGACGTCGATTTCTCGGGCAGTGATGCGCTCTAGGGTTCGGATGGTATGGCGCTCAGCATCGAGCATCCGCTTGGAATTGGGGTGCACGTAAGACTGCTGAAAAAAAACTTGTCGAAACGCGGCGACAGCCTCCTCTTGCATGTTCCATTTATTGACCACACCATGAAAACCCCACTTGATATAAAGTGGAATGAGCGCCGACTTGAAATTGGGAACGAGTAGCAAAAACTTGGCATTGGGCCAAGAAGACATCCAAAAGTTGATATACACTTTGTCGAGCTCTTGTAAAAGTTCGGCGTCTATCATGATGACTTGGATACCGACCCCGGTATACCTCGCACGAAAATCGCTCAGACTTGCCGACTCGCCAACCCATTCAAAATCGTTGCGCGGCTCCAAAAGCGCTCGCAAACCAGTTCTAAAAATTACATCAGATTCTACAAAAGCCACGCGAATGCGGGCACCCAAATAATTACTCATACGACTTGCATTTTAGTAGAGCCAAGGCTCTGGTTTAGGATTAATACAAGTAATGGTGTTTCATGACGCTAAAGTAAGATGAGTTGCCGAATTTGGCTTCCGTAGATTGACGGACGGCTTTTAAAAAAAGTTGCATGGGATAGAAATTCTGGGCAAATAAACCTTTAGGTCCTTTGGGATGTTCTATCTTTGTAGCATAAATAAAAATCACATCATGTCGCAAAGAAATTGGCAAAGCATCAAAAACTACCAAGACATCAAATTTGAATTCTTTGAAGGGATTGCAAAAATCTCCATCAACCGTCCGCAGGTATACAACGCGTTCAGACCAGAGACCAATTTTGAAATGCTAGACGCGATGGATATTTGTCGTGAACGTCCAGACATCAATGTGGTTGTATTGACAGGTACCGGTGACAAAGCCTTTTGTTCGGGCGGAGACCAAAACGTCAAAGGCGTTGGCGGTTATATTTCAGAAAACGGAGTGCCTCGCCTCAACATACTCGATTTACACAAAGCCATTCGCTCGCTGCCTAAACCAGTTATTGCAATGGTCAATGGTTATGCCATCGGCGGCGGTCACGTACTACACGTCGTATGCGACCTCACAATTGCTTCTGAAAATGCCCGCTTTGGTCAGACCGGCCCTAAGGTAGGTAGCTTTGATGGCGGCTTTGGCTCCTCTTATTTGGCCCGCCACGTAGGTCAAAAGAAAGCGCGTGAAATCTGGTTTTTGTGTAATCAATACACTGCCGAAGAAGCCGAAAAAATGGGTATGGTCAATAAGGTTGTGCCTTTTGATCAACTCGAAGACACCGTTGTGGAATGGTCCAAAACCATCATGATGAGAAGTCCGCTCGCGATCCGCATGATCAAGCGCGCCATGAACGCCGAGCTCGATGGGCAACACGGCCTCATGGAACTCGCCGGCGATGCCACCCTACTCTACTATCTCACAGAAGAAGCGCAAGAAGGCAAACATGCCTTTTTGGAAAAGCGCGATCCTAATTTCCAACAATATCCCAAATTTCCGTAACCATGGATTTCAGCAATATCGAACCAAAAGCGCTGTGGCAACACTTTGCTGCGCTCAACGCAGTGCCACGCCCCTCTAAAAAAGAAGAACGCGTCATTGCCTTTATGAAAGCCTTTGGCGAAACGCTTGGCCTCCAAACTGCCGTTGACCGCATTGGTAACGTCATCATCAAAAAGCCAGCAACTGTTGGCATGGAAGCGCGTCAGACCGTCATTTTACAGAGCCACCTCGATATGGTGCACCAAAAAAATGCACAAACCGTTTTTGACTTCGATCAGCAAGGCATCGATATGTTTCAAGATGGCGACTGGATCCGTGCAAAAGGAACAACACTTGGCGCCGACAACGGCATTGGCGTAGCAGCTATAATGGCGCTTTTAGCCAGCACAGCTATTCCACACCCTGCATTGGAAGCGTTTTTCACGATCGACGAAGAAACCGGCATGACCGGCGCCAAAGAAATGGATGCCAGCCTTTTGAGCGGCAGCATCCTTTTGAACCTCGATACCGAAGACGACGACGAACTTTCTGTAGGTTGTGCAGGCGGCATCGACACAAACACCACTTACAGCTATACGCAAGAAGCCATTCAAAGTGGATTTGAAACACTGCAAATCAATATTTCGGGCCTACTTGGCGGACATTCCGGCATGGACATCGATAAAGGACGCGGCAATGCCAACAAATGGCTGGCGCGTTTATTATGGGAACTCCAACAGAACCAAACCATTCAATTGCTTTATTTTGATGGCGGCAGCTTGCGAAATGCCATTCCTAGAGAAGCTACCGCGCTGATTGCCGTTCAAAATGCAACGCAAGTACAAGAAGCGATTGCTGCATTTGAGCAAACACTTCGTGCAGAATACCACCTCATTGAACCACATTTCAAAATAGATTCAAGCCTTACAAATAGCGATCTAAATGCAGTTTGTGCGTCAGACTTCAAACGCATCGTTGCGACACTTTGTAGCGTTCACAACGGCGTTTACCGCATGAGCCCAGACATCGCAGGCCTTGTAGAAGCATCTTCTTCTTTGGCGCGCGTCATCATTGACAAAGGCCTCTTCACTACGCAATCGCTCCAACGCAGTTCGGTAGAAAGCACCAAAACGGAAGTGAGCATGGCGCTGCGCTGCGCTTTTGAAAACATGGGCGCAACCGTTGAGCAAAGCGGCGACTACCCAGGTTGGAAACCCAATGCGCAGTCTCCTATTCTATCCAAAATGCGCGCACTTTACACCGAACTTTATGGCGAAGAGCCAAAGGTTAAGGCGTGTCATGCTGGTCTAGAATGCGGCTTACTGAGCGAAAAACTCCCTGGTGTAGACATGATTTCTTTTGGGCCGAACATTCGCGCTGCCCACTCCCCTGACGAATGCGTTCAAATTTCGTCGGTACAAAAATTCTGGTCTTTCCTTCTTGCAAGTCTCTCCCAAATACCTAATGCGTAAGCAAAACCAATTATGTCTCAAACTCTCCATACAATAGAAGAAGCTATTCTAGAAATCCAACAAGGACGCGTTGTCATTGTTGTAGACGACGAAGACCGCGAAAACGAAGGCGATTTTTTAACCGCAGCTAGAAATGCAACACCTGAGCTCATCAACTTCATGGCAACGCACGGGCGCGGCCTGATTTGTGCGCCAATTAGCGAGGAGCGCTGTGACCAACTCGGCTTGGAACTCATGGTGCGCAATAATTCTGCCGCCTACGAAACGCCCTTTACCATTAGCGTAGACCTCATCGGACACGGTTGTACAACCGGT
>JAIPCC010000075.1 GCA_021738405.1 Crocinitomicaceae bacterium | reverse complement strand
GGTAGATCAGCACAACGACCTCCTAGACCACAAGAGCCCGTTCACTTTTGCTAAAAATATCGACGGACTGAGTCAAGTTTTTGCCTCCCTCGAACAAAACATCACCTCTTGTTTGAAAGCGGATGCCTTTCCGCTGCTTCTTTCTGGTGACCACAGTGCTGCTGCAGGTACACTCGCAGCCCTCAAAAATAATTTTCCAAATAGAAGAATTGGTGTCGTTTGGATAGACGCGCATGCCGATATCCATTCGCCCTATACCACGCCTTCAGGTAATATTCACGGGATGCCTATCGCGGCGGCGCTCGGTTTGGATCATCTTCATTTGGCCAAAAACGAACCTGATGCGGCTACAATTGCCTATTGGAATAGCCTCAAGAGCACAGCTTTTTTACCGCAAGATTTAGTCTACATTGGCGTTCGCGATACCGAACCGCAAGAAGACGCCATCATGGCCGAATTAGGCTTGAAAAACTTCACGGTTGCCGAACTCCGCAGCACTGGCTTGCACGCTTGTTTAGCTGCCATCTCTGCACAACTTCAAGACTGCGACCTCATTTACGTTTCTTTCGACGTCGATAGCATAGACCCAACAGAAACTTCTTATGGTACCGGCACGCCTGTTCCTAATGGCATTTCTTTTGCTGAAGCCCAAGCGTTGCTTAGCTATTTTGCCCAAGACCCAAAGACCGTAGCCATTGAAATCGTGGAGGTCAATCCTTGTCTTGACGACGAAAAAAACAAAATGGCCGAATCCGCATTGGCCCTCATCGAAAACATCATTAAGCACCTCTCCTAAAAATGGAACAACACATACGCCAAGCGCTATTAAAGGCCGCACCCGAATTATTTGGTTGCGCCATCACCGAAGAACTCATCCAGTTTCAGCAAACGCGCAAGGATGTAGAGGGTGACCTCACGCTTGTGGTGTTCCCGTTTGTAAAGCTTTTGCGCTGTTCACCTCAGGCTGCCGGCGACAAACTCAAAATATGGATGGAAGCCAATGTGCCGGGTGTTTCGCATTGTATTGTCATCAACGGGTTTTTGAATATCGTCCTGACCGATGCCTATTGGCTCTCCCAATTTAGCCAAATGCAAGCCCAGCCTCATTATGGTTTTGCACAAGCCGACTCCAAGCCAACGGTCATGGTTGAATACGCTTCTCCCAACACCAATAAGCCTTTGCATCTAGGGCATTTGCGCAATATTTTCCTCGGTGCAGCTGTGGCAGAAATCTTGCGCGCTGTGGGCCACAAGGTGGTGCGCACGCAAGTGATCAACGACCGCGGTATCCATATTTGTAAATCTATGCTCGCGTGGGAGAAATTCTCCCCCGTCAATGCTCGCGGCGAACGCGAAACCCCTGCCAACACAGGCCTAAAGGGCGATAAGCTCGTGGGAAAATACTACGTTGAGTTCGATAGAGCACTGCAAATTGAGGCCAAAGAAATCATGGCTCAGTGGCAAAGTGGGAACTTTTCTGACACCCCTGAAGCCATCCAACAAGCGGTGCTGAATTTTGAGCAAGCCAAACAAGATAAAGATGAAAAAGCCCAAGCGGCCATCGACGACAAAATCAAAGAGCTCGCCAAAAACCAGACCTCCATTTTACAAGAAGCCAAGCACATGCTCGTCAAGTGGGAGGCCAGAGATCCGCAAGTCTATTTGCTCTGGACCACCATGAACGGATGGGTTTACGCTGGGTTTGAGCAAACCTATGCCCAAATGGGCGTCACGTTTGACAAACTTTATTACGAATCCGATACCTTCCTTTTAGGCAAAGACCAAGTCATGGAAGGCTTGAAAGACGGTGTTTTTTACCAAAAAACCGATGGATCGGTTTGGATAGACCTCAGCGCAGAAGGCCTCGATGAAAAACTTGTATTGCGCTCAGATGGCACAGCCGTTTACATGACCCAAGATATCGGCACGGCCATAGACCGCTTCAAAGATTATCCAGATTTGCACGGCATGGTTTACACGGTCGGCAACGAGCAAGATTACCACTTCAAGGTCTTGTTCTTGATCTTGCATAAATTGGGTTACACTTGGGCCAACAACTGCTTTCACCTGAGCTACGGCATGGTAGACCTCCCGAGTGGTAAAATGAAATCCAGAGAAGGCACGGTGGTAGACGCAGACGACCTCATGGCCGAAGTCATTGAAAAAGCCAATGCCATGACCCAAGAAAGAGGTCATTTAGAGGGCTTGACTGAGGCAGAACGCCAGGCACTTTACACGCAAATTGGTATCGGTGGCCTCAAATACTATTTGCTAAAAGTAGATCCGAAAAAGCGCATGCTTTTCAATCCAGAAGAATCCATAGACCTCACGGGCAATACAGGGCCGTTCTTGCAATATGCCCACGCGCGCATCTCTACCTTGTTAGAAAAAGCGGCTTACCAACCTGCGGCTATCGAAGTGGCTACAGCTTTGCGTCCTGAAGAAAAAGAAATCATCAAGCAATTATCATATTTTGAAAGCGCGCTTCAAGAGGCCGCTAAAGGATATTCACCAGCGCTTTTGGCCAATTACACCTATGAATTGGTCAAGTTGTACAACGCGTTTTATCAGGGTGTCAAAATTGTCATCGAACCAGATCAAGCGGTGCGTCAGTTGAGACTCGCCCTGAGTGCTGAGGTGCGTCAGACCATTGCAAAAGCGCTGTCTTTGCTCGGTATTGCGGCGCCTGTGCGCATGTAAAAAATCTTGTTTATTTTTTGCCAAAAATGACTTCGTCGGTGAGTTGGCGCACCATCACAAATAATTCGTCCTTGAAGGTCTGGGCTTCGTAGGTGCCGCGTTCAATCATGCGCAGTTTGTGCTCCCATTGGCCCGTAAGTTCAGGGCTTTTCAGCATTTCGTATGAAATTTTATCGATCAAGGCCATGCCTGTTGGGGTGGCAATGAGGTTCTTTTTCTTTTTCTCGACGTATTGGCGCTTGAATAACGTTTCGATGATGCTTGCCCGCGTAGAAGGTCGGC
Organism: Crocinitomicaceae bacterium; assembly: GCA_021738405.1. Taxonomy (GTDB): domain Bacteria; phylum Bacteroidota; class Bacteroidia; order Flavobacteriales_D; family Crocinitomicaceae; genus UBA952. Next base: position 6,641 of record JAIPCC010000075.1, on the reverse strand, counting down.
CGATGCCATTTTCTTTCATGACTTCGCGCATTTCTTCGTTTTCAACGAGTTTGCCGGCGGTTTCCATGGCGCGCAATAAGGTGGCTTCTGTGTAGTATTTTGGCGGGCTGGTCTTGCCTTCGTGTATAAACGGTGTGTGAGGGCCACTCTCTCCTTTGGTGAACTGCGGCAAGATTTTGTCTTCGGGGTTGGTTTGTTGGACCTTGAGGTCGTCGTAGAGCACGCGCCAGCCTTTGTCTAGGACCTGCTTGCCCGTGGCTTTGAATTCGAGTGCAGCTACTTTGCCCAAAACGGTGGTGTTGGATACCTTACACTCCGGATAAAACACCGCAATAAAGCGCCGCACGATCAGGTCATAGACACGTTGTTCGTCGGGGCTGATGCCCGAAGGTGCCACACCAGTCGGAATAATGGCGTGGTGATCCGTGATTTTTTTGTCGTCGAAAATCTGCTTCGATTTCTTGATCGGTTGGCCGGCAAGGGCTTCGGTGAAGCGCTTGTAGTCGCGGAGCCCAGCGAGAATGCCAGGAATTTTAGGGTGTAAGTCTTCCGACAGGTAGGTGGTGTCTACGCGCGGGTAGGTCACCAATTTTTTTTCGTAGAGGCTCTGTACTTTGTTGAGGGTATCTTCGGCAGAGTAGGCGTAGTAGCGGTTGCCATCTACTTGCAGCGAAGTGAGGTCGTAGAGTCTGGGGTTACCTTCTTTGGCATTTTTTTGCTCAAAGGAGGTGACCTCGAAGGGCTGATCTTGGAGGTAATCCAGGCCTTTTTGGGCTTTTTCTTTGGTTTTGAGGCGCTCAATTTGGCAGCTGAATTCGGTCTCGCGGTAAATCGTTTTGAGCTCAAAGAAGGTTTCTCCTTTGAAGGCATCTATTTCTTTTTGCCGCTGCACAATGAGCGCGAGGGTGGGCGTTTGCACGCGCCCCACCGAAAGGGTTTGCTTGTCTCGGCCGTATTTGCGGGTAAAAAGCCGCGTACCGTTGATCCCCAAGACCCAGTCTCCGACCGCCCGAGCGTTGCCTGCGGCAAAGAGGCGGTCAAAATCACTCCCCGGCCTCAGTTTCTTAAATCCTTCTTTGATGGCTTCTTCGGTCAGTGAAGAGATCCAGAGTCGCTTCACGGGTACTTTGCATTTGGCCTTGAGCAAGACCCAGCGCTGAATGAGCTCTCCTTCTTGCCCGGCATCACCGCAGTTAATGACCTCGGTAGCTTGGCTCACGAGCCGTTCAATGACGTGAAATTGCTTTCTAGCGCCGTCGTCGCCGCGCAGCTTGATGCCAAATTGTGCGGGTATGATCGGAAGGTCTTCGAGTTTCCAGTATTTCCAGTTGGGGTTGTAGTCTTCGGGGTCTTTGAGTGAGCACAAGTGCCCATAGACCCAAGTAACGGCATAGCCATTGCCTTCTAGGTAGCCATCCTTTCGGTTTTTGGCTCCTAAAATTTCCGCTAAATCACGGGCAACACTTGGCTTTTCGGCTATACAGACTATCATCAATTACTGAAAGCGCTTGATGCCGCCCTCCAAGAATTGCTTATATGAATTGATGTCTGGGGTGTAGCCAATGGCTTTGGTGAGGTCGTTGCCTTCGTGGTCAGTGACGACATATAAAGGCTGTTGGAAACTCTTGTAGCGCGTCATTTGGTAATCGGCCCATTTGTTGCCAACCGTGCGGATTGGGCCACTGAGTTTAGACACGCGCTGCTCATTTGCAGGCAGCATTTCGCGGTCGTCTACATACAGGGAAATGATCACAAATTTCTTTTGGAGCATGGGGCGAATTTCGTCGTTGGTCCAGACTGTACTTTCCGTTTTGCGGCAGTTCTGGCAGGCGTGACCTGTGAAGTCGAGCAAGATGGGCAAGTTGCGTTTTTTGGCGTAAGCGCGTCCTTTTTCGAGGTCGTGGAATACGAGAATAGAGCCGTCGCCCACCGGATGCATGTCGGCAGCGAATTGTGCAGAAATGGAATCTTCAACCAAACCGGTTTCTTGGCCGCCATTGACCCAACGGAAGTTGTCTTCGGAGTGCGTGCGCGGTGGTGCAATACCGTCAATTAAAGTAAGTGGTGCGCCGAACATACCGGTAAAGAGGTATACAGAAAAGACCAAGGCAATGAGTGCAAACATGAAGCGCGTGACGCTCAGTTTTTGCACTGGAGAGTCATGAGAGAACTGCAATTTGCCGAGTAGGTAAATACCCATGATAAAGAACAAGACGAACCAAATACCTACAAACCACTCGCGGGTGAGGAGGTCCCAGTGGTAGGCGAGGTCTACAGAGGATAAGAACTTGAGCGCTAGTGCAAGTTCGGTGAGGCCAAGAACCACTTTTACTGAATTGAGCCAACCACCAGATTGCGGCAAGCTGTTGAGCCATCCAGGGAAAATCGCAAAAAGGGTGAAGGGAATGGCGAGTGCCAAAGAAAAACCGGTCATGCCCACGGCTGGCGTGAGGTAAGAGCCAGATGTTGCCGCTTCTACTAGCAAACTACCGATGATCGGGCCCGTACAAGAAAAAGATACCAGGCCTAAAGTAAAGGCCATAAAGAAGATGCCGAGGTAACCACCGCGGTCTGCTTGTTGGTCCATTTTGTTGACCCAAGAATTGGGCAATTGAATTTCAAAAGCGCCGAGGAAAGAGAAGGCAAACAAAACGAAAATACTGAAGAAGATGAGGTTCATCCAGACATTGGTAGAAAGGTCATTGAGGCCAAGTGGGCCCATAATAGCCGTGAAAACCAAACCAAAAGCGACATAAATAAGTACAATCGACGCACCGTAAATGAGTGCTTTAAAAATCCCTTCGCGGCGCGTTTTGGATTGTTTGGTAAAGAACGTAACGGTCATCGGGATCATCGGGAACATACAAGGTGTGAGCAAAGCCACAAGCCCTGCAATAAAGCCCGCAATGAAGATCACGACATTCGAATCTTTTTTCTTTTCCTTTTGCTGGATTGGCGCCGGAGCTTGGTCCACACTTGTTGGTGCTGCGCTCGTGTCTGCATTGGCTGTTTGGGCTGTTGTAGTGGTGTCTGCTGCAGGAGCTGCTGCACCAGAGGCTTTGTAGCCACTCACTTTGAATTTGGCAGTGTAATCAAATGGGGGTAAGCATCCTTCGTGGTTACAGAGTTGGAAGAATAAAGCGCAATTGGCAGTGAAAGCTTCGTCTGAAAGGATTTCAATTTTTTGTTTGAAAATGGCTTTGTTTTCAAAATAAAGGGAGGTGCCGAGTTCATCTTTTTGAACCATTGGAACCCCGACCTCGAAGGTTTTACCAACCGTTTTGTAGTCTTTGCTCGTCTTGAACTTGAACTCGGGAACAATGCCCGTGCCGTCGGCAGCCATAGGATCATGTTTCAGTGAAAAGATGTGGTATTCGGGCACGAGTTTGCCCGTGAAAACCAAATTGGCGTGGCTTTCATCAATTTTTTCAACGGTTAAGTTCCACTTGATAAATTGACTCATAAAGTCTTGGGCGCTACTCGTAAAAGAAAGGCTCAAAAAGAGGAGGCTAAGGAAAAAAGCTTTCATTGTTTTTAGTTTGGTTTTTTTAATTCGGAGGGTTTCACCGCGATCTCAAAAGGGATGGTTTTGGGCGGCAAACAACGCTTGTCGTCGCAGAGCATATAAGTGAGTTCGCCTTTGACTATAGTTGGTTTTTTGACGAGAATGCGCTTGTGTGCGAAAAATTCTTTTTCATAGTAGGAAAGCTCCGCACCAAAATTAGCATCATAGGATTTTTTGGCTATTGTTCCGATTTCAAAAGGTTGTAATTCCTTTACTAATTTGTTTTTTTCAAGTACAATTTGTGTCGGTACAGGCCCAATACTTGGATCTAAATCAAGTGCGTATAGGTGCCATCCGTTTTCAATTTTTGCACTGATGTGAATTGAAGAAGGAAATGCAACGTAATCAAAACGCCATTGAATCTTCTCCTGACCAAAAGCCCAAGTGCTTAGCAACGAGAAGAATACAAATGAGAGTAGCGCAGTTCGCATGAATTTAAAACTTTGAATTCTCGAAATTACAAAAAATATTGGCAGCGCTGTGTGCCTTTTGTTACCATTTGAGTCTTGGATCGGCAGCAGTGGCTTGCCCAACGGTATGGCCCGCGGCCAAATAGAAGGAACCGGCCATGGCGATCATGGCGGCGTTGTCTGTGCAATAGCTCATTTTGGGAATACTGACCTTCCAGCCTCTTTCTTTTTGGGCAAGCAGGCGTTTTCTGAGTTCAGAATTGGCTGAAACGCCACCGGCAATGGCAACCGTTCGAATACCCGTTTCTTTGACCGCTTTTTCGAGTTTGGCCATCAAAATGGAAACAATGCTATTTTGAATGCTCGCGCAGAGGTCATTGCGTTGGTCTTGGCGCAAGTTGGGTGCTTGTTTTTCGGCCGCTTGCAATGTGTAAAGGATGGATGTCTTTAAGCCGCTGAAACTGAAGTCGAGGTCTTTGATCTGAGGTTTGGCAAATTCAAATTCCTTTGGATTGCCGAGCGCTGCGTATTGATCAATTAATGGCCCGCCAGGGTAGGGTAAGCCGAGCATTTTTGCCGCTTTGTCGAAGGCTTCGCCCGCGGCGTCGTCTATGGTGCTGCCAATGACTTGCATATCCAAAGCGTCGTTGATGCGCACAATTTGGGTGTGTCCGCCGCTGACGGTGAGGCACAAAAATGGAAAGGTGGGCGCGGCGTCGCTGGCGTCTGCGATAAAATGCGCTAAAATATGCGCTTTCATGTGGTGAACACCTACGAGTGGAATGTCGAGCGCCAGCGCGAGTGCTTTGGCAAAGGAGGTGCCCACAGTGAGTGAACCCATGAGCCCTGGGCCTTGTGTAAAAGCAATGGCGTCGAGGTCTGAGAGCGAGAGTTGGGCGGTTTGCAGTGCGGTTTGCACCACCGGAATGATGTTTTCTTGATGGGCGCGGCTGGCCAGTTCGGGTACCACGCCGCCGTATTGTTCGTGGACGGCTTGCCCCGCAATGATATTGGCACGAATTTCGTTGCCGACGAGGACGGCCGCAGAGGTGTCGTCACAAGACGACTCAATGCCTAGTATAATCTTGGGTTTTGCTGTCAAAAGATTGCTAATTTTGTAACAAACATGACAAAGGTACTCAAAATCGCGGGCCTGACGCTTGCCATTCTATTGGAGTGGTTGCTGATCCTTGTCATCTTTTTGGTTTTTGCCATTCGCAGTTCTTGGGTACAGACCTATCTTGCCAACCAAGCCACGTCGTTTTTGAGTAAAGAGCTGCATGCCAAGGTGCAAATTGGCGCCGTCGATATCGTCTTGTTTCGCTACGTCGATCTCAAAGATGTTTACCTAGAAGACCAAAAACAACAGCCCATTTTAGCGCTCAAGCACCTCTATTTAGGGCTCAATCAATTCAAATTGCTGCAAAACAAATTGCTGATCAATGAGCTGCGGCTTTATGGCGGTAAAGTCAATTTGTCGTTAGATCAGAAAGAGGGGCGTTCAAATTTTGCCTTTATCGAAGATTATTTTGCTTCGGATCAGCCCACCAAATCAACGACCGATTTTCAGGTGCAATTAGCCGAACTCTCACTAGACCACATCGATTTTAGTTACCACGATTTGCGCAAAGACACCCTTGCCTTTGGCCTAGACTACGACCACATCGAGTTCAAAAATCTTTCTTTGAAAGCGACCCAAATTCAGTCTGTCGGCGAGTCGTTTAAATGTCAAATTCGCCAACTGCAATTCAAAGACAGGTCGGGTTTTGAACTCAGCGAGCTCACTGCTTTTGCGAGTTTTTCGGCAAACGGACTTTTACTCAAAAATGCTGCCCTGCGCACGCCAAATAGTGTTGTGCGCATCCCGAAATTGGCACTGCGCACCAAAACGAGTTCGGACTTCAATGATTTTGACGACCGCGTGGTCTTTGATGGCGTGTTGGCGCCCAGCCGCATTTGGCTCCACGACATCGCTTATTTTGCCCCCAACATCCAAGGCATGGACCAAACCGTTTTTGTGTCAGGCTTGGTCAAAGACAAATTGCGCAACCTGCGCATTCAAGATTTCAATTTGCGTTTTGGCAAGCGCTCCCAAATTCAGGCCAACCTGCGCTTACCCGATTTTCGCAAGCCAACCGCACAGCTTTGGTTAGACGAAACCATCACCAAAGCTTATCTAGATCTTAAGGATGTACAACAATTACACTTGCCAACTGGTCAAGGTGCCATTGAAATTCCCGAAATGCTTCAAAAAGCGGCTTTTGTTTCGCTTCAAAATGCCAAACTGAGCGGAACGCCTTCCAATCTTCAGGTTGCCATAGACCAAGCGCAAACGGCATTGGGTGAGCTCTCTGTTGCCCCGATCACTATTGCCAATACACCCGACTTACTCACCATTAGCGGTGTTGCCGACTCTAATTTTTTGAACCTCCATCAATTTGAATTGGGTCAGTTGTTAGACATTTCAGAAATTGGCAAACTAAGCGGTACCGCGCAATTTAAGCTCTCCCTAGACAACTCTGGTGACCTGACCCTGCAAAACACAAGCGCGCTGCTCTCCCAATTGGAATTGAACAACTACAACTATACAGGTGTAACCATCCAAGAGGCCAATATTCAGTCAGACCAACTCATTGCCAAGCTAGACATCGACGACCCGCACTTGC
>JAIPCC010000074.1 GCA_021738405.1 Crocinitomicaceae bacterium | reverse complement strand
GCTTGGCAAGTGAGCACGTAGCCTTGTTCTACTTCTTCTGGTGTAAGCGCATAATTGACATCCATAGAAACCTCGCCTCTGAGCACTTTTGCTTTGCAAGTACAGCAAACACCACCTTTACAAGCAAAAGGTGCGTCGGCACCCGCTTTGTAGGCAGCGTCTAGAATGGTTGGTCCGTCTGAGGATAAATAAAAATCGGTGACTTCGCCATCCATGATCAGCTCGATGTGCGATTCAAAAGCGGGTATATTGTCTTGCTTTGCTTCAGCTGCTTTGGCAATTGGCGCGGCATGGAATAATTCAAAATGAATGTCTTTGGCAGCTACTCCAAAGGTGCTGAGCTCGTCTTTCACGGCTAAAATCATGTCTTGTGGGCCGCAAATGTAGGCGCCGTTGATGGTCTGATTTTTTAGAAAAGCGTTGAGTAAGTCTTTGGTGCGGGCTGCGTCTATGCGGCCTTTTAAGAGTGGAACGCCAATATTTTCTCTTGAAAACACATGCACTAAGTTCATGCGGTTCAAAAAGCGGTTTTTGAGGACCTCGAGTTCTTCTCTAAAAATGACTTCTGCAAAGCCTTTGTTGCCGTAGAATAAAGTGACACTGCTGAGCGGCTCGGCGTTTAGAATGGTTTTGAGGATCGAAAAAATTGGCGTGACACCGCTTCCGGCTGCAAACAAAACGTAATGGTTTTGTGCGCTTGGGTTGGGTTCAAACTTGAAATTGCCCATTGGCGCCATGACTTCTAGGGTAGCACCAATTTGAAGTGTTTCGTTGGCGAAAGAAGAAAACTTGCCGTTTGGTATTTGTTTGATGGCCACACGCCATTCATTTTCTTGAGGTGCACTGCACAAAGAATAAGACCTCCTGATTTCTTCGCCGTCGATGGTAGTTTTGAAGGTGAGGTATTGCCCAGAGTAGAAATGAAATTGTGTTTGGAGCGCTGCTGGCACTTCAAAAGCGACAGATACACAACCTTCTGTTTCTCTTTGAAGGTCGGTGACTTTGAGGGAATGAAACTGAGTAGACATAGTCGTAAATAATCAGGGTCAAAAGTAAGCAATAATGCGCAAGCCTCAACCAACATCTATCAATGAACAAACTGACGCTAATCATGTTTTGAAGGCGTAGTTATTTTCTATATTTGTTTCATCGTAACAAAGACATTATGACCCAAGCTGAACAAGAACGCCGTTTTCAAGAGAAAATTGACCGAGAAATCAAGATTGAGCCCAATGACTGGATGCCAGACGAATACCGTCAGACCTTGGTGCGTCAGATTTCGCAACATGCACATTCAGAAATAGTTGGCATGCTTCCAGAAGGCAACTGGATTACCCGCGCACCCAACTTGCGCCGCAAAGCAGTGCTATTAGCCAAGGTACAAGATGAAGCTGGTCACGGCCTTTATTTGTACTCAGCAGTTGAAACACTCGGCACAAGCCGCGAGCAAACCATAGACGACCTCCACACCGGAAAAGCAAAATATTCTTCTATTTTTAACTATCCAGCACTCACTTGGGCCGATATCGGTACAATTGGTTGGTTGGTAGACGGCGCAGCCATCATGAATCAAGTGGCACTTTGCCGCACTTCTTACGGGCCCTACGCACGTGCCATGGTCAAGATTTGTAAAGAAGAGTCTTTTCACCAGCGCCAAGGATATGAGTCACTCATTAAACTCTGCAGCGGAACCCCACAACAAAAAGCGATGGCGCAAGATGCCATGAACCGTTTTTGGTGGCCGGCCCTCATGATGTTTGGCCCGAGCGACGCAGAGTCTACGCATTCCGATCAGTCCATCAAATGGAAAATCAAGCGCTTCACCAACGACGAACTCCGTCAGAGTTTTGTAGACGCCACCGTAGCGCAAGCAGAAATCTTAGGCCTGACCATTCCAGATCCAAACTTGAAGTGGAACGAAGCCAGAGGTCATTATGATTTTTCTGAAATCAACTGGGACGAATTCTGGCAAGTTGTCAAAGGAAACGGACCTTGCAATAAAGAACGCCTCGCTGCCCGCATCAAAGCCAAAGAAGATGGTGCTTGGGTAAGAGATGCCGCAACTGCTTTCGCAAAAAAGCGCGCCATGAAAAAATCAGCCTAATTAAATTTATAAGACGATGTCAACCAACGAATGGCCTCTTTGGGAGGTTTTTATCCGCAGCAAACAAGGACTCAACCACAAACACGTCGGTAGCTTGCGTGCCCCAGACGCTACGCTTGCCCTTGAAAACGCAAGAGACGTCTACACACGACGCTCTGAAGGCATCAGTATTTGGGTAGTTGAGTCTGCTCAAATTCATGCGACAGACATAGACGAAGCCGCTTCATTTTTTGAACCTTCAGACACCAAAATTTACCGCCACCCTACTTTTTACGAAGTGCCAGACGGCGTCAAACACATGTAAAGATGCAAGAATCAGCACTTTTTGAATACGTACTGCGCTTGTCTGACGACAGCCTCATTTTGGCTCAGCGTTTAGGGGAGTGGTGTGGCCATGGCCCCATCTTAGAAGAAGACATCGCCCTCACCAATATTTCTCTTGACCTTATTGGCCAAGCCATCAGTCTCTACGACTTGGCAGCAGCATTAGAAGGCAAGGGCCGCGACCACGACCAATTAGCCTATTTGCGCTACGAGAACGAGTACAAAAACGTACTGCTTGTAGAGCAACCAAACGGAGATTTCGCCATGACCCTTTTGCGTCAATTTTTCTTCGATGCTTTTCGTTTGCCGCTTTACGAGGCGCTCATGCAAAGCCCCGTTGAACAATTAGCGGCCATCGCTGCCAAATCTGTTAAAGAAACGCGTTACCACCTCAAGCACAGCTCGGAGTGGGTGATCCGCATGGGCGACGGCACCGAAGAATCTCATCAGCGCGCGCAAGCGGCAATTGATCATCTTTGGCGCTACACCAACGAGTTATTTTACGAAGACGCTCATGACCATGCCTTACAGGCCGCTGGGAAAGTACCAGCCATGGCTGAGATCCAAGCCAAATGGATGGCTACGGTAACGAGCATTCTTTCGGAGGCCACACTAGAAATACCCAAAAACAACTGGAAATTCGATGGTGGCCGTGAAGGACGTCATTCCGAACACATGGGCTATCTTTTGTCAGATTTGCAATACATGCAAAGAGCCTATCCTAACATGGAATGGTAAGCGAAACCGATATCCGTGCTTATTTAGAGGAGGTCAGCGATCCTGAAATCCCTGTGCTCACCATTACAGATTTGGGGGTTGTCCAACATATCTATCTTCAAGATCAAACCTGGATTGTCGAGCTCACGCCAACCTATAGTGGCTGCCCAGCCATGCAGCAAATAGAAGTTGATCTGCTGGCCAAGTTAAAAGAGAAAGGCATCCCAAATGCAAAGGTCAAACATGTCCTGAGCCCGGCCTGGACAACCGACTGGATCAGCGAAGCTGGCCGCCAAAAATTGCGTCTTTACGGCATTGCACCACCCGTCAATGAGCCCGATAAAACGGCACTTTTTTCAGAACCACCGCGTGTGTCTTGTCCAAAATGCAATAGCAACAATACCCGAATGGTGAGCTTATTTGGCAGTACGGCGTGTAAAGCACACTACCAATGCAATGCGTGTCAAGAACCCTTTGATTACTTCAAGTGTTTGAAATAGAATTATTTAAAGATTAAAGGAAAGCGTCGGTTAAGGCGCTTTTTTATTTTTATAGTACTATGTAATGCATAATACAATATAAAACATATATCTTTGTATAAAATTTAGTTAACGATGAATGTAGAGAATACGCAAGCGCAAATGCGAAAAGGTGTTTTGGAATACTGCATTCTTGGCATCTTGCATCAGGGAGAGGCTTATCCGTCAGAAATCCTAGATAAATTGCGCACCGCACAATTATTGGTCGTGGAAGGTACGGTCTATCCTTTGCTCACGCGGCTCAAGAATTTAGAGGTGCTCACGTATCGCTGGGAAGAATCCACCTCGGGCCCGCCAAGAAAATACTACAAAATGACCCAAAAGGGCCAAGACTTTTACCTCGAATTGGCCCGCACTTGGCAAGAATTACAACAAGCCGTCGCACAAATCAATCAAATAAAGAACCATGAATAAAACCGTTTCCATCCATATCCAAGGATTTCCCTTTATTCTTGAAGAGCAAGCTTTTCAAGTACTTCAAAACTACTTACAGGCGCTTAAAAACGTATTGAGCAATGAGCCAGGCGCCGATGAAATCCTTCAAGATGTCGAGCTGCGCATCGTTGAACTGCTCCAACAAAATCAGATGGGCGCTTCACAGGTCATCCTTCAAACGAGAATTGATGAGGTCATTGAGGTGTTGGGCAGTCCTGAAAACTTCAGTGACAACCCAATAGAACAGCAGGCGCCCGTTCAAACAGCCTCACAAGATCGGTCAGATAAGCGTTTTTTTCGCGATACAGATACCGCAATTCTTGGCGGCGTAGCCAGTGGGGTTGCGGCTTACTTCAATATTGACGTCGTCTTTATTCGGGTTGCTTTTGTGTTGTTTACAATGGTTTTTGGATCGGGGATTCCAATCTATATTCTCTTGTGGATTATTACGCCGAGCGCCAAAACAGCAAGTGAAAAACTTCAGATGAAAGGCGTTCCGGTCAATGTAGAGAGCATCAAAACAGAATTCAAAGAGGCAACCGAGCGCGTCGAGAAAAACGCCAAGAAGTGGTCTCATCAGTTGAGAACAGGCTCTGGCTTGAGTCAGAGCGCCCGTCGTTTTGTGCATTTGCTCAAAAAATTCACAGGTATTTTACTGGTCTTGTGGGGTTTGGTTTTGCTCATTAGTTTATCTATTTTTATTTGGATAGACCCCAAGCTTGTTCCTGCGCAAATCAATGGTGAATACACCTCTTTAGGCGAGTTGAGTGCCTTGTTTTTTGAAGCAGGGCAAAATGAACTGCTTTATATTGGGATTGGCCTCATCGGTTACGCAATCAGTTTATCTAGCATGCTCACTGGCTTTCGCTTGTTGTTTGCTTTTGAAGCAAAATGGCTGCGTGCAGGCTATTTAGGTCTTGGATTTGCAAGTGTCAGCGGGCTTGTCTTGTTGACTTATGTTGGCATCTCAACGGGGCAATCTTTTACAATTGAGGGGGAACTCAGTAAAGAAATCGGTACCTATGCAGGTGATTCTTTGCGCTTGGACATCCTACCTGAACTCCACATTCAAAGCTATAAGACAATACGTAATACCACATACAACTTTGGTTTTAGACCGGATAATCAAAATGATCATGGCATCATTATGGCGCAAGATGGACGAATCTTTATCAGCGGTATCAGCATCAACTATATTGAAGCGAGTGACAGTTTGTATCACGTCAAGATCTTGAAAAAAGCACATGGTCGCTCGTTTTTCAAAGCGAACCGCCGGGCTTCAGCTATTGATTTCCCTTGTGTGCTCCAACAAAACACCATTCAATTTGCTACTGGATTTTCTTACCCGGCAAAAGACCGCATGCGCGACCAAGAAGTGGAGTTGCAGATTGCGGTACCGAGAGGCAAAAAGGTCATTTGGAATGGAAAAGTCGTGCATCCTTTTGCTTTCGTAGAATCCCCCGAACGCAGCAGTGACCGCGCGTATGTTGCCGGCGATGGTGCGTACTCAGCGTGGTAGTTTATTTTGATCTTTTTTAATTTGCTGGGCATCTAGCCAATAAATCAATTTCATTGAAAAGCTGTTGAGTGCACCGGTTTGCAGGGTGTAGGATAGGTCTTGCCAATAAGCGGCACTGATGGCGTCATTACTTGCAAAAACGGAATTTTTCCAGACGATATTCAGCTCGCTGCCCGGCAAGAAAACCCAGCGGTAAACTAAGTCTATGGTAAAAGCATTGTAGTTGATGTTGTAAGCAGATTTGCCCTCGGCGCTTAGTCCGTTAAAGCCTTCTAAAAGCGCGAGGCTGCCGTCTTCTTGTAAGATAGAAAAGTGTTGATAAGCGAGCGTAGATCGGTAATGGCGCAAGCGCAAACTCAAAGACATGCGATTGGTCAGGATGTAATCGAAAGCAAGTGCCTGTACGGTTGTGTTGCGGTCGCGCTGCCCAAAGAGAATGCCGGTATAGCTTTGTGCGGGCGTAGCAAACGGAATGGCGTAGCCAATGCTGTTGAATTGCAGCTCTTTTTCAAAAGAGTAAATCAGGAAAATGGCGTCAGATAAACGGATTCTCGGATTCAGATTATAGGCGTATTGTTTCCAAGGATGCAGCATATATTCGGTGAGGCTGGCGCCTAAATCGATGGCAAACTTGCGTTGGTAGTTCGATGAATACCAAGTGTTCAAGAAAATAAACTGAGGGCTCGTGAACACCCTTCCCCAAGTGCGGGCTTCAAAATAATCTTTGCTTTCTTGCAAGCTGCCTCCACCACTAAAGCCACAGGCATTGAATTTTTTAGATACGGTAAAGAAATTGAGGCTGGCCATATTGGAAGAGAAAGTATTTGGCTCATAAAGGTAAGCTTGCGTTACATTCGCATTGACACTCCATTTCATGAGTTTTTTCCATTTGGGCGTAAAATCGCGGTAGGCTACACTCGCCTCAAAAATTCTTCTGTTGTTGTTGTAGTTGAAGCCGAGGTCATTTGGGTCATAGGTGTCAGATTCTTCTAAATAACCGAGGCCGCCGATGAGTGAGCCGCGCTGCTTTTGAATATTGAAATTGAGGTTGTGCCCCAGCGCGGTTTGTTGGTTAAGTTGGGCCGAAAGAATGCCCTTCCCGTTGATATTATAGTTGTTGTCTTTGGTGTTGAGGTTGAAATTGAAGGCTGAAACGTTGGCGTCGTAAAAAGAGCCGGCCCGCCATACGTTTGTATTGGTGAATGTGACCGATGAATTGTTCTTGAGGTTTTGATCGAAAACCAAAACGTTGTAGTTGGTCAGGGGTGAAATCAGGACCTCCCTGCGGCTGTTGTCTAGTGTCGAGACAGCTGTAGCCATTTGCTCGGCGTTAACCGCATTGAATACACCAATCCCTAAGCCTTTGCTATTGCGGCCAGATAATTTGGAGGCATTATAAAGTTGAGAAGAACCCGGAACGTTTTCCAAGTATTCGCCTTCATTGAGCATGGTTTGTGTCACTTTGTAGGGTGCTTGAATGCCAATTCTGCGGCTGTAAAAAATTCCGGCTTTGTTGAAGAGTTCCATTCCTTCGGTAAAAAACTGTCTGTTTTCGTTGAATTGGACTTCAAAAGGCGTGAGGTTGAGTACTTGTTGGTCAAAAACGACTTGGCCAAAATCTGGCACTAAAGTGAGGTCTAGGGTGAAGGCTTCATTGACGCCGTATTTGATGTCCATACCGCCATTAAAGGAGCGCAACAAACTTTTGCCACCATCGGTATTGCGCACTTCGTCTGCATAGGCAGAAACGTATGGAATCAGTGCCAGCCGCAACGGCGGGCTAATGTTTTTGATGTTGGTGATGTCTCCGCTTTCGAGTAGCATGTTCTCGAGGTCGGGGTTCACGGCAACCCAAGACGCTTCTTCTCGGTTGCGGGCAATTTGACGCCCAAAATTGACGCCCCAGTCTTGTACTTCTTTTTGCGGAAAACGCAGTGCTGAATACGGGATGCGGATCTCGGCTACCCAGCCATTTTCGATAATTTGAACGGCGCTGTGCCAGACTAAATTGAGTTTGTCGTTGTAGTCGGTGCCAACAATTTTAGCGTCGAGCTGCACACCGCGACTGGTGAGGCCAAAATAAAAGCCGTTTTGGTTGTCGTTGTAGGTGTCTAGAAATATACCTACGATATCGCAATTTGGGTTGTAGTCGTCGCGCAGCGAGAGGACTTTTGAAATGCTATCGGGGTGATCTTGACAGAAAATGGCAAAGTAAATGGCATCTTGGTCGTAGCGCAATTGAACGCTTGTATTGCTTTTTGATGCCTGACCTGGCTCGGGTTTAATCTGAACAAATGGCTGGAATTCGGGCTGTGCTGCCCACACGGATTCTGTGAGGCGGCCGTCGATGTCCATTTTTTCGGTGATGAACTGAGCTTCGAGTTGTTTTTGACCGAAACAATGACCAGACAGAAGTAAGAGCAGTAATAATTCCCAACGCATGGGCAAATTTACAACTTAAACCCCTTTTCTTGCAACAACATGCAGGCATTCTTCGCGTACCTCATAAGTTGCCCATATTTTGATGTCTTTCTTGAAGCGCACCAAAATTTGTGAAATCACGGTTTGCAGATACTGTTTCTCTACTTGCGTGAGCGGATGAGCGGCCTTGAATCGAGAAAAGGAGATATCAAAGCTGTTGCCGTTCAAGTGCGGACTTCGCTTTACAGCTGTGCGGTTTTTGCGGACTAATTTAGCGACGGTGTGCTTGGTGCGGGTCATGGAAGTCAGGACCAATTGGCAATCTTTTAGCGGGCTTTGGGCTAAGGAATCTTGAAACGCAGCGCCAATCTCTTTTAATATTTGCGCGGCATAAGGCGTCAAAAAAGCATAGGAATATTGAAAAGTATCCAAAACAATTCCTTTCGAGGGTGTCACGAGAACGAGTTTTTTGGCTCGATACGCTTTGCGCAGGCCTTGTGTGTTGGCCACGGGCTGAATACCTTGCCTCACGGAGCGGTCCATGTATTCTACCAAACGGTTGTTGAGTTGGGCGGTGAAAATGTGCGGATCTGTCTCTGGAAATTGAAAGGAGTTGCCATCCTGACTTTTTGAGGGCGCAAGTGCAGTTGTAGGCTCAGAAGGCCAATAAGCAAATGCCAAAAGCACGAAACAAATTGCAAATAAAAAGAGGTGATAAAGCCGCATTGAAACAAATATAAAAATTGATTGCTTTGGTCTAACGCAAGTTCGTAATTTTGTATCATGGGAACATTTGAATCGCTCAGAGCACAACTCGAAGAACAAGAATGGCCAAATGTCTATTTGTTTAAATTCATTGTCCCCAATGACAACCAACACCTCGCGCAAGTCACTGCGCTCTTCGATACCAATAGTGAAATCAGTTATCATCATTCCGGAACAGGCAAATACGTGAGTCTGAGCGCCAAAGAAGTCATGCTCTCTGCAGCAGACATCATTGCTGTATATGAACGCGCAGCCCTTATCCCGGGAATAATCTCTCTTTAATGGAAGCAGTCATTCAATTTTTATTCGTCTCTTTTTTGATTTTGTTGGGTGTAATCGGGTACCGCGCGTTACTTAAAAAGTTTCAACGCGGTCAGGTTGTGCACAAAGAATTTTGTGAGTTGTATAACCTCGATCAAGAACCTGCGCAAGGCGAGTTGCCTTTTTACTTTGTGTGTCCGGAAGCTTGTGAGGTCAAGTTTGCCATTTGGCAATTCAATCAGATTGTCTGTGAAGTAGCGCAAGGCACCTATGAAAAAGGTGGTCATATTTTGCGTTTCGACAGCACCAAGCTTGCCAATGGCGTTTATTATTATGGCATCGTGACCTCAGATCAGGAGACCAAAAAACGCATGACTATCGCGAACTAAGATTCGTCGGTAGACTTCTCAATTTTGATGCGAGAAGGTTTTCTTGGCAATTTGTATTTGGGTTTGTGAAAATCGCTTTTGTAGCCGTCGGATTTTTCGATGCGATACACCAATCCTAAGCTATATTGCGTGTAAGACGAACTTCCGAGGATATCAACCAAACCTAACTTATAGACACCTTGTGCTTGCAAGCCAATTTGCTTGCTGAGCCAGAACGTACAACCAGCTGAT
>JAIPCC010000012.1 GCA_021738405.1 Crocinitomicaceae bacterium | reverse complement strand
CAGCCATATGCTTGGCCTCTTGGTCAGCTGTTTGTGCGGCTGGCAAACTATCGATGAAAAACGGTGGATTCGAAACCACCACTGCGTATTTTTCAGTTGAGGGTAAGTCTTTAAGTGTTGTTCTGAGTGCTTTTAAACGCGCAGCATACTTGGACTGCTCAAAATTATAGTGGGCATCTAATATGGCGCCTTCACTCGGATCGATGCCGGTGATCTGCGCATTTTGGAACCTAGAGGCGAGCAATAAGGCAATGACGCCATTGCCAGTACCTACATCTAAGATGCTGTTGTTGGTTTTAGATTGTTGTACACTTGCCCCGAGTAAAATGGCGTCGGTACTGACCTTTAACGGACAATTTACCTGACGAACATCAAAATCTCTAAAGGCAAATACAGCCATTAATATGCCTTAGCAAACACTACACGGCCAGCAGAAGGCTTGCCTGTAACCATACAAAAACCAGGCTCAGGTGCAGGTTCAAAAGGAATGCAGCGAATGGTGGCTTTCGTTTCTTGCTTGACGCGTTCTTCTGTTTCTGGCGTGCCGTCCCAATGCGCTAAGAAAAAACCGCCTTTTTCGATGTCGATTTTGAATTGTTCGTAGGAATCTATGGTGTGGGTGTTGGCTGCACGGAAATCTGTGGCGCGCTGCAAAAGATTTTGTTGGATGTCTTTGAGGAGTGCTTCGATAGCGACTGCTAAATTTTCAAAATCTAGGGTTTCTTTGGATTTGGTGTCGCGGCGGGCTACTTCTATTTTGCCGTTCTCGAGGTCTCGTGGGCCCATGGCCAAACGGACTGGAACTCCTTTGGTTTCGTATTCGGCGAACTTCCATCCTGGGCGGCGGTTGTCGTCGTTGTCGTATTTGAAACGAATGCCTTTGGCCTTTAATTCTTGGGCCAAGAGCTGGAATTTGGCATCGATTTGCGCGAGTTCTTCTTCGGTGCGGTAAATTGGCACCCCTACCACCTGAATTGGTGCTAATTTCGGCGGAACAACAAGCCCTTCGTCGTCGGAATGCGTCATGATGAGCGCACCCATTAGACGAGTAGACACACCCCAAGAGGTGGCCCAAACGTAGTCGAGCTTGCCTTCTTTATCGGCAAATTTAACTTCAAAAGCTTTGGCAAAGTTTTGACCTAAAAAATGGCTTGTCCCAGCTTGCAAAGCCTTGCCGTCTTGCATCATTGCCTCAATACAAAGGGTGTCATCGGCTCCAGCAAAGCGCTCATTGGCTGTTTTGCGTCCTTTGAGCACAGGCATGGCCATGTAGTTTTCGGCGAATTCAGCATAGACATCTAGCATTTGTTCTGCTTCGGCAATGGCTTCAGTTTTTGTAGCGTGGGCGGTATGCCCTTCTTGCCACAAGAACTCAGCGGTGCGCAAGAACAAACGCGTGCGCATCTCCCAACGCACCACATTGGCCCATTGATTGATCAAAATAGGGAGGTCGCGGTAAGATTGGATCCAATTTTTGTATGAGTTCCAGATGATGGTTTCTGAAGTTGGGCGAACGATGAGTTCTTCTTGTAATTTAGCGTCTGGATCCACGATAAGCCCACTGCCGTCTTCGGCATTTTTGAGGCGATAGTGCGTCACTACTGCACATTCTTTTGCAAAACCATCGACGTGTGCCGCTTCTTTACTGAGGTAGCTCTTCGGGATGAAAAGCGGGAAATAAGCATTGGAGTGACCTGTTTCTTTGAACTTGGCATCGAGGACGTCGCGCATGTTTTCCCAAATGGCATAGCCATAAGGTTTAATGACCATGCAGCCGCGCACATCGGAGTGCTCAGCGAGGTCGGCTTTATAGACGAGGTCGTTGTACCAGGTTGCGTAATCTTCTTGACGGGTGACTTTTTTTTCGGCCATAGGATGCTTTCTTTGAAAGCGCAAAGATAAGCAAATCTATGGTAAGCGGGGCTTCATCGTTTGTGCACTGCAGCGGTTTTGCAACAAACTATTGGTATAAAACTGATACAACGCGCTCATTTGCTGACTCACCTCGACCTGTTCTTTTCTATAATTGCGCTGCACATGAGGTGTCCAGGCGATTGGGAGCAGGTTGGTGCCGTTGTAAATAAAGGATAGTAAATTGCCGTTATCATAGACCATTTTCTGACCTTGCTCTCGCTCAAAACAAGAAGAACCCAATTGAAATGGCGCTTTTTCAATACCCAATAGATCAAGTAAAGTGGGCATGATATCAATTTGCTGAAAAACAACACCTTTTTCAGGCTTGGGCACCTCTAAAGTAGGATGATAAAAAGCGATAGGAATGCGGTAGCGCCAATCAAAGGTTTGAAATTGACGCTGGCGGGATGGCCCAACATGGTCTGCCGTGATGACAAACAAGGTGTTTTTGAACCAAGCTTTATTTTGATTGCGCTTGAAAAAGCGGCGCAAGGCTAAGTCCGTGTAGGCGATTGTTTTACAAAGTGGTTCAGGGCCTTTTTGTACTTGTTGATCAAATCCTGGCGGCAAAGTGTAAGGATGGTGTGAACTCAAGGTAAAAATACTGCTGAAAAAAGGTTGTTTGGCACGGCTAAGTTCTTGGCCATAATAGTGGAGCATATGGTGATCCCAAACACCCCAATTACCATCAAAATGCGCCTGATTTGGATAAGACTCTAAGCCTTTGTAGGTATCGATTCCAAGCGCTTTTGTAAAACTCTTGAAATTCATTGAACCTTCTTTGGCACCATGATAGAAAGACGTTTGGTAACCTTTGTCTTTGAGGATTTGAGGCAAACTATTGAGCTGATTGCTGCAATACGGCGAAAGAATGTAAGATTCTGGAAGCCAAGATGGCATGCCAGCAAGAATGGCTGGAACGGCGTCCATGGAAGTGCGGCCATTGGCGATGGCGTATTCAAAAAATAAGCCTTTTTGTAGCAATGAATCCAGAAAAGGACTAAACGAATTCGGACTATTCGGACCCGCATAATTGGTTCCAAAACTTTCTAAAATCAAGACCACCACATTTGTATTGGATGGCAGCGTGGCATGATTTTGTTTGTGCTTGCGCGGCAGAAGGTTCTGAAGAGCGCGTGCCGAATGAAGGTTCACGAGTTCACGTGAGCCCCCATTAGTAGTTTTAAGTACAATAAAGGCAGTATTGAGTACAATTGGGGCGTGCTCGAGACTAGTTAGGGCTGTGGCATCTACAATGCCAATAGGCCGTAGTTGAACTCCGCCTCTACCAATTAGAATAACTAAACTCAGCAAAAGGAAGTAGCGCAAAACAAACTTTTTGCTGGGAACTACCTCAACGACAACCCTCACCTTGGTAATTTGACGCCATAAAACAAAGGAGAGCCCAATAAAAACAAGGGGCAACCACCAAAACTCGTACAAAAATTCTCCGGCTAAGGAACTTGTTTCTGTTCCGGTGAGCATGTGTAGAAAATAACTGAAGCCAGCGCGTTTTTGGATATAGGAAAAATAAGCGATGTCCCAGCTATTCGGCACCAAAATAACCAAACTAATCACAACCAAATAAATTTTAACCAGACCGTTAAATGCCTTTTTACTTGCGTTTCCTAAATACAGGATGAGCGGATTCACAAACAAAAACAAAGGCAAACTCAGGAGTGCTAGTGTAACCACATCGAAATAACAACCGATGACAAAATGCCACGCGTTAAGGGTCTTGAAGTAAGCAGCATTTTGGACCGCAAAAGCAACGCGCAAAACGCTCATGCTGAGCAGTAAAGAAAAGAAAAACTTAAAGACTGACTTGGCTTTCAAAGTATTCAGTAGGCCATAAGTTTATCGATGGTAGAAAGCAAGCGCTTACTCGCTAAGAACTGTTGCTCAAGGTCTGCGGCAAAAGGAACAGGTGTATCTAAGGAAGCTACGCGCAAAACAGGTGCATCGAGCTGTTCAAAACAATGTTCATTGACTAAGGCCACGATTTCGCCGCCGATGCCCGCCGTGAGGGTATCTTCGTGCAATACCAATACGCGTCCTGTTTTGCTCGCTGCGGCAACAATTGCGTCGAGGTCTAGCGGCAATAAGGTGCGCAGATCTAGGATCTCAAAGGAGAAATCTGGACGCTGCGCCGCTGCATCTAAAGCCCAGTGAACACCCAAACCGTAGGTAATGATAGTGAGGTCTTGTCCTTCTTTGGCGAGCGCCGCTTTACCAATTGGCGTATTATAGTAACCGGCTGGCACATCGCCTTTTAAGCTGCGGTATAAAAACTTATGCTCGAAGAAAAGTACGGGATTAGGATCTTCGAATGCGGCAAGCAATAAGCCTTTCGCATCTTGCGGATTGGACGGATAAACGACTTTAAGCCCCGGCGTATGGACAAACCACGCTTCGTTGCTTTGCGAATGAAATGGGCCAGCTGCCGTGCCCGCGCCAGTAGGCATGCGCACCACAACATCTGCTTTTTGGCCCCAGCGCCAGTGCATTTTGGCCAAATTATTGACAATCTGATTGAAACCAACACTTACAAAATCGGCAAACTGCATCTCGACCATTGCCTTCATGCCAGAAATGCTCAGGCCCAAACCGGCGCCAATGATGGCAGATTCGCAAAGTGGTGTGTTGCGCACGCGGTCTTTGCCAAAAGCGGCAACAAAGCCTTCGGTAACTTTAAAAGCGCCACCGTATTCGGCGATATCTTGCCCCATGAGTACGAGCTCAGGATGCTTTTGCATGGCCACGCGCAAGCCGTCTTGAATGGCGTCGATGAAACGCAGTTCAGTTGCTGCTTCTGTAGGTGCAACGGATTCAAAAGTGTGCGGTGCATAGACGTCGTTCATTTCTTGGGCGAGGTCTGGAACTATTTTGGGAGCAGCATTCGCTTGGTCGAAAGCGTGCTGGATATCTTCTTTGTATTGTTGCTTGATGCTTTCTATTGCTTGGGCATCGAGGACGCCCTCTTGCAGCAAATACGCTTCGAAGTTGCTCACGGGGTCTTTGGGTTCCCACTCGGCTTGCAGGCCTTCTGGATAGTATTTAGTCCCCGACGCTTCTTCGTGCCCACGCATGCGAAAGGTCATGAGCTCTAAAATGAAAGGACGCGGATTTTCTTGAATTTGCGCACGAATTTGGCGTACCGTTTCAATGACAGCTAAAATATTATTGCCGTCCACCTGAATGGCGTCCATGCCGTAGCCGATGCCTTTGTCGGTGAATTGCTTGCAGCGAAATTGTTCTGAGGAAGGCGTACTGAGGCCCCAGCGGTTGTTCTCAATGGCAAAAATAACAGGGAGTTGCCACACGGCTGCTACGTTGAGCGCCTCGTGGAAATCACCTTCAGAAGCCCCGCCATCGCCTGTAAAAACGAGTGTGGTGTCTTGGTTCTTGCGGACTTTAGAAGACAGCGCGATACCATCGGCAATACCGAGTTGCGGCCCCAAGTGAGAAATCATGCCCACTAATTTGTGGTCTTGTGTGCCAAAATGAAAACTGCGGTCGCGGCCTTTGGTGTAGCCATCGGCCTTTCCTTGAAACTGCGCAAATAAACGCTGCAAAGGAATTTGGCGGGTTGTAAACACACCCAAATTGCGGTGCATTGGTAAAATGTATTCATGTTCGGCCATGGCATAGGCACAACCGACAGAAACAGCCTCTTGCCCCCAGCCCGAAAACCATTTGGTGATTTTTCCTTGTCTGAGTAGAATGAGCATCTTCTCCTCGATCAGACGAGGTAAGACGAGTTGTTTGTATATGGAGATCAGTTCTTCTTTGGCGAAGGAATGTTGTTGAAAGTTGATGGGTTCTTGATCTGGCATTGGATTATACTTTTAAACCGCGAACAACGCGTTCTTTGCGTTTGGTGCGTTCTAGTTTTTTCTTGACGATTAATAAATGTGCTGCACGTGGTGCACCTCTGGTAAGATCGACTTTGTAATCGTTGCCGCCGTAGCTGATGCGGGCGCCACCTTGCGCAGACCAATCTGCATCGAGGTAATAACGACGCACACTTGCACCGTCGGTTTTGGTGGCAAAAGGAATGGCGCGTTGGTCTCCGGTTTCAAAACGAACAAGGATTTGACCTGCATCGCCAAAGTTTTCGAAAATACAGCGTGTTCCTGCCGGAATAACGACAGACTCTGACTGTGAATTTGAACTCGAAACAAGCGCACCGTTTTGGGTGGTGAGCTCACTTGATTGCTTGTTCACTTGGTTTAAAATAATCGTATGAGAGGTGTAAAACTGGACTTGACGGAGTTTTTCTTCGGTATCTAGACTGAATTCGTCGCGGATGGCTGTGGTGTAGGGAATTTTAGTTCCACAAGATGCAGTGAGGGCCGCAAGCAGGATAAAAAGTGCGAATTGTTTCATAGTTGTTAAATTTGTTCAAAATTAATTAAAAAGATGCGTGCTTTGACAAAACTACCGGGCTATCTTTTGGCACTGACTTTCCTACTCCTTGTTGCCTGTACAAACGAGGCGCCAAAAAGGACTATTTCCTTAGATGACATCAGGCCGAAGTCACCACAAAAAAACAGTCAAAAGCCCGAAAAAAGCCAAACCGACACGCTGCAACGGCTTTGCAATTTTTATACCAATGATTCTGCATCCTTGCAAATAAGCAAAATCAGCCTAGATGAAACCAACGACAAGTTTTTTCTGGACAGATTTAGTTTAACAAGGCAACGCTACCTACTGACGGACTCACTCGACAAAATTTTTCAGTACAAAAACTGGTCTTTTAGGGATAGCAGCTCGTGTACCGAAGCATTTTATAACTGGCTCGATCAGGCAGGAAAAAACAAAACAAGTGTGGCGTTAAAGTCAGGCCCTATTTGGAGTTCAAATTACGAAGTCTACCTGGTTTGCGACCAAGAAATCATTCAGATCAGTAGCCCGCAACGCATCTTCATAAAGAATTGGCTGAAATGGTACAGCGGCACAGCTCACTTTAAGTCATTCAAGTATATCATCTACGCTCAACCAAAGAAAAAAACCTTATGGCTGAAGTACACCAACAGTAAAATAACAGCTTTATGAATTTAGTCAACCGCGGATTTATTTTTGTCAAGGCGAGGCCGGCATTTATTGAATGGGCCAAACAAATCGACCCAGATTTACTCATCGATGAGCAAGCTGAAGGCAGCGTTTACCTCATTGAAGAAGAATTTTGGGACGACGAACTTATTGTGAAAAACTATGCCAAAAAAATTGCCCGTTACGAGTTTGGCAGCATTACTGAAGAGGAAGAACTTTGGTTAAAGTGGACAACAACCGAGGACTTTGAAGCACTTTTTTCGCTTGAAATAGGCTGCACTTGCCTCGATTTGCGCAAAGAACCACTTCAGAAAGAAGCAATTTAAAGCGCTTCAACGCTTCCATTCATTTACAAGCGCTCAATCAAATTGGAGTTGAGATAAGCTGGGTCAAACGTCACCTCTTCTCCCAACCAGTCGGGCTTTGCAAAATATTGCTCTTCGTCGGAAAGTTCGAGTTCGGCAACAAGCAAGCCCTCCAATGCACCATGAAAAACATCGAGTTCCCAGGTGTCGGTGCCATTTTGGATGTAATAGCGTGTTTTGTGCAAACAAGGTAATTCTGCCTCGGCGATCATTTCGTTGGCTTCATCTTGCGGAATTTCATATTCAAACTCACTGCGCGTAAGGCCTGTTCCTAATTTAATGGTAAAAAAAGCCATGTTATCGGTGACCCTAATGCGCACAGAGCGGTCGCTGCCTCGCAATAAGTAGGCTTGCTTTAACTCGCGCTGTCCTATACATTTAGCTTGTTTCCAAGCGTCGTTGGCAACTAGAAACTTCCTTTCGATTTCTTTCAAGATTCGATTTTTTGCATTATTTTTACCCCGCATGCAACTAAAAGCTGTTGTCTTGCGTCAAACACAAAACTAATCTTTCTCTATGAAACTGCGCATTACTTTTTTCAGCTTGCTTTTAGGTAGCAGCTCTTTATTTGCTCAAAAATCCATCGATCAAGCGGGTATCAAAATCACCACGGCTCCATTGCATTGCGATGTGCCTTCTGAAGGCTACCAAGCAGACCTCATTGCCCTCACCATTACCAACACAACTAACGAAGTCAAAAACGTTTCTTACAGCTTTGAATTGTATTACGACGACAACTGTGCTACTTGCGGCCACGACGAATACCTCTACACGCAAATATTGCAACCCAACCAAACTCTTCAAGGTATTTGCTTAGACCGCAACAACATGGGGCTCACTATTTTTGACCACATGCCGGCGCACCTTACTAAAACTCAGCTCACCGACTTCAATATCAAAAGCGTAACGGTTCAATAAACCAACTTCTACCCTACTACATATGAAATTCAAGCACCTCCTCACATGTCTTGCGCTTACTTTTGGTCTTGTGCAACAAACACAAGCTCAGTGTACAGTTCAGGCCATCGCCCAAGACACCATTGTTCCTTGTAACGGTTCTACCACTTTAAGTGTAAATGGTACTGGTACGAGCGTCGTAGCCTTTGGCGAAAACTTCAACGCGGGCCAGCCCGTCGGTTGGGACTTCTCTCAGGTTGTGACCATCGCCAACAACACTTGTGGCGTACCTTCTTTGGATGGTTCTGACTTCATGTGGATGGGTAACCAATCTGTGGCACCTCGCGTCATGGCAACGGTTCCACTCGATGTTTCATCTGGCGGTACAGTTTGTTTTGAGATGCGCTACGCCATTCAAGCGCAAGCCTCTCCATGCGAAGGGCCCGATTTAGCGAGCGAAGGTGTTTACCTTCAGTATTCCATCGACAACGGCGCCACCTGGACAACCATGAACTATTGGAGCCCCAACGGTGGCTACGATTCTTACATGACAGCCTGGAACAACTACTGCGAGAGCATCCCGGTTGCAGCCCAAACTGCCACCACCAAATTCCGCTGGACCCAACTCGCCGTATCAGGCGCTCCTTACGACCACTGGGGTCTAGACAACATCGCTATCTCTGCAGCCATCCCAAACTACACCATCACTTGGCTCCACGACAACTACTCTTACCCAACAGGCGTCTACACCGGCAACAACCCTACCCCTGTTTCGCCTACAGGTACTACTAGCTATATCGTCATGATGACCGACAGCACCAATATTTGCTACGACACCATTACTTTAACTATTTCTTACCCACAAATTGACAGCGTGCTCGAAAACAACCCTACTTGCGGCAGCAGTAACGGAAGTTTAGATGCCAGTGCCTCAGGCGGTGCAGGTGGCTATACTTACAGCATAGACAACGGTCAGAATTTTCAAGCGAGCGGAACCTTCAGTGGCCTCGGCATCAGCAATTACACGGTCATTTTAGTAGATCAAAATAACTGTTCAGACACCGTTCAAGCAGCATTAATAGGCGTTGACTCCGTAGAAATCAGCAATATGGTGGTCACCACTACCACCTGCGGACTCGACAACGGTATCATCGACCTCACCATCACTGGCGGTACGCCCAACTATCAATACAGCCTCACCAACGGCACAACTTTCTCCGCGAGCCCTGTATTCAACAACCTCGTACCCGGAACATACCAAGTTTACGTAGAAGATGTCAATGGTTGTTTTGACAGCACCACCGCAACAATTTACCCTTCTACCAATCCAATTCTCGGGCAAACAACAAGTACTCTTGAGTTTTGTAGCTTACAAGACGGCAGCATCAGTACGAGCGCCACACTCGGTGTTGCTCCTTATGTGTTTGTCTTGCACCAAGGGCCTACACTTGTTGGCACCAACCCTACAGGAGCCTTCAACAACCTACATTCTGGCACTTACTGGGTTACGGTAATCGATCAAATTGGCTGTGCAGACAGCACCTTAATGGTTGTGGACAGCATTCCTGCACCTATTTCACCAATGGTAGATACCGTTTTATGTAACCTCACGCTGCAAGTTTTTGGTGTGCTTTCGTACACAGGTAGCAACTGGTCTTCAAACTCCGCAGACATCACTTTTAGCAATGCCTCTGGTCAAAACCCTTTGATCACCGCAGATACCTCTGGTATTTATTTGATCAATCTGCAAGATACCGTTTGTAACTTCAACGAAACCTTCAGCCTAACATTTGTTGCAGACCCCTATACCTCTATCATCGATACCACACTTTGTATCGGAGAAACTGCAACGCTCGCAGCCATTCA
Source organism: Crocinitomicaceae bacterium (assembly GCA_021738405.1). Classification (GTDB taxonomy): domain Bacteria; phylum Bacteroidota; class Bacteroidia; order Flavobacteriales_D; family Crocinitomicaceae; genus UBA952. Next base: position 33,098 of record JAIPCC010000012.1, on the reverse strand, counting down.
GCAGCCACAAAACGTGAGCTACCTCTGGAGCACGGGCGCTACCACCCCTACCATCCAAGTAACTGAGCCAGGCAACTACCTTATAGCTACTACAAACATGTGTGGTACGGCAATTGACACCGCAAGCATTGAATTCTATTTCTGCGACATCGAGCTACCGAACGTATTTACGCCAAATGGCGACGGCACCAACGACTACTTCCAAATGTTGTTCTACGGTGGTCTCAGCACTTTTGAATGCGTCATCGTGAACCGTTGGGGCAATACCGTGCGCGAATTCACCAACCCTGCCTTTCAATGGGATGGCACCGACGAAAACGGTGACAAAATGGAAGAAGGTGTCTATTTTTACGTAGCGCGTACAGTAACCAACGCTGGCGACGAAATTGAAAAACACGGTCTTGTACACCTCGTAAGAGAATAGCATTAATTGCTATCTTTGTGTGTGCTCGAACTCAAGAAAAATACACCAAGATGGGTAATTGTCGCTTTTGACTTGCTCATCCATCTTTTTGCCTTATTTTTTGCCTATCTAATCCGCTTTGACCTCAAGGCGGATTTTTCTTTGATTGCTACCGAATGGGCCATCTTGTCCAAATCTATTTGGTATTACATCCTGGTTAAAATATTTGTTTTTGGAGCCTTTCAGATCCACCAGGGTATTGTAAGACACAGCTCAACAGCTGACTTCAAACGTATTTTCATGGCCGAAATAAGTGCTACCTTGCTCTTTATACTGGGCAGCATGGTGCGCTATTACCAACTCGACGGCTATTTCTTGTTCCCGAATTCTGTGTTGGTCATGGAGTTTATCTTTAGCACGGCATTTGTGATTTCGGGGCGCTTTGTAGTCAAACTACTCTACCTCGAGTACACCCGAGACAAAGGCGAAGAAGAAGCGATCCTCATTTTTGGTGCAGGTGTTTCGGGCCAGCTCACCAAGCGCCTCATTGAAAAAGACACCGCCAATTTACAACACGTTATTGGTTTTATCGACGACGCTGCGCATTTAAAAGGCAAGCGCATTGAAGGCGCAAAAGTGTTTCCACTCAGCGCGCTTACCCGGCTCAAAGAAAAATACAAAGTGGCCACGCTGGTGATTGCGGTTCAAAATATTGAGCGCAACAAACTTCAAGAACTGGCAGAACTAGCCCTAAACCTTGGGCTACAAATCAAGCGTGTGCCCGAAGCGCGCGCATGGGTCAACGGCGCCTTTGAAGTGCGCAAGCTCAAAAAAATCGATATCAACAGTTTGCTGGGCAGGGAAGTGATCACGCTCAATAACCCCAAGCTTGAGGAGCATTTTTTAGACAAAACCATTTTGATTACCGGTGCTGCAGGCAGCATAGGCAGCGGCCTAGCTACTGCATTACTACCCTACAAAACCACAAAGCTCATTTTACTAGACCAAGCTGAGTCGGCACTTTTTGAACTCGAACAGCAATTCAAGCAAGTTCAGAGCAGCATCGAAATCGAATATGTGATAGGTGACATCTGCGATGCGCAGCGCATGCAGCGTCTTTTTGCTTTGTACAAGCCTCAGGTCGTTTTTCATGCGGCGGCCTACAAACACGTACCGCTCATGGAAGCAAACCCCGCAGAAGCCATCCGCAACAATATTGGCGGTACGCAACTTCTTGCCCAATTAGCTGCTCAAAACCAAGCCGAACAATTCATCATGATTTCTACCGATAAGGCGGTCAACCCTACGAACGTCATGGGAGCCTCCAAGCGCATTGCAGAAATATTGGTGAGTGAACTCAATTCAAATCAACAAACGGCGTATATCACCACGCGTTTTGGCAATGTTTTGGGCTCAAATGGTTCGGTTATTCCGCTTTTTGAAAAACAAATTGCGAGCGGCGGCCCCATTACGCTTACCGACGAGCGCATCACGCGCTTCTTCATGACCATTCCGGAGGCTTGCCAATTGGTACTGGAGGCCGCCACAATGGGCCATGGCGGCGAGATCTTCGTTTTTGATATGGGCGCTCCAGTTAAAATACTCGACTTAGCCAAAAAAATGATCCAGCTTTCAGGGCTGCGTCCGTATGCAGATATCGATATTCAAGTAACGGGTTTGCGCCCGGGCGAGAAACTCTATGAAGAAGTCTTGGCCAACGCTGAAAATACCATCCCGACCTATCATCCGCAGATTTTAATTGCACAAAACCGCTCTACAAATCCCGAGCAAAAGCAACAGATTACACAACTCCTTGCCACTGCAGAGCAGCAAGACAACGAAGCTAGTGTGCGGCTCATGAAACAAATTGTTCCCGAATACATCTCCAACAACTCCTCCTTTCAAAAACTAGACAAATGATCCAACCAGCCGCCATTCAAGTCAGACTCACCGATATCGATATTTTAGGCCACGTCAATAACTCTATTTACTTGACCTATTTTGAAATGACGCGCATCCACTACTTTAGTCAATTGGTCGGCCCCGACTGGGACTGGATGGAAAACGGCGTTGTGTTGGTGCAGAACGAAGTGCAGTATCACTTGCCTGTGTTTTTGGCCGATGCACCGCAAATCCATATGTTCTGCACTAAAATAGGCAACAAAAGCTTTACCCTCAGCTACGAACTCTACGTAAATGAGCAGCTCAGAACCACCGGAAGCAGTACGCTTGTGGGCTTCAACTCTAACAAACAGCATAGCATTGAAATCCCTGAACGCATGCGCGAAGCGCTCTTGCTATTGCCACAAAAATAAATCCAGAACGATGAAGAGCGGGTTGTTTACTTTGTTGTTGCTTGTCTTGCTGAGCGCAACTGCACACGCACAGGTTCCTGAACCTTGTAAATCTACCCGACAAGTTTGCCCCAGAAGCAACGTCAAGTATTGTCATGAAAGCGTCGCATTTGACGAAGAACACAACCTCTATTTGTTGCGCAAAGACTACGCCACCCCTTATAACGGCACGTGTGTGAGCTGCTTTCCAAGTTTCACCATCGAAGAAAAGCTGAATTTCGTCAATGGCAGGCGCCAAGGTACAGATACCTCGTTTTACCAAAGTGGCTGCCTGCAATCGATTCAAAGTTATCAAATAGGGCTGCAGGACGGGCCTACTTATGTTTTTTACGATTCCACCAACCGGGTACAGTTTGAAATTTGGTACCTAGCTGGGCAACTCCATGGTCCGTCTATCCAGTACAGCCGGAATGCCACTTCAGATACCCTCACCTACAAAAACTACAAAAACGGTAAATTAGATGGTGCCCAACGCACTTATTTGCCCAACGGACAAGTGAGAAAAATCACGACCTACAAAGACGGATTAGCCGACGGACCACAAATCATTTACAACGCCAACCGACAAAAAGAAAGTGAGCTCTATTTCAAAGCGGGACAAAAACATGGCACCTGGACCTATTATTTTGACAGCGGAAAAATAGCCCGCACCGAAACTTGGAAAGACGGCAAAAAGAACGGCCTGTTTGTCAGCTACAACGAATTGGGTAAAACACTGAGCGCCGAAAAATATGCTGCCGGGCTGCCTATTGGTTTGCACCAGACCTTCTACGCCGATGGCAAACTCAACTATTCCTGCGCCTACTCCAACAAAGGTGAAAAACTAGAAGAGTATGTGATTGACCAATATGGCGTCAAGAAACAGTTGTTCCCGAAAACTAATGAACAGGAGTAAGCAAACCGAGCAGCATGGCTAAACCCATTGCAAACAACGCAACCCCGACAATTGTAGACATCTTGGCGTGGTTGATCTTTTGAATGTACTTTCTACCCACCAATGTACCTGCCAAAGCAGAAGGCACACAAATAAACATGACAGAGGTTGGATAGTAATTCCAAAACCAAGATCCTGAAAAATAAACACTCACTCTGGTGAGGTCAACGAGCAAGGAGATGATGGCGGTTGTAGCCACAAAAACCAAGGGTTCAATTTTGAGTTTCGATAGAAATAAGGCCCTTAGCGCGCCTTGGTGTCCGGAAAATCCGCCAAAAAAACCACTCAATACACCTCCAAAGCGCATGGCCCAAGGGCCTTGGAAAGGAAGTTTCCATTTAAAGAACTCCAAGAGGGCAAAGAACATCAGAATTGCGCCAAAAATGGGCCGCAACTTTAAAGTTGTCACTTCATTTAGTTTGTTCAAAAGAAAGGCACCTAAAAAGGCAAAAAGAATGGCAGGAATGCCAAAATTTCGAAACAAGTGCCAATTGATGGACCGCGCTGTGAGCGCTACTTTTAAGATATTGTTACATAGGTGAACGATACCCGCCATCAGCACGGCAAGGGGTGTATCCCAAAAAATCATGAATACAGGAACCAAAATGGTATTGAGACCGAAACCCGTGAAAAAAGTAGCTAGGGCACCTAAAAACGGCGTTATAATAACGAGGGCTACAAAAAGCAGAAAAAGAACCACGTGAAATTGTATTTTTGTTAAAAGTACAAATATGATTGATTTACGCAGCGATACCGTTACCCAACCAAGTCAAGAAATGCGCCACGCCATGGCAAATGCAGCTGTTGGCGACGACGTTTTCAAGGAAGACCCAACGGTTCTTGCACTCGAAGCATACGGCGCTCAGCTTTTTGGCAAAGAAGCCGCGCTTTTTTGCAGTTCCGGTACACAGACCAACCAGATTGCCATCAATGTGCATGTGCAACCGGGCGGCGAGGTCATTTGCCACGAGGAAAGTCATATTTACAAATACGAAGGCGGTGGTATTGCCAAAAATTCTGGCGCATCTGTGCGGCTTTTGCCCGGCGATCGCGGAAGGCTCACTGCCGACGCGATTTCAAAATGGATCAATCCAGCGCACGACGTGCATTTTCCGCTCACCCAACTCGTGTCTTTAGAAGATACGGCCAACCGCGGTGGCGGCGCTGTTTACGATACCGCTGAACTCGCAAAAATCAGTGCGCTCTGTAAAGAACTGAGCTTGCCACTGCACCTAGATGGCGCTCGTGTGTTCAATGCACTGGCCGTCAATCAAATGGAAGCAGCAGCCTATGGCGCTTTTTACGATAGCATTTCGGTCTGTTTATCCAAAGGACTCGGCGCCCCTGTGGGTTCTTTACTGATTGGCAGCGCTGCATTTATCGAAAAAGCTCGCCGCGTCAGAAAGGTATTTGGCGGCGGCATGCGTCAAGCGGGTATCATTGCAGCTGGTGGTTTGTATGCACTAACGCACAACGTAGAACGCCTGCAAGAAGATCACCTGCACGCCCTTCAACTTGAAAAAGCGCTGCAAAATTGCGCTTATATAGACAGCGTTTTGCCCGTTCAAACTAATATTGTCGTAGCGCAGTTAAAGGATGCAGCAGAAAGAGACACCTTCATTGAAAAACTCAAGGAACATGGCATCCTTTGCATGGCCTTTGGCCCAGGCATGATCCGAATGGTGACGCATTTAGATTTCTCTGCAAACGATTGCGCATTTTGTGTAGAAACCCTGCAAAAAATGTAACTTTTTAGCCCAAGTTCGTTAAACCCAGGTGATGAAATTCGTTACATTCCTCTGTTTAATCTACTTGCTTTGCACCGCACCCAATAGCTTTGGGCAAACGAGTAATTGCAGCACCTCTGACAAAAAAATCAATAAGGCCATAGAAGAGGCCAACAACGCCACAAATTTTGAAGACCTCGTGCAAGGTTTGGCCGCCGTAGTGAGCAAGTACCCTGACAACGTTCAGGCCTACTTTTATTTGGGCCGAATTCATTACCAGCAAGGTATGGCTAGCATGCCGCAAAACAGAACCGAAGCCGAAAAACTACTCCAAAAATCCTTGCTTTTTTACCAAGCGAGTGTTCAAAAATGTCCGAGCTTTCATTCAGATGCGTATTTCTATGCCGCCCGACTACTCTACAGCTTTAGCGAAAAAAAAGCCGCACTTTCCTATCTTGAGACCTTCATGAAGTTCGACTCAATTTATCCAGGAGAACAAGCCAGTAACTACGAAAAATTCAAAGCGGACATCCTACCCGTATACCGGGAGTTGCGTTTTCCGATAGAGGCCCAACAAAGCCCTGTTCCGTTTGAGGTAGCGCGCGTGGCGCAAGTCAGCAGCAAGCAAGACGAATACTTTCCGATGCTGAGCCCAGACAACGCGCTCATTTTTTATACCCGAAAAGCCGACAAAACCAATCTTGGTGATATTTCAGGGTATCTGCAAGAAGAATTTACTGTTTCGAGTGCCTCAACTATCAATCAGTTTGACTCCGGACGCCCTTTACCAAAGCCCTTTAACGATGGGCAATTCAGCAATTATGGGTCGGCAAGTTTAGCGGCCGACAACCGAGAAATGATCCTTTGCGCCTGCAAGGCTGAAAAAGTATACAACAAAGATTACCTCAATTGCGACCTGTACAGCAGTCGCTACCAACTCAAAAAAGGCAGCACCGACGCCTACGAATGGACTACCTTGCTCAATCTTGGGCCAAACATCAATACCAAAGATGGCTGGGAAGCACAACCCTCGCTCTCTGCCGACGGCAAAATCCTTTATTATACAACCCTTCGCAAAGGCAGCCAAGACAACGACATTTACTACAGCGAAAAGCAAGCCGATGGCACGTGGGGTATGGCCAAACCTTTCAATGAGGTCAATACTGCAGGTAAAGACAAGAGTCCTTTTTTCCATCAGGACGGCGAGACCTTCTATTTTGTCTCGGAGAGCAGTAGGCTCAGACCTGGAATGGGCGGGCTCGATATTTTTATGATGCGCAAAGAAAACAACGGCTGGGGCCCTATTCAAAATATTGGTTACCCGATCAATACCAGCGCAGACGAACTCGGGCTTTTTGTCTCTACCGACGGCAAACAGGCTTATTTCAGTAGTCAACAAGCCCAAAATTGGGATATCTTTAGCTTTGAGCTCCATGAAGCGGCCCGACCTAAAGAAACACGGATTTTAAGTGGGACGCTACAGGATAAAAATGGTCGAAGTGTCGCCGCTGCCGAAATCACCGTGCGTTCTCAAGATCCCAATACACCTCAAACGATTACGAAAAGCAACGACGACGGCAGTTATGCAATTGCTGTACACGTCGATCAAAAAGTTAGCATTGAGGCCAGTAAAGAAAACTACAGTTTTCAGGCGCAAGTACTGAGTGTCGAGGAACTCCAAAAACCCAGTTTAAAAATTGAAGCCAAAGCGCTGCAAATCGACACACTTGAAGAAGGAAGTGCCTATGCAATTGAAGCAATTGTCTTTGAGACCGATGCCGCACTTTTAAGCCCAGATGCCGAGCTATTGCTTCAAGGCTTTGCGAGCTATCTGAACAAACAAGCCGGTTTGCGCATTCAAATCAATGGACACACAGACGACGTCGGTGATGCCGTGCGCAACCAAGTGCTCTCAGAGGAACGCGCCAAAGCTGTTGCAGCCTATTTAGAAGGCCAAGGTGTAGCTGCAGAGCGCATGCAATTCAAAGGTTATGGCGAAGCCCAACCACGCGTAGCAAACTCCTCAGCGGCCAATCGAGCGCTCAACAGGAGAACTGAGTTTGAGATCATCTCTATTCAATAAGAAGCGCTGCACAAAAGTGCCAAGTATCATAGAAGGACAAAAGTTTAGGCATAAAAAAAAGGAGCCGAAGCTCCTTTTCAAATATGTGTTTTGCGAATGCTTATTTCGCAAAGTTCTTTTTCTCGCGGATACGTGCTGATTTACCAGTGCGCTCACGGAAGTAGAAAATACGTGCTCTACGTACAGCACCACGTTTAACGATGGTAATGCTGTCGATAAATGGCGAGTGTACAGGTATGATACGCTCAACACCGATGTTACCCGACATTTTACGGATAGTGAAAGTTTCGGTAGCTCCTGCTCCACGACGTTGTAAGACAACACCTTGGAATTGTTGGATACGCTCCTTGTTACCCTCTACAATACGGTATGAAACGATAATGGTATCACCTGCTCCGAAAACTGGTAATTCATTTTTGGCGATTAGCTCCTGCTCGATTTGTTTAATGACGTTCATCTCTGAAAATTTAGCCCAATTCAACTGAATGGGGGTGCAATATTACAAATTATTTCTGATTCCGAATACAGGACAGCAGTTTTTTTTAAGTGCTAAATATAAAAAGCCATTAAAAAAATGAGCAAAGCGATGGCAATGTAGATGAAAATCAGTTGAAAACGCAAACCTTTTTGTTTTTCTTCGGCCACTTCTTTTTGTGCTTCTCGTGCAACGATTTCAGCGGGCGATATACCAAAAACTTGCATCCAGTCTATGCGATTGGGGCCAATGGAAAGTTCGTCTCCGGCCTCAAGTGCAATCGTTTGCGTGCCTAACTGGCCGTTGAGTTGATAAAATGCACCGGCTGTTCTGCTCGCTACCCAAACGTTACCGGATTGGTCTTGCCCGAGTAACAAATGAAAAGGAACGCATTCTGCTGTTGCGAGCTGTAGCTCATTTTGCGGATCGCTTCCAATACTAAAATAGCGCGTTGCTTTCATTGGTGTAAAATTAGGGAAAAAATCGCAGCATGAAGATTCGGCTAACGAGCTGTGAATGAAGGATATTGACAGGGGGTCGGGCAAAATGGTTAATAAGTTCCTTTTGGAAGGCTAAAAAGTATGCTGAACAACTTGTAATTTTATAGTTCAATAGAACACTTATGGGTAAAATAATTGCCATTGCCAATCAAAAGGGGGGCGTCGGAAAAACAACAACAGCCATTAATTTGGGTGGTTGCCTTGGCGTACTCGAATACAAGACCCTCATTGTCGATGCCGACCCACAAGCAAATGCCACTTCTGGCACTGGCTTTGACCCAAAATCTGTCAAAAATATTTACGATTGCCTGGTCAATAATCGACCTGCTCAAGAAGCTATTTTAGAGACCAGCAATCCCAACTTATTCATCCTTCCTTCTCACGTAGACCTCGTTGGGGCTGAGCTCGAAATGATCAACATGCCCAACCGAGAATACCTCCTGCGGGCAGCACTTGAGCAAATCAAAGACGACTACGACTTCATTTTAATTGACTGCTCTCCATCTTTGGGCCTCATCACCGTCAATGCACTAGTTGCCGCGGACTCCGTCATGATCCCCGTTCAGTGCGAGTACTTTGCACTAGAGGGGCTCAGCAAATTGCTCAACACCATCAAAATTGTACAAGGCAGGCTCAATCCGGCACTTGAAATCGAAGGCATGGCCCTCACCATGTACGATACCCGTTTGCGCTTGGCCAACCAAGTTGTCGACGAAGTCAAGACCCACTTTCAAGAATTGGTCTTCGATACCGTGATCCACCGCAACACCACCCTCAGCGAAGCTTCGAGCCACGGCCAGACAGTCGTGATGCACGATGCCTCCTCCAAAGGCGCCATTAATTACCTCAATTTTGCGCGCGAACTTTTACAAAAGAACGACCTTACCAAAATCGGAAACGACGACAAAATCATCGAGATAGATCATGAGCTCTAATGCCAAAAAACAACCTGCCTTGGGCCGTGGCCTGAGTGCACTGCTGCAAAATTCCGAAACCGACATCACGGGTGCGAGCGCTGTTCCTGCCGGAGCCGTAGCACTTATTGCCATCTCCTTAATAGAAGCCAATCCTTTCAATCCGCGCACACACTTTGAGCGCAGTGCGTTAGAAGAACTCAAGACGTCTATCCAGACACACGGCATTATTCAGCCGCTGACCGTCCGAAAAATGGGTCGCGACCGCTACCAACTCATCTCGGGTGAGCGCCGCTTCAGAGCTGCACAACTCGCTGGCCTCACAGAAGTGCCCGCCTATGTGCGCATCGCCAACGACCAAACCATGCTCGAGATGGCGCTCGTCGAAAACATCCAACGCGAAGACCTCAACGCCATTGAAGTTGCCCTTTCCTATGAGCGTCTGCTCGAAGAATGCAAACTCACCCAAGAACAACTCTCTGATAAAGTTTCCAAATCGCGCTCCCACATTGCCAATCACCTGCGCTTACTGAAGCTTCCAGATGCTATCCAAGCTGCCGTTCGCGACAAACAAGTCACTATGGGCCACGCCAGAGCACTCCTCTCCTTGCCCACTGAAAAAGAACAACTCGCTGCTTTGGCACGCATCTTAGCAGAGCAACTCTCTGTGCGCGACGTCGAGGCCTTGTCCAAACCAGAAGCTACCAAAAAAGCGGCCCCTGCAAGCACCAGCGCCAAAACAAAACCTAGCCTCAGCACCACCGAAAAGCTTTACCTCTCGTACCTTACCGAGCAACTCGGCACCAAAGTAAGCATCGACAAAACGCCTGAAGGCAAAGGAAAACTCATTGTTCACTTTGATCACGAAGCCGACTTACAGCGCCTCATCGAAATGCTCAAAAAGTCAAAATGAGGTCCTGGTTCTGCTTCATTTTACTGTCATTTACCTCCTTTGCGCAAGATTCCATTCAGCCAAAAGACAGCCTGAAGCTCAGTTACCACCAAAAAAGCATGCTGGCCTCGGCATTGGTTCCCGGTCTGGGTCAAATCCGAAATTCGCATGACGCCCCCAACATACAAGCCATTTGGAAGGTACCGCTCATTTACGGTGGGCTCGGTGCAGCCGGCTATTTTTTGATCAGTAACCAGCAAACCCAACAGAGCCTCAAGCAAGAATATACCAACCGCACAAACGGCGGCAGCCTCAACCCTACTTGGGCACCCTACGACGACCAAGCCGTACTACAACTCTACCGCCAATATCTAGACTGGCGCGACCTCTCCATTCTGGGATTTGCCGCTATTTATCTTTTTCAGATTGCCGAAGCTGGCGCAGCCGCTCATTTCGTGCATTTTGACACCAGCCCTGATCTCAGTTGGCAAATCGTACCGCAAGTGCTGCCCAACCAATATATAGGCGCCAGCATCCAATTGACGTTTCGCTGATAAATTGTAACTTTAGGCCATGAGAATTGCATTACTAGGTTACGGTAAAATGGGAAAAGCCATCGAAGCTATCGCTTTGGAACGCGGCCATGTCATTGTGGCTAAAATCAACTCTCAAGTTCCGCTGGCTACTGTAGATTGGTCTGAGGTAGACGTCTGCATTGAATTCACAAGGCCCGATCTCGCCCCACAGCACATCGCATTTTGTGCCCAAAAGCAAATTCCGATTGTCGTTGGTACTACCGCTTGGCAAGACGCCCTTGAGCAGGTCAGCGAATTGGTAAACAACGCTAACAGCGCGCTGCTCTACGCCAGCAATTTCAGTGTGGGGGTCAATTTATTCTTTGAACTCAACCGCCAGCTTGCGCAACTCATGAAAGCGTATTCTGATTATAAAATTCAGGTGAGTGAGACCCATCATGTCCAAAAACTAGATGCGCCAAGCGGCACAGCGGTAAGCCTGCTCAACGACATCATCGACAACAACCCGAACTACACGAGTTGGTCACTTGATCCAACCAATGCACAACAAATTCCGGTTCAAGCGCAGCGCATTCCGGATGTGCCCGGCACCCACGAAATCAGCTACAACAGCGAAATAGACAGCATTCGCATCGAACATATTGCCCATAACCGCAAAGGCTTTGCCCTTGGCGCGGTGCTCGCAACAGAATTTATTTATCAACGCAAAGGCATTTTCACGATGTCTGACGTCCTAAAAACCACCCTATGAGTTTCATTTATTTTTATTTACTCATCCTCGTACATCCATATTTGGCGCAGTGGCACCGCATGTTCCCTAAATTAGGTCGCAAATCTTGGGAAGCCATGGTGCCGGGTTACAACTATTTTATCCTCTTTAAAGAAGTGCTTAACAAACCTTGGTGGTCTTTGCTGATGGTTTTTCCGGGCGTGCACCTCGTGATGCTCATGACCATCAATGTGAGCGTGCTGCGTCGCTTCAAATGCTACAGCTTTACAGACACCCTTCAAGGCTTGTTCTTTCCTTATTTGTTGTTTGGGAAGATTGCCAAAGACGAACAGCTTCAGTACGGCCCCGCTACCAATTGGGCCAACTCCAAAGAACTCGAAGAGCGCAAATGGGGCGACCACATCGTGCTATTTATGGCACTCCCTGTCATTGGGCACGTCATTGCCATTGTACTCGATAAAATTTCGCGAGACAAACCCGGAGCTAAGCCGCGCGTCAAAGAATACGGTGATTCATTTGTATGGGCATTGGTGGCTGCAGCTGTCATTCGCACCTACTCATTCGAGCCTTTTCAAATCCCGACGGGTTCCATGGAAAAAACAATGGTTGTAGGCGACTTCCTTTTCGTCAACAAACTCGCTTACGGATCAAAGGTTCCAATCACCCCTCTTTCCTATCCATTGGTTCACAACATTGTACCAATTGTCAATATCAAATCCTATTTATCTTGGGAAAAGGGCACCTATACCCGCTTGCCAGGCTGGAGCAAAATTGAGCGCAACGATGTCGTTGTATTTAATTTCCCTTCTGGCGACACCGCTATTTTAGACCCCCGCACACCCAGCGGCCTCATGGGCCACGATTTTCATGGCTTACTCAACCAAGAGGCGTTTAGTCAGTTCATCAATAGCAAGCGCAATGTCAATCTTTCAGGCCTAGATTCTATGGGTCAAATCGCCCTTTATAAAGAATACATCGCAGGATTTGACAAATGGAAAACACGTGCACGCGCACATTTTGCTGCAGGCTACTTTCCGCTCAATTCTCAAGAATATGCAGCAGGCATGACCCACGGAGGCCTCATTTACCGCCCAGTAGACAAGCGCGAGAACTACATCAAGCGCTGTGTGGGCGTACCTGGCGATGTTATGGAAATTGTAAATTCAGTTCTGTATGTCAATGGAAAAAGAGCTTATGTGTCACCTGGTCAGGCCTTGTTATATCGCATTGAAAAAACCAAGGTGAGTTTCCCTTCAACAGAAGAAATGCTGACGCGCTACGGACTAGAAAATTCAGCAGATGGAGCCCGCACCGACTTCGATGCCCTTTCCGATGCGCAATTTTACATCCTGAACCTCACCCGCAAAGAAAAACAGCGCATTGAAGCCGATTTCAAGATCAAACTCAGCAAAACCCGCTATCCTCAATATAGCGACTTCGCTGTGAACGGCTTGAATAAAGTTGGACCAATGCAGCAAATATCTAATCTGGACCAATTCCCCAAAGACCTGAATGTCAACAACACCATGACCGATTTTCAGCGTTTTCAAGTGCCGCGCAAAGGCCAACGCATTGCCATTAACACACAAAACATTGCCTGGTACAAGCGCATCATCAGCGCCTACGAAGGGCACCAATTGGCTATCAAAGGAGACAAAATTTACATCGATGGCAAGCGCGCCACCAGCTACCGTTTTGCCATGAACTACTACTGGATGATGGGTGACAACCGCTTCCATTCTGCAGACTCGCGCGTTTGGGGCTTTGTACCCGAAGACCATATTGTGGGCCGTGCCTCATTTATTTGGTTCTCCAAATCGCCGTTTGTAGATTCCTTCATGGGCATCCGTTTTGACCGCATCTTCCGCTTTATTGACTAACCGATGGCTGTCTTTTCGTGCGCCTATTTCCCCTCCTTGGCCTATGTGCGCGCGCTTTTGCACGAGCAGCATGTTGTCCTTGACCTACACGAGCATTACGTAAAGCAAAGCATTCGTACGCGCACTGAAATCCTGAGTGCAAACGGCATTATTCAACTCAATATACCGATCGTACATGCAGCCGCAGGCAAACAAGCCATGCATGCGCTCAAAATTGATTACAGCAAAAATTGGCTAGCCGAGCACTGGAGAGCCATTGAAAGTGCATATGCCAATGCACCTCACTTTGAACACTACGCACACGATCTGCGCGCACTCTTTGCGCAGCAACCGGCTTATGTCTATGAATTGAATCAGTTGATCCTAGATTGGATCGGTACGGCACTAGACCTTCAGTTGAAGCTCGAATGGAGCGAAACCTATACAGGACAAGTCGACAGCGATAAAAAAGCTTGGATGGGTCGGGACTTGAATCCGACAACAGCTTATCAGCAGGTTTTTAGCAATAAGAAGGAGTTTGTTCGGAATTTATCTGTGCTGGATGGCCTAATGAACGAGGGCCCCTTGCTCAGGTGTCATTTTTTGCCAAGGTAAGCGCAGTACAACTGGGTGCAAGGTATTGGCGTCTGTAGCGAGTAAATCGCCGTTGGGCGCAAAACTAATGAGTTTGGGCTCATTGATACCCGCCGGCAACTGATGACGGGAGAGCAACGCACCTTGTTGGTCTAGGATCACAACCTCTCCGGTTTTAGACAACAAATAGAATTCGTTCGATAAAGGCTGAATGGCCATAGCGATCGGCTCAAACAAGAGCTCTTTGCTCTCAAAAGAAAAAAGAGGTACCTGACTGAGCTGACGTTTGCCGATATGGAAAGTCTGGCAAACAAAGCGACGCTCACCGCTTTCTAACAAAGCGCTATTTAAAAGCAAAATACGCTTGAGATTGGGATGGTAACACAATAGTTGCTTGGCGCCGTCTTCGTTTTGAAGCGGATACGTTTGGGCGAATTCTGCTGTGAAGGGCGCTTGGATGAAATGTAATTCTTGGGCTTGGTCTAGGTAGACGAGCGTGGAATCAAAGCCTGCGATTTGCGTGATTTTTTGATCAGCGGCCAAGCCAAATAAGGGCGTGTAGGTGTTGTCTTGGCTGTTGTAGTGCAGCACTTGCATCGAATCTTGGCTGATGGCAACCGATTGAATGGAGTCTAGGGAAGAAAGCGCGGCAAACGGCTGCAAGCCCATTGGCAAATACTTGGCAGCTGAAGGGTGCTCGAAATCGATGAAACCGAGTTCTTTTTGAAAGCCCGATGCAACTTGCTCGTAATAGTTTTCTATGCCCTCGCGCTGGATAGAGCGTGCCGCAATAAATGAAATTGTGGCCAAAACAAAAGAAAAGAAATATTGCGTGCGCGACATACCTAACAAATTTAGATGAAAAACAAATACGAGCACAAAAAAAGAACAAGAAAAAGGCCCTATTTTTGTTGGAACAATTATTGATAGTCAACGCACATGAAATATATCAGCCTACTCCTATTCGCCGGACTACTCCAAGTTCAAATATTTGCGCAATTCAGTTATGGCGGAGGCCTGAGCCTCAACAGCTTCTTGAATACGCAAGGTGTACAAAACGGCAACCTCTCTATGCCTGGTGTGCATGCTCACCTCGAAATACCTAGAAGTGGAGACGTCACGCTTTATGGCAGATTGAGTTATTCCTTCCCGAAAGCCAACTACGACACCCTGATTGGCTACGTTACAGGCGTCAATCAGAATATCAACCCCTATATTTTAGCAGTCAATAACCGCTACAAAACAAGCTACTTCAATATTGAAGGTGGCAACCGCTACTACATCGGCAACGACTACGACAACGGCTTTTCAGGCTATGGTGGCTCGGGAATCGTGATTGGTATCGGTCAGGTTCGCAAAGTATACGAGGACAGAGACATCACCGGACAGTACAGCTGGCAACAAAGCCATCAATTAGATCCAAATGAGCAAAGCCAAGGCAGAATTTTCAATTTAGGGGGCTACCTTCAAGGAGGCGTCAAGTATACTATTCCTGCTATCGGCACTATTTATACCGACGTCACGCTCAATTACCTCTTGTTAGCGAATTTCAGCAACAACACCGCCGCCGCGACCGAATACCTATCTCCGCTCTACTTCAATTTCGCGGTGGGCTTCAAGAAAGATCTTTATTGATTTGTAGTTGCTGCGCGTAAAGACAGCACTTCAGCTATAATTGCTTCAACTGACTGCTTGGCATCTATCTTGAAATGCGCTTTGTTGTAACTCACTTCTCGCGCTGTGAGCAGTTGCTCAAAAGCAGTGTAGTCTTGTAATTTAGGTCTCTGCTTGTCTCCTTCTATCCGATCATACAAAAGCGCTGGCGACGCTTCCAGATAAATAACAGTGCCTTTAGCTGTCAATAGCTCCATGTTGTTGAAAAAACACGGCAAACCGCCTCCACAGGCCACTACACCCGCTTGCTGAGGCAACTGCTGCAAGAATTGCTGCTCTTTCTCTCTAAAATACCCTTCTCCCTCCTGCTCAAAAATTTGTTGTACAGACCGACCATCTGCTTTTTCAATGGCAGCATCAGTATCGATAAATGGCAAGGCTAATAATTCTGCAAGGCGCGCACCGATAGTAGACTTGCCACTTCCCATCATTCCTATCAAAAAGATTGTATGCTCTTCCATCATTAGTCTGTTGGCAATCAATCAATTGCCTTTGAGTACTTATTATTTATCAAATTTACCATATATTTCTTTGCCGAATCAAAACAATAGTTGTATATTTGCACCCTCAAAAAGGCAGATCCTGTAGCTCAGCTGGTAGAGCAATACACTTTTAATGTATGGGCCCTGGGTTCGAATCCCAGCGGGATCACAAGAAAAAGTCCACTTCGAAAGAAGCGGACTTTTTTTGTTTTTAAGCGTTTGAAATTCATTTCAAAAAGATTAAAAATAAAAGTCCGTTTTGCGAAGCAAAAGACTTTTTCTTGTGATCTGAAAACAAGATCGCGCGATGAAAGCGCGCGAATCCCAGCGAAATGAAGCTCGCTTCAAATTTGAAAAACACGAGTTAAATAAAATGCGCAGCATTTATTCAATTAAAAGCAACGACAGAGGGCTTTTATCCACTGCACGTCGGTTCAATGGGATCTTCAATCCCAGCAAAAAGACTTTTTCTTACAATCAGAAAATACCCCTACTTTAAAATCTTAACGCTTTGGATTCCCTGCGCAGTAGTTATTTGAAGCAAATACATTCCTTCATGCAACATACTCGTTTCTAACGTACATTCTTTTGAAGAAACCTCCACAGCATACAAGAGGACGCCATTGGCTTGATAGAGCTCAATTTTTTGCAGTTCTGCGTTACTTGTGATGTGTAACTGATCTGCAAACGGGTTTGGCGCAACTTGAACAGTTAGGGGTTTGACCACCGGTTCCGGAAGAGAAGACGAAGGCGGGAATCTTGTTGGTATCGATTCATAACAATCGCTTTGGATGCGCATCATGTCAAAATAAAGTGCTCCGGTGTTGCTGATTGTTCCTTGACTCACCACCAAACCGGTCTGCAACGAGACACCATAAATAGTGAGCCCAGTTCCTGAGCCACTGATGAAATAGTAAATCATATTCACCGGGTCGATAGTTGAGCTTCCGTTGACTGAATAGGAATTTACCCCTATGGCTTGCGTACTGATTTTTGTCACCTCACCTGTCATCGCAT
The DNA here is from genome assembly GCA_021738405.1 of Crocinitomicaceae bacterium. Classification (GTDB taxonomy): domain Bacteria; phylum Bacteroidota; class Bacteroidia; order Flavobacteriales_D; family Crocinitomicaceae; genus UBA952. The sequence goes on along the minus strand of JAIPCC010000012.1, from coordinate 15,924 downwards.
TCACTTTACCTAGATGAATGGTATTAGCACCGCGTACCAAGCCGTACAAAGTTGTGTCGGCGCAGCTGTAAGTGAAGTTATCGAAGTTCTGACCGCCGCCAGGAAAGGTCAAGGTTGGATTAGAGAAAATACCACCAGTGTACATATCTAAACCCACCAATTGAGCACCATTTGAATAATAAAACACCATTTGATGGGGGTCTATGGCGCTGCCAGCATATGCAAAACTCTGGCCAATAGATGTTGGAGAGATTTCGGTAATCGTGCCTGTGCTGGCGTCTATTGTAGCCAAATACATGGCACCCATGAGGCCTCCCGTTTGCGGATTGGGAATGTTTCTACGCGACAAACCATACATCAGGGAATCGGAGGTGTTGAATCTGAAAAGATCGAAGTATCCGGTGCCATTTGGATTGTTGATTGTTGCCGTATTGGATTCGAGCCCAGTAAAAAGATCGATTGACTTTAAACCGTTGTCGCCAAAAAAACAAAATTGGTTGGTATACGGATTCAAGGCCGCGCCAGTCAAATTGATACTGCTCGAAATCGATGTTGGGCTGAGATTCGTGGCCATTCCGGTTGTAGGATCCATGGTCGCAAGGAATACACCTGATGGGCTGTTGCGGGCTAGGCCAAACATTGTTGAGCCTAATTGAGCGAATGAAAAAGTGGCAATCAGGATAAATGAGGTGAGTATCAGTGACTTCATGGAGCTATGTTTTGTGAACAAAACACCAAGTTAGTCTATTTGTTCTTAAGTTGTTCAACCCTACTCCACCTTCGTGTAAACCAACTCACATATCCTAGGAAAGATGGTGTAAAAGAAACTATTTGGCGAAAAATCATAATCGACGGTCAGTTTAAACGCCGTTCCATCCTCATTCATGTTGCCATGCGCTGTGAAAAAGGAGGTTTCAAAATTATATTGCACATATTGCTTCTTCATATCAATTTGGTCCAAATAAACGGTTGCTTCGAGAAACTCATTGGGCGCATAATACAACATATCGGTTGTTTGGACCCTATTACTTTGATCGCCTTCCACAAAAGTCAACAAAGTATCAGGATGAAATAATTGCGCGGGGCCGCAATCTCCTTGTGGTTTCCAAGTGCCGACCCAATTGGAACGGTCAAACGCCACCACAACTTTGCGAGTGGCGGTTACTTCACCAGATTTCATTTGGGCTGAATATTGAATAGTGTAATTTCCTTTTTTGGCTGTATTGACCGCATTGACAACCGCTACACTCGGTTTACTTCCATCTGCATCAATTGCAAATGCACCTTCATCGATCAATTCACCGCCAACTGGCACATGCAGTGTGTCGTCTCCAATTAATTTGATTCCTGGTGTGTAAACACAATTACCATTGTTCTTTTGAGCCGCGGGATTGTAATTGGAGGCCAGTGGATCGGTACAACCTCTTTTCGAACAAGCAAAAAGCCCTGCAAAAAGCACAGTTGCAAATAATAATTGGGTAGGGAATTGTAGCATTTTATTGGAATTTAAGTTGTTAGATTTGAGACAGGAACGCGTTTAAATGGCGTATATTTTATTTGAAGGAAGAATTAGAACTCAGAGGTAGTTTCGGTTATGCGTCTCTGATAATTTTCAACTATCTTCACAAGACTAACAATTACTTGCAAATGATCGAAATCAAAAATCTCAGCTTTCGCTTCGGAACGCACCGCGCTTTGAATGAGCTCTCTTTTACGATTCCCGAGGGAAGTATTACCGCGCTGGTTGGTCCTAACGGCGCTGGAAAAACGACTTTAATGCGCTGCATGAGTGCATTAGCGCATCCGACTGAGGGGCAAGTGCTCATAGATGGCATTGACAGCAGTGAAGATCCGCATGCGTGCCATCGGTTGTTGGGTTTTTTGGCCGATAATTTTGGACTTTACGAGGAGCTCACCGTTGAGCAGTCGCTAGCGTATTTTGCCGCTGCACACCAGATGGTTCAGCAACGCGTCGAGGAAGTGTTGGAGCAAGTGAATTTGACGGATAAGAAAAAGGAGCAAATCAAAAGTTTGTCGCGCGGTATGCGGCAGCGTGTGGGCATTGCACAAGCGATCATTCATTTGCCCAAATACCTCATCCTAGACGAACCCGCATCGGGCCTAGACCCTGAAGCGCGCATCCAGTTGGCGGAGCTTTTCAAAAAACTCAATAAAGAGGGCATTACTTTGCTCGTTTCTTCGCACATTTTAGCCGAACTCGATCAGTATGCCAATCACCTCATCGTCTTGAAAGCAGGCAAGTTGGTGGAAACCGACTTTTCAATGGATACCGCTGCCCAAAAAGACAGCACTTACTTCATTGAAGCCGTCAATTCATCTTTATTGAACAGCCTCTCAGAACCGACACTTTTCAACATGATAGCAAATGAAGGAGAAACCGCTATTTTTTCAATCGAAGCAGGAACACCTCCTCATATTGCCCTACAATACTTTTTGCAACAAGGCATCCAAGTCAGGGCTTTTGGCAAACACAGCGTCAATATTCAGGACGCTTATTTGAAAACCATCAAAAACGCATAACATGTTATCCGATATCTTTCGCAACCCAGAACTCAAGCGCAATGCTTGGTTAGAGCTCAAGCCAAACCGTGTTTTCGCATTATTGGGCCTCAGCGCCTTAGCTTTTGTAATTACCACCATCGCAATGGTTAAAGAAGACTTAAGTGAATATTTTAAGTTAGCAGAGGTCTTGATGAATACCGCACTTTTCATCCTGTATTTGATCACGGGCATTTGGGGCAGCAAAAATGCTGCGGATGCCGTTGCCGATGAAATCAATCAGAAAACCTGGGATCGCCAACGCATGAGTGGCCAAAGCCCATTGACACTCACTATCGGCAAAATTTTTGGCCCTACGCTCTTGCAATGGCTCGGCGGGCTCAGCGCCATGTTGGTCTATTTTTGCGCAGCGCTTGCAAGCGAAAATGTGGGCCAGAGCATCACAAACGGCCTGATCTACATCGCTTTGGTACTCCTGATGAACCTCAGCGCCCTGCTTTTTAGTTTGCTGACCATTACCGGAAGTACGCAGTCAGCATTTAGCCACGCCAAAATCAATACGACACTCTTTTTTATCCTAGCTGTAATTGGTGTGGGTTGGCTTTCATTCTACCTGGCCTTAATCGGCGAAGAAAAAGGCGCCATCAGTTGGTTTGGTCTCATTTGGAACAACCTGACTATTTTGATTTCGCTGCTCATATTTATCGGTTGGAGCTTTATTGGCATCCATCAAAATTTGCGCAAAGAATTGCAGTACCGCAACAGCCAAAAATACTGGTTGGCTTTCCTCGTCTTTACAGGCCTCTACTTTTATGGTTTTACTTGGAATCTGCCCATCTATTCAGCCGATTACGACACCAGCTATATTGACCCTCAACTTCTTGGTTTGAATGCCGTCTATTACCACCTGGCCTTGGTGTGTTTGGTGTTTTTCTTGCTCACGCAGTTTTTACTCATTTTTGAACGACACTCAGAAAATGACTACACTTTGTTTTTACAAGCTCTGCGCAAAGGCCAATTCACAAAAACATGGCAACGTGCGCCGCTATGGTTCAGTGTTCTGCTCGGCCTGACCCTTTCATTGCTGTTGCTCTTTACACTTCAAATTACGGGCTTGGCAAAGCATCAGCTCCCACATATTTTTCGAGCATTAGAAATTTTACGATACCAACACAACTTTGCTTGGTCTTATTTGGCCCTCATTTTCTTGGTGCTGCGCGATGTATTGATGACGCGCACGTTGCTGTACCGCTCCAAATACAAAAACAAAATATTGAGTATTGCGCTCTATTACGCCCTAATTTATTGGGCAATACCACTGCTTTTTATGATTATCAGTGAACAAAATGTTACTGCCGAGAACTACTTTTTACCCTTTTTCAGAGCGGTTGGTTGGTTTTCTCCTGTGGTACTCGCTGGCCAAGCGTTGGTGGCTTGGGGCATCCATAGGCGTTACTTCACCTCCCAGACCATCCATTCAAACGGCGCAAGCGATATTTCTTCTTGATACGGGCGCGTGCCCTCGGTTAATCCTTTTGCACGACGGATCGGGTCGCTGAGGCTGACCACTTGTTTTTCAGCAGAGAGGTTGACAAGCACCAGGACTTTTTGCTTTTTGCTTTGGCGGTAAAAGCTATACACTTCGGGGTTGTTGTTGGGCGCATTGGCGTAGGAGCCGGTGGCGAGCGCGCTGTGTTGCTGCTTGAAGGCAATTGTCTTTTTGTAGCAGTTGAAAAGTGAGTTGGGGTTGTTGACTTGTTCTTCTAAAGAGATGCCATCGTTGGCTTTCTGATTGGCGTTGGTCCACCAGGCGCCAGAATTTTGATACCAAAAAGCCATGCCGGCTCCTGCCCCACTTTGGTACCAATCGAATGCTTCTCTGCGCCCGATGTCATTGCCGTCGGTGTTGCCAAAAGCATAAACCTTGCCTTTCATCCCAATTTCCTGACCGTAATAAATCGAGGGGATGCCACCCACGAGCAGCATGAGCGTGGCTGCCAACTTTTGTTCTTCGAGTGTCAATTCTAATGAGGCAAAGCGGTCGATGTCGTGATTTTCGATGAAAATAAATTGCTCCTTGCCTTTCGGGGTAGCGCATAAAATCATTTGAGCATTGGAGATGATTTTTTCTTTGTCAAAAGCAATGATGGCTTTTTGCAGGCCAAAACCAAACATGCAGTCTACGGTTGCTTTTTCGAAATAGTCGAAACCGTAGTCTTCCCAATTGGCTTGTTCGGCCACAATTTTGATGTCCGGATTGACATCTTTGAGCGCGGCAATCAAGGGTTTCCAAAATTCGGCAAAAAGATTGGTGAGGCTCGGTTTGGCATCTAAATGATCCATGGCATGATCTAACCTAAACCCATCGACACCATCGTCGAACAGACCATCCTGATTCGGGTCGAGGAAATAGGAGAACAATTGGATATTGTAATCGAGCACTTTTTTGCTTTTCAAATTGACCGTCGTGACATAAATGACTTTTCCGTCAAAACCATTGAGCAGCCTGAGATCGAAAATCATGGTTGCTGGTGTTTGGTGCGTGCTGTCGTCGAATAAAATGTAGTCGCTGAATTTGGAATCTAAGTTGCCAACGGCGTCTTTCCACCATAAATGCTCGGAAGTCACGTACTGCGTTTCCATATCCATATAGATTTTCATGCCGCGGCGGTGCACCTCCTTGACCAATTCAATATAGTCTTGCATGGTGCCAAATTCTGGGTCAATTTTTTCAAAATCATTCGCAAAATAATTGTGGTAGCAATCGGAATCATAGAGCGGAAAGAGCAAAATGGAGGTAATGCCGAGGTCTTGCAGGTACGGAAGTTTTTGCCTTAAGCCATTGAGGTCGCCTTGTAAATCGCCATTGCTGTCGTAAAAACTGCGCTGACACACGTGGTACATGACTTCGCCTTTCACTGGCTTTTGAGCCCAAAATAATTGGCTCAGGGATACAAATAAGAGGGATAGGATGGTTGTTTTCATCGTTTAGAGAATTGATTGACTTTTAATGAGGGCTCATCTGGAATTTCAAGACACCGCCCGACATGATATCAGTATAGCGAATGAAGGGCTGTTGCAGCGGTGCGTTGTTTAAGGTTGGGTTTTCTTGATAGATATTTACTTCAGAAATATTTTGGGCTTTGATCACGAAACGCTTGTTTTGAGCCAAGTGCAGTGTTGCCTTCTTCACTTGCGGACTGCCTATGACGAAAGTGCCAGCAGCCGGATTCACCGGATAAAATCCTAAAGTGGAGAGCAGGTACCAAGCACTCATTTGACCGCAGTCGTCGTTGCCGATCATGCCGTTGGGCGTATTTTGATGAAAGTCATTGATGACCTGATGGATATACTTTTGCCCCGTTTTGAATTGATCGGTAAACGCATATAGATAAATGATGTGATGACTCGGTTCATTGCCATGTGCGTATTGGCCAATCATGGCTTCTTGCCCAAGGAATTTATTTGGCCTCAGTGCTTCCGTCGTAAAAAAGGCATTCAGTTTCTTTGTAAAGTTTGCTTGGCCGCCCAGTAATTCAAACAGCCCCGGTATATCGTATTGCGCTGGTGTCCAGAAGTATTGCCAGGCATTCGCTTCTGTGTAGTCGCCGGGGTAATTCAAGGGCGAGGTGGCCATCAGGGGGTCGAATGGCGTTCTCCATTTGCCTTGCGTATCCTTGCCCCTAAAAAAAGTAGTGCTGGAGTCATAGATATTTTGATAGAAAAGGGCACGCTTTAAAAACGCTTTTTCAATGTCTTGTTTGCCTAATTGACCCGCCATTTCAGCCACACACCAGTCGTCATAAGCACTTTCTAGGGTGCGCGAAACCGCCTCGTTATCTAAAAGATCATAAGGGTAGTAGCCGAATTTGTTGTAAAGCTCCCAATCTGAATTGATGTGGCTTTTGGTACTGGTTTCGACCATTGCTTGTAAGGCTTCGTTAGCATCAAAACCTGTGAATCCGTTGTTTGCAGCAGACAAAATCATCGGGATGGCGTGGTTGCCGATCATGCAATAGTTGTCTTGGGCCCAGGCGGTCCAGATGGGTAAGAAACCCTTTGCCTCATGATGCAGCAACATCGTTTGGACCATTCCGTCAATTTTTTCAGGTGCAATGATTTGCAACAACGGAAACGCGCCCCGATAAATATCCCAATTGGAAAGCGTGGAATAGTATGCCTTGTGAGGCGCCACACTGATTTGATCCGTTGCGCCGCGGTATCTTCCGTCGACATCGGCAATATTGGAGGGCTGCAAAAGCAAGTGATACAAGGAAGTATAAAATATTTCTTTTTGCTTTTGGGGTGCTTTGATGTCAATTCTCGACAAATAATTTTCCCAACCGTTTTGATTTGCGTCGCGTACTTTTTGAAAATCCCAATGGTCGACTTCCGCTTCCATGTTTCGTTTGGCGCCTTCTACATCCACCGTAGATAAGGCAATTTTTACTTGGAGCACCTTTTCCTTGTTCAAGGTGAAATCCAACAAATATTTGGGTGCTTTTGCGTTTTGCGCGCCTGCCAACAACGTTGAATGCGCAAACGGTTTACTAAATGAGACGGTAAAATAATAGCGGCGATTCACCCAATTACTGGTCGAACAATATCCTGAAATCGTAGAATCGTTTTCAAACTTGATGTCACTTTCCAGGACCAATCCTTTGGGATCGTTTTCTTCAAAGACAAAGCGCAGGCCATGCTGAAAATCCACAAGTACTTGCGCGTCCTTTTGTGGAAAAGTATACTGATGAAAAGCCACCCGCTCGGTACAAGTGAGCGCTACCTTGACGCCATCTTGTTTGGTGAGTCCATAATAGCCAACACTTGCCGTTTCGCTTTCTTTGAAATACGCGTTTTTGAGCTGTGCTTGCTGCGGATTGATCGGCAACAAGAGGATATCGCCCATTTCATTGATGCCCGTACCGCTGAAGCGCGTTTGCGAAAAGCCCATTAAAAAGGTGTCTTTGTACTGATAGCCACTGGTGTGGTTCCAGCCGTAATCTTGGTTATCTGGCCCAGGTTGCACCATTCCAAAAGGCATGGACGGCCCCGGAAAGGTGTGTCCGGTGCCATCGGTGCCAATAAAGGGCCTGACAAACTCGGCGTTGTGCTGAGCCCAAATAGTGGAGATTGCTCCCGACAACGAGAGAAAAAGAAAGAACAAATGAAGTCTGGTAGTTTTCATTTGACGAGCAGATTTTGTTCCAAATACTGCTTCATTTGGAGGTTGAGTGCGTGTTGATCGGCAAGCGGCGCTTGGCTAAAGGGCGCTTGAGGCAGGTAAGGGTAAGGACCAAACTCCGGGGTAATCGTCAAATGCGTAGCTCCTTTCTGCGCATGAAAATCAATGATTTCTTTCCACCAAGTGGTATATTGATTCAAGTATTTTTTCCATTCAGGAGCAAAAGGATGATTCACCTGTGGACTTTGCTCAAATCCTACGCGTGCATGGATGTGTTGTATGTTTGGATAGATTCGTGTCAAGAGTTCTTGTTGGTCACTTAAATCACTTTCTGATACGACACAAAAATGAGAGAAATCGGCGACTAACTTCATCTGAGGAAATGCCGCTAAATAAGCCAATAGCGTCTTTAAATGAAAGGAAAACCGACCCCGATGGATTTCATGCCAAAGCGGAATACCCGCAGCGGCTGTCACCTGCTCTGCTTTTTCAATGATGGCGCAATTCTCTTCAAACTCAAAAAAATCCTTGCCCGTATGTGAGTTGATGGCATTTGGATTTAAACCAACGAGCAAATTCAGTCGATTTGTCAAACGTTCGCTGTACGCAGCAACGGTTTCTTTTTCGTTTGAAAGCACTTGTTGAGCAATAAAGATAAAATCTGGATGGCTTGTCTTGCGGATGCGTTCCAATTCAGACATAAATTCATCCACAAATTGCTTGTCATCGGGAAAATTGATCTCTACACCAGCGAAACCCTGACTGATGGCCTCATTTAAAAATGCGCTCGCCGACAAATGTTCGCGCCCCCAAAAAGTGCAAGTATATTGTATGTTCATGGCTATTTTGAATAAATAAGCGGATTGAGTGGTGTTTGGATGACCTCGCCAATTTGCGCACCCGGGCACCAAGTATGCCAGTCAACTTCCTGATTGGGATTATCTGGTTTTTTGAGCACCATGTCTTTATCCATATAAATCACCGTCATGACTTTTCGCATGTCGCTAGTGGTATTGGCGCCTGCTCTGTGAAAGATCCAACCCGAATGAAAACTGATTTCACCGATGTCAAAGGCTTCAATGACATGCTGAAAATCAGTGACACGTAGCTTTTTTTGCATGACTGCCTCGCTCTGATCCCCAATTTCTAATTCGCGACCTTCCACAATCACATGACTGCCTGCACTGAATTCTAAGGGGCCCATTTCTAAAGGTGTGGCTTGTAAGGGAATCCAGGCAGTAACCGTTTTATCGCTGGCTAAAGGCCAATAAAACTGATCGGCATGCCAAGGCGTGATGCCACCGCCACCTTCCTTGAACAACGCTTGATCATGGTAGAGCCGAACACCATCTACCTCCATGAGTTCTGCCGCAATTTGACCCAAGCGTTTGCTCAGCACGATGTCTTTCACGAGGTCGTTTTCGGTCCATAGATTGAAGAGTTGCAGAAAAGCCTTACCGTAAGTACTGCGCTCCTCAAGTGGCGTTTCTACCTTGTTCATCTGTTCGACCTGCTTGGATATGGCTTCATTGAAAAACTGTATCGTAGGGGCGTCAAATACCTGTTTGAGTTTGATGTATTGATTTTGCTTGAAAAAAGCAATTTGATCTGAAGTCAAGGCATAGGTTGCATTGAGTAAGTGCTTCATGGCGCGTATTTTAGATTTTCAAAAATAATACAACCTAGCGGCGCGTTTTAGTCGAATTCTATAGTTTTATGATACTATATTGAATTTTTATCGCAAATAAAAGACTAATTTAGTTGATAAGAGCTCATGAAGGCCCATTTAGAAGACATACCATCCAAACAAGGAGACGCGAGTTTTTACGCAAAACACTTGCGTGTTGCGGCTTTTGAGTTCAAGTGGCACTACCACCCCGAATATGAATTAACCTATATTCTAAAAGGTACTGGTTATCGCGTTGTGGGCAACTCACACGCGCATTTTTCGGAAGGTGATTTGGTGTTGTTGGGGCGTAATTTGCCGCATACCTGGTGTGGTAAGCTAGACGATGGCGCTCCTTCCGAAGCGCTGGTCATTCAATTTTCAAAGGAATTCATAGCTCCATTTTTGAAGCTTCATGAAAGTCAATCCATTCAAAAATTACTCGAACTCTCAAAACGAGGTCTATGTTTTGAGTCCGATCAACTTCTTGCCGATCAACTTTATACCCTAACAAATACCGCTGGACTTGAGCGCATTTTGTCTTTATTATCCATTCTCAATGCGTTAAGTAATGGTATATCTAGACCGCTTACGACTGAAAATTACCACGGCATCATGACCAAACAATTTGAAACGAGGGTGAATAAAGTGTGTGCCTACTTGCAATATCATTTCCAAGAACAAATTTCATTGAAACGCGTGGCCGACCTTGTATTTATGTCAGAAAGTAATTTTTGCAAGTTCTTCAAAAAAGCTACCGGCACCACTTTTTCCGATTATTTAAATAATTTGCGCATTACCGAAGCTTGTCATTTATTGCTTTCCACTGAAGATACAGTAGGTAAAATTGCCCACGACAGCGGCTTTGAGTCCTTGAGTTATTTCAATCGTGTTTTTTTAAAGAAAAAACAAATGACTCCGTCGGGATTTAGGAGGGGTAAGTTGTTGAATTGATGAAGAGATGCTATCTTTAATCAATGAAACGAAGTGATTTTATTTTAAAATCTTGTTTGCTAACATCTGGTTTTATTCTGGTTCCGTCCGCGATATTAAATTCATGCCGCAAAGATTCTTTTTTTGATCAGGATGAATATAAGGGTAAGGTACTCATTATCGGGGCAGGTGCTGCTGGTTTATACGCTGGGTATTTACTGCGTTCAAAAGGAATTTCTTTTCAGATTTTAGAGGCGAGTGATCGGATCGGTGGTCGGTTGGGGAAATTATCAGGTTTCTCAGATTACGATGTAGATACCGGTGCGCAATGGTTACATGGAACGAATAATATTTTAGGGGATTTAATCCTGCAAACACAAACAAAAGTTACGCTGGATGATTCATCGATGAGTTATTGGTTTGAGAATAAAATGGTTACTGAATTACCAAAAGACCCGTATATTTTTGAGCAAAAAAATCTTCCAGATATTTCCTTCAAAGATTACGCGCATCAGGTAGGACTAGATAGCAGTTATGATCAAATCGTTGAGGCAATTGCCGCTGATCAAGGTGCCTCAGCTTCCCTTTTATCAGCCTATTGGAATAGCAAGGATGAAGAAAATTGGGTTTCAGGTGATGATGATTATAAATTCTCTGATACATTTTTCGATTTCATTTATCAGCAATTTGCTCAGCCAATATTGAATCAAATAAATTTGAATAAGCCCGTTGTTTCTATCGATTATAGCGGAGCTCAAATTCAAGTGATTGATCAAAATGGAGCTGAATATTTCTGTGATAAGCTTATTTTGACCGTACCCATTTCCATTTTGAAGTTAAATGAGATTCAATTTAATCCTTCATTACCTGCAACAAAAACAGATGCATTTTCTCGTTTTGGAATGGGTCCAGGGATGAAAGTGTTCTTAAAATTTAACGTGAAATTCTTCCCGGAAAATACCTATGGGGGGTCCACTTGTGCCGCATATTTAGATGATTCCATTGGAAAAACCACAAATGATGTCGTATTGATAGCCTTTGTTATGGGAGATCAAGCAGCAAATTTACATGCATTAGGGAACGATGCTGCGATTACAAACGCATTGATTCAAGAATTAGACCTCATGTTTAACGGTCAAGCTTCTTTGTATTTTATGCAATCCTTTGTTCAAGATTATACAGACAAACCATTTATCAAAGGTGCTTATTCGTACAGTACCATTGGCATGGACAATGCGCGACAAATCGCCGCGGAGCCGATTGATAATAAAGTTTTCTTTGCAGGCGAAGCGATGAACATAAACGGTCATCATCAAACCGTTCATGGTGCAGTAGAGTCTGCATATAAAGCAGTTCTTGACCTTATCACTTCAAGTTAAGCTATGAAAAACACCTTATTTTTTTGTATTTTCTTTTTCCATGTGGTCCATGCCCAAAAATTCTCCATGGATGTATCTTATAAATACATGTATGCCAAACAATGGGACCGTTCCATTCAATTGTACAATTTCAGTAGACCTTGGCTCATTGAAAAACAGCCATTATTTATGCATGGGTTCAACACGTCTTTTAATTATAGACTATCAACAAAACAAGAACTAATTCATGGCCTGTCCTTTGATCTTTCATTTTTTAAGAGTGTTGCGGAAAATAAAAACATGGCGAATGCAATCAATTTGTACATCAGTAATCTAGGATATTTTGCGCGCAAGGACTTTAGCATTCTTCACTCGAATTGTTATACTGAAATGAGATTGGCCTTGACAGTAAGCGGGCTTTTTCGAAGGGTAAACCAAGAGCCTATTCTAGTGGATGAAACGCCAACTCGGGCCTTCGGAATAGGCTCCGATGTACAAGTGAAGTTTGGATATTCTTTACCATGTTTAGCGGAAATTAAGGGCTCCTTGTTTTTGGCGATTTCCTATGCTCCCTATGTTTATTCCCCATATAGCGAAAGTGTCTTAAATCAAACGATGGGTATTACAAACCATTATGGCACGGGGATAGTTGGTGCGCAAATTGGATTTAGAAAAGGATTTGCTTTAAGTCGTTAACTTTCAAATTATCCAGCTAGAAGTAGAGGCCTACCCCTTCGGCTTCTCCATCCTGCCATCGGCATGCTTGGCAAAGCGCCCAAGCTTGGCGTCGTGGACTTGATCGTAGCGCGGCCATGGCCAACCTCCGAATTGGGTTTGCTGGTAATCTTGAAAGGCTTGGTAGATTTCTTCTTTACTGTTCATGACAAATGGGCCGTGCTGTACTACGGGCTCATTGATCGGGCGGCCCTGCAGCACCAATACTTTGGAGGCTTCAGTTCCATTTTTGAAAGTACAAACCTGGGCAGCATCTACGTCGGCAGCGTGATAATGCGCAATGGTTTGCCCACCAATTTGAAGGCCATTGCCCTCGTAATAATAAATACTGCGGTTGACACCACTTGCCGTTGCCGGAAGCTCAAAAGTAGCTCCTGGTTCTAATTGGATGTTGTAGATAGCCACGTGGTTATTGAGATCTGCGGCCCAAGAATTTGGAGGCGTGGCAGCTGCTTTGTGCGCTCCTAATTGACCAACTAAAACTTCAATATGTGCTTTGGTTCCGTTTTGGTCTAGGCTAAACTTTGGTACAGACTCGGCCCAGAGCATTTTGAAATGCGGCTGCACCATTTTGCTGCGCTTGGGTAAGTTGAGCCAAATTTGAAAGAGCTCTAGCGGATTATCTGCATCTTGATTGAGCAGCGGGAACATTTCTGCGTGTTGCACGCCTTTTCCGGCGGTCATCCATTGGACATCGCCATTGCCATAGCGGCCGGCAGCGCCCATGCTGTCTGCGTGGTCCACCAAACCTGTTCTGACGACCGTGATGGTTTCAAAACCGCGGTGCGGATGCCCGGGAAAGCCCGGAACGGTGGAGCCGTGGTACATGCGAAAGCCGTCTTTGACGATGAAATCTTGGCCCATGTGGCGACCTTCAAAATTGCTCGGGTCTGGCCCTAAAGCAGCATTGCCTTTTGGAAAGAAATCTTCGTGGTGTACACAGAAAAGAAAGGGATCGAGGGTTTCCCACTGAAAACCGAGGGGTCTTGTTTTGAGAATAAGTGCTGACATTTCACTGGTTTTTGATTTCCCCCATTGGGTAAAAGGGAAAAGTAGCGTGCCTCCCAAACCTAATCCAAGCCTGGAGAGAAAAGATCTGCGTTCAATTTTCGAAGTCATTTCTTTTTTTTGAGCTAAAATAGTTCAATTTGACTTGAAACCAACTTGATATACATCAAGAATTTACTCTACTTCTAGTTTGAAAGCTGATGTTTGGTGGAAAGTAAGTTCTGGGTAGTCTTGTTCGGCCATTTGCAAAAGGAATGGCGTTTCGGCCAAGAAAACTAAATTTTCATCTTTATCTAAGGCCAAATAGTTGCTTTTAGCGCGCTTGAAATTAGCCAACTGCTCGTCGCTTGTGGAGGTGATCCAGCAAGCTTTGAAATAATTGCGCGGCACAAAACGGCAATTAGCGCCGTATTCGTGGATGAGGCGGTAATTGATGACTTCGAACTGGAGCTGACCAACCGTACCCACAATTTTGCGGTTTCCGGGTTGCTGCACAAATAATTGCGCAACGCCTTCGTCGATGAGCTGGCGTATGCCTTTCTCCAATTGCTTAGACTTGAGTGGGTCTAAGTTCTCCAACTCTTGGAAAATCTCTGGAGAGAATGACGGAATACCTTTGAAGAGCATTTTCTCGCCGGTGGTGAGGGTGTCTCCAATTTTGAACGAACCAGTGTCGTAAAGCCCGATGACATCGCCTGGGTAGGCGGCGTCGATGACGCTTTTGTCTTGTGCCATGAAAGACGTTGGATTCGGGAATTTCATGTCTTTGCTGAGGCGCACATGGTGGTAAAACTTGTTGCGCTCAAAACGGCCAGAAACGATGCGCAAAAAGGCGATGCGGTCGCGGTGTTTGGGGTCGAGGTTGGCATGGATTTTAAAGACGAACCCTGAAAAACGTTCGTCTTCGGGCTCTACCATGCGGGTGTCGCTCTCTCGGCCTCGTGGCGATGGTGAAATCTCGCAAAAGGTATCGAGTAATTCCTTCACCCCGAAGTTGTTGACGGCCGAACCAAAAAAGACAGGTGCGACATCGCCCGCCAAATAAGAATTGCGGTCAAAAGGATCGTAAACGCCTTCAACGGTATCAATTTCTTCTCGGAGTTCGTTGGCCGGGTTTTCACCGATAATTTGATCTAGGGTGGGATCTGATAAGCTTGAAATGGAGACGACGTCGTCTGCAATTTTAGTTTTGTTGGCAGCAAAAAGGTTGAGTCCTTTTTGATAGATGTTGTAAACCCCTTGGAAGCGGTCGCCCATGCCGATAGGCCAAGTGAGCGGACGCACTTTGATGTCTAGTTTGGCTTCGAGCTCATCGAGTAAGTCAAAAGCTTCTTTGCCATCGCGGTCCATTTTGTTGATGAAAATGATCACGGGCGTTTTGCGCATGCGACACACCTCCATGAGGCGGCCGGTTTGCGCTTCTACCCCATTGGCGCAGTCGATGACGAGAATGACGCTATCCACAGCCGTCAGCGTTCGAAAGGTGTCTTCGGCGAAGTCTTTGTGACCGGGTGTGTCGAGGATATTGATTTGTTTGCCGTTGTAAGCAAAAGCCATCACGGAGGTAGCAACAGAGATACCGCGCTGCTTCTCGATTTCCATGAAGTCAGAGGTGGCCGATTTTTTGATTTTGTTGTTTTTGACGGCACCAGCGGTTTGTATAGCCCCACCAAAAAGCAAAAGTTTTTCGGTCAGGGTTGTTTTACCGGCATCTGGGTGAGAAATAATGCCGAAAGTGCGGCGTTTCTCGGTGGCTTCTGTGAATCTCATGAGGCTGTACATAAAAAAAGACCGCAGAGCGGTCTTTTGATTTAAAGATGATAGACGAAATTAGAAAATCTCGTTCGCTGCAAAATGGAATACACCTTCATTTGCTGCGTTTTCGTCGGAGTCAGAACCGTGAACGGCATTGCGTCCTATGCTTTCTGCATAAGCCTTACGGATGGTACCCTCTGCAGCTTCGGCTGGATTGGTAGCACCGATAAGTGTACGGAAATCTGCAACTGCGTTATCTTTTTCGAGGATAGCTGCAACGATAGGGCCGCTGGTCATGTACTCGACGAGTTCACCGTAGAACGGACGCTCAGCGTGTACTGCATAAAATTCTTTAGCTTGTGCCTCAGAAAGTTGCGTGTATTTCATTGCTTTGATGCTGAAACCAGCATTGATGATCATGTCGATGATTTTGCCCATGTGCCCGTTTTCGATTGCATCGGGCTTAAGCATTGTAAAAGTTCTGTTCGTTGCCATGTAATTTCTTTTATTTTGGGTGCAAAGATACCACTTTTTTAAAAATTCAAAGCAAGCGATTTACTTTGCTTTCTTCGTGACGAATTCAATGATAATGCCGAGCGCTGGTTGTAAAATACCCGACGCGTTTTCTAGCAACGTGGTTTGATAGCGCGTGGGGTCATTCGGATCGACGAGCGGTTGATTATTGGCATCGGTTTGCACGAGTAAAATAGGTGCCACTTTTGTTTTGAAGCCATAAACGTTTTGTACATCGAAGTAAAAGTTCATAT